>CALPWQ020000123.1 GCA_943327315.2 Chitinophaga pinensis
GGAAATCTCATCGATGAAAAAAGGTTCTTCTCCGTGAAGAAAATAAATCTTCCGAAACTGACCACTGCGTATTTCTTTGATGAGTTGTAAATAATCCATTATCTACTTGTGTTTTTCCCAGATTTGAACAAGTTCAATGAGTGTATTCACCGCTTTTTGCATGTCTTGAATACTGACGAATTCATGCCTAGAGTGAATTGCCATTTCTCCTGTAAAAATATTTGGACAAGGCATTCCCATAAATGAAAGGCGGGATCCATCTGTGCCTCCACGTATAATTGCTGGTTTCGGTGCGATGCCAGCGCGTTTCATGGCCTCTACGACATAGTCTGTTACAAATGGTACATGTTGCAATATTTCTTTCATGTTGCGGTATTGCTCTGTGACGGAGTATTCATAATGAACACCTGTGTGCTTATCTACAACGGATTTCAATATAGATTCAAGCCGATCTTCATAGCTCACCAATTTCGATGTGTCGTGATCACGGATAATAAAGTTTATTTCTGCTTTTTCAAGCCCACCTTCAAACGAAACAGGATGAACAAAACCTTCTCTGCCAGCTGTAGTCTCAGGTGACCATTCGGTTGATGGCAAAGCACCAATGAACTGTGCCCCAACTTTTAGCGCATTCACCATTTTATTTTTCGCATAACCTGGATGGGCACTAACTCCATGGATGATAATTTTTACTGCATCTGCTGAAAATGTTTCGTCCTCAATGTCGCCCAAGGCTCCGCCATCCAAGGTGTAGCCGAAAGGTGCATTGACTTTAGACATGTCCAAGTGTTCAACACCACGACCTACTTCCTCGTCAGGGGTAAATAAAATGCGGATTTCTCCATGTGGAATTTCAGGATGCGTCATGAGGAATTGCGCTAAATCCATGATGATGGCAACACCTGCTTTGTCATCGGCTCCTAATAGTGTCAGCCCACTTGCAGTGATGATGTCATCTCCAATTTTTTCTTTTAAGTAGGAATGCCGCTCAACGGTAATGATTTGAGTCGAATCGTCTGGTAATGTGATTGGAGCTCCTGTATAGTTTCGATGAACAATGGGTTTAACGTTTGTTCCACTGCAATCCGGTGCTGTATCCATGTGTGAACAAAAACAGATTGTTGGCAGCGAAGTATTTGAGCTATTCGAAGGAATCGTCCCGAAAACATATCCCCATTGGTCCATTTCGACATGTGATAAACCTAAATCTTTCAACTCTTTTTCAAGAATTCTTGCCAACTCTTTTTGCTTCTCGGAAGATGGAAAAGAAGGGGAATTTGGGTCCGCAGTTGTGTCAATTTGTACATAGCGAATAAATCGTTCTTCAACGGAATGGGAATAGTGCATTTTTGTCTGTTTGTTAGCAGTCAAAAATAACCAATTCAAGCCAATTTAAGATGATTCTGCCCGAAAAATCTTACAGTTCGCTCCAAGCAAAGGGAAATAAGAAATTGTTCAGTGTCACCTTGGAAAAAAAGCGGGAAATACCCGTGTAAATCCCGCTTCTAACCTTGTTTAGTTGCCGGAAACCAAATCGGGATCAACTGGAACAGTTCCGGGACAATAGGTATAGCTGTGCATAAACACCCGACCTTTCTGGTCGCCGCCATAAATTTTGCCTTCAATCCATGCTTGAGAGAGTCGGGATGCTTCCTTATCGCTCATGCTTGTTGGAATCAACGGTCGAACTTCGGCCATCAAACTGATCATTGCAGTTCTTGGCACCTGTTTTAATGGAACCTGAAACGTTCGAATATTGCATAATTTCTTTCCAATAATCTTGAAATTAAAGGAGTTGTACTGCGGATCCCCCCAGTCGGTCAAAGGTATTTCATCGAATGTCTTGCTGATATTCATGTACATGTCTTCTATGTAGCGCCCATTTTGTGCATAGACACTTACGATTAAATATTTATCTGTGTTGTAAATCATTGATTCGGCGACGATAGCACCATGTGAATCTAAAACGGGTTTGTTGATCAGTTCACCGCAAAAATCAGCAGGCATGACAACTTTTTTAATCTCGACATCGGCGTTTGTGCTTGAAAGTCCCGGAGTGATGGACTCCTTTTCACAGGAATAAACGGAGACTGCTGCGATTCCAGCGGCAAAGAATGTGCTCGCAATGAGGAATCTAAATCGTGTGTGGTTCATGATAGAGTGGTTTGATTGTTTCTTCAAATTTCACCATTCCTTGGAAGAGAACAAATGATTTTTATCATGGAAGTAAAAATCTGCGAATAAAAAAAAGCCGCTCACTTGAACGGCTTTTAAAACAGTGTTGTAGGATGTTTTAGATGATTTCTGCAGCTGTGAAATGGAAATGAGATTCAATTTCTGCATTTTCATCTGAATCTGAACCGTGAACAGCATTGCGTCCTTTCGATTCAGCATAATATTTACGGATGGTTCCTTCAGCAGCGTCCGCTGGATCTGTTGCGCCTATCAATGCACGGAAATCAGCAACAGCATTGTCTTTTTCAAGAATCGCAGCAACGATTGGTCCTGAGGTCATGTATTCAACCAACTCACCATAAAATGGGCGCTCAGCATGTACTTCGTAGAATTCTTTCGCTTGCTCTTCAGTAAGTTGAGTCAATTTCATTGCTTTGATCTCAAATCCTGCATTGAGGATCATATCGATAATTTTTCCCATGTGACCATTCTCGATCGCATCAGGCTTTAACATGGTGAATGTTCTGTTGCTTGCCATTGTGTCCTTTAAATTGTAAAATTTGGCTGCAAAGATAGTGAGAGTTTCCTAATAAAATGGACATCTCCGAGGAAATTACTGGATTAAAATGTTAATCTTTTACAATCTCATTTTCTCTTGATGTATATTTGTATAAACTATTTTAAATGCATGCTTTAGAGCAATATCTAACAGAAATTGATCCGGTAATGGCGGCACTTCTAGCGACCATTTTTACGTGGTTGATGACTGCGGCTGGAGCTTCTTTGGTGTTTTTCTTTAAAAATATGCACCGCGGATGGTTGGATGCTATGCTGGGCTTTACTGGTGGAGTAATGGTTGCAGCAAGTTTTTGGTCACTACTGAATCCTGCCATTAAAATGTCTGAACGCATGTATCCTGGATTTTCTTGGATGCCGGCAGCTGTGGGATTTTTACTTGGTGCCTTGTTTCTCTTTTTCTTGGATAAAAAATTACCCCATCTACATCTCAATTTTGCGGACCATGAAACAGAAGGGGTGAAAACACAACTTCATAAGACTGTTCTTCTTGTATTGGCCATAACGTTGCATAATATTCCGGAAGGGCTTGCCGTTGGTGTCTTGTTTGGTGCTGCAGCACACGGAATGCCAGATGCGAGTATCGCTGGCGCAATTGCTTTGGCTATAGGCATTGGCATTCAAAATTTCCCTGAAGGATTTGCCGTTGCGATGCCGCTAAGGAGAGCCGGAGTAAGTCGTTTTAAATCCTTTTGGTACGGACAATTGTCGGCCGTTGTAGAACCTATCGCGGGGGTTGTTGGTGCCGTTGCTGTCATTTACATGGAGCCCATTTTGCCTTTTGCCTTGGCATTTGCCGCAGGTGCAATGATTTTTGTGGTTGTGGAAGAGGTGATTCCTGAAACTCAACGGGACAAATACACCGATCTCGCTGTGCTCGGATTTATAGGTGGATTCCTTGTGATGATGATTCTTGATGTGGCCCTAGGATAATTTATTTTCATTTTTTTTACTGAAAAATTTCGTTGATTCGAATTAATGACTACTTTTGCATCACAGAATCATTTCCATAGTTTGATTCTGTAGGTTTTATAGTTTTAGCAAGGTTAGGTTAGCGAAAAGGGGAACACATTTCATTTGAATGCGTTCCCCTTTTTGGTTTTGTAAAATTTCCGTAATTTCGACGCAACTAAACACTTGATATGAAATCAATACTACTTATAACCGCTATTCTCTTTTCTTTTAAAGCACTCAATCAAACACAAGGCATTGCGTATTCTGCCGTAGGGAAAGGCGTGGCAACAACATTCGTGAGCGACTATCACTGCTTAGGAATTAATACGTCTGCACTAGGTTGGGGGACAGGCTATTCAGGAAAGCATACAACCATAGGCATGACCGAATTTGGATTTGGTGTGTATTCAGATGCCATGAACAGTGCCAAATTGAAGAAGTTTTTTGGTGCGGTAAAGGATCAAGCGTTGGGAACAAATCCAACACCCTACGACTGGAATGCACAACGCGAAGCTGCAGGCGACTATGCGCAAGCTGGAGTGTCAATGTTTTTAAATCTCAATTGGTTCGGTTTTGCGTATCAAAATGAAAAATTTGGTGGCATCGCCTTCAATGTGCAAGAAAACTACCAATGGTATTCTAAATTCAATCAACAAACAACGGATATTCTCTTCCGTGGAAAATTTTCATCATATTTCGACTCATTGCAAATCGCAGTCAATGGCGACACCTCAATGATTGCAAATTCTGCAAACCTTTCAGCGGATACACTTAACTCTGTGATTTTAGGTTCCATTTCAGTTCCGCTGAAGTTGAGTGCCATCACCAATGGTTCTGAAATCCGATCGGTGTGGAATCGCTATTACAATTTTGGCTATGGCCGAAAATTATTCGGTAAAGATTCTGTTTTTGTCGTTTATGGTGGTGTTGGTGGTCGTTTTATTCAATCCTTGGCCATGTTCAACATGCAATCGAATGAAAGTGGCTTGTACATGTACTCGTCCGTTACACCGAGATTCAATATCGATTATGGAAATGTCGCGCAATCAAACCCATCGACTTTCGTTCAAAATGGAAATTTCCCGAAGTCTGTTGGGAATGGCTACGGAATTGACTTGTCGCTGAGTGCTATTCTTTTCAATAAACTGAAAATCGCAGCCTCCATAAACAACATAGGACAGGTAGTTTACAATAGAAACGTGTATAAGGTAAATGATACGCTTTTGACATCTGTGTCTGTGAGTGGACTATCCGATTACAATGTAACACAATCCATCAATCAGCTTTTGCGTGACGGTGGGATGCTTTCACTGCAAGGCCAAGAAAAATACATCTTGAAAAATGCTGCAGATTTTAGAGTAGGTGCAAGCATGGATTTTGGAAAAATATTTACACTTGGTGTCGATGTTGTTGCCCCATTCGACCGCACGCGTCCAGGTAGCATTTCGAATCCAGTGTTCAGTGTTGGTGGTGAATTGCGCCCTGTAAAATGGCTATGCTTGAGTGCTGGATATTTTGGTGGGGGAATCTACAGAAGTAACATTCCTGTAGGGATCAAGTTCGTGTTGAAAAATGGTGCCTACGAGTTCGGTATTTCTTCGTACGATGCTTTGAGCTTCTTTATGAATAACTCGAACAGTTTTTCTGCTGCGATGGGGGTTGCTCGAATCAGATTCTAGTCGAGATTCAATAAAATATCTTTCATTTCACTGAGCATCAAAGCCGTTGCTCCCCAAACTTTTTTATTGTTTAAATTGAAGTAAGGTACATTTCTATAAATGGTTCCGTTAGGTAGTTTCAATTCCATAGTCGAGATCAATTCTTCCTTCTTTAAATCAAAGAGGGGAAAAGTGAATATTTCAGCTACTTCATGGGAATCACGAACGAATACTGGGATACTTGGCAGGAAATATACGTAAGGAAGCACTAGAAAGCGGCTCACGGGAATATAAACTGGACTCAACTCACCGAGGTAATTTTCCAGACTAAGTTCTACACCAATTTCTTCCTTACACTCCCTTCGCGCAGTGGCTTCTAAATGCTCGTCATGTATTTCTTTCTTCCCTCCAGGAAAACTTACCTGACCACTATGAGACCCATCATATTCAGGCCTCTGTGTTAAGATGCATTCGATCTGGTTGTTGGATTCAAATAGCACGATGGCAACAGCTGATTCGCGGTAATTCGAAGTGTTTTTTAAGGCATCACTGGTCAAGGGGCGATTCAAAGGTGACATCTTTTGATGGGATTGTTCACCTGGTAAATCTTCTAGAAGTTGCAGCCGAATTCTTTCCCTTATTGTCTTGTGCTCCATGCTTCTTTTGTGTCCTGCAAAATTCAATGCCAAAGATATTACGTATGGTTCAATTTAAGCTGACTAGATTGAATAAAATTGATTGAACGTACTCTAAATCTCAGTTCTCAATGTCGAACATCATTATTTTATAATTGCATGTATCGACCTAGATTTTTACCTTTGCCTCACTTTTTACTAAAAAATACATAGCATGCAACTGTGGAATACACTAAGTAAGGAGGAACTTGAGGTAAAATGGCGTGAGAGCGGTTATAATTTCGTAACCATTTCTTTCTATCAATATGCCAAACTCGAGAATCCTCGATTGTTCAGAGATCATTTATTTCAGCTGTGGTCAGCCATTGACGTGGTAGGACGAACCTATGTCGCATCTGAAGGCATTAACGCTCAAATTGCTGTTCCAATTCAATACCTCGATCGTTTCAGAGAGGATTTGTACCAGATTGATTTCTTGAATGGAGTGCGGCTCAACATCGCTGTCGATGATTCAGAAGCGGAATTTTCTTTCTTGAAGTTGAAAATTAAGGTTCGAGATAAAATTTTGGCGGATGGGCTTGAGGATCAATCTTTCGATGTCACCAACATAGGGAAGCACCTCAATGCTGAAGAGTTTAATCAATTGACTGACGATCCAAATACTATACTTATTGATTTTCGCAATCACTATGAATCGGAAGTGGGGTATTTTAAAGGAGCAATCCTTCCTGATGTGGATACATTTCGGGAGTCATTGCCCTTCATTGAGGAAGCTTATCTGAAAGGAAACGAGGATAAGAATGTGGTCATGTATTGTACCGGTGGAATTCGTTGCGAAAAGGCATCTGCTTGGTTCAAACACCGAGGATTCAAGAATGTTCATCAGCTTGAAGGTGGAATCATCAAATACGCGAATGACTGCTGCAATGCGGGTGTTGAGAATAAGTTCATTGGGAAGAATTTCGTTTTCGATGAGCGACGAGGAGAGAGAATCTCTGACGATATCATCTCAGTTTGTCACCAATGCGGAGATCCAGCCGATACACATACAAATTGCGTGAACGATGCGTGTCACTTGCTTTTCATCCAGTGCGAAAGTTGCTGTGATAAAATGGAGAATTGCTGTTCAATGGATTGTCAACAAACGATCCATTTGTCGGAGGAGGAACAAAAGGAACTTAGAAAAGGGATGTCTGCGAGCAATAAAATTTTTAAAAAAGGACGATCTGAAAAACTTCCATTTTTAGTACACAAAGAAAAACCATTACCTTTAATCCACTCAATCAAATTGGAGAAGTAAAATGGTAGCAGCAATCAACTGGGATGTCGACTCCCAACTTATCGATGGATACAATACGCCAAACTTGTATGGCTTGCTGTTCGTTACAGGCTTGATTATCGGATATTTTGTGGTGCGAAAGATGTTTCGAAAGGATGGTATCTCTGACGAAATGCTTGATAAGTTAGTGCTGTTCATGGTGGTGGCAACCATCGTTGGTGCGCGCCTCGGACACGTTTTTTTCTATGGCCCCTATTGGGATGAAGTAAGTGCTGATGGTGTAGTGCTTGAACGTGGATATTTCTCTCATCCAGGTGATATTCTAAAAGTGTGGGAGGGAGGTCTTGCCAGTCATGGAGCGGCGATTGTAATTCTCATCTCCTTGTACATCTTTTCCCGTCGTGTGATTCACAAACCGTATTTGTGGATGCTCGATCGCATTTCAGCACCGATAGCCATTGGCGGAACGTTTATCCGACTTGGAAACTTAGTAAATCACGAAATGGTAGGTGATGAAACGACATTGCCTTGGGGTTTTCGCTTCCTTCACCACGACTGTATTCCGCCCTTTGAATGCTCATGGAACGCTATTCCAATTCGTCATCCTGCACAGTTGTATGAAGCCATTTGTTATTTCATTGCCTTCCTCATATTGATGTTCTTGTATTGGAAAAAAGACCTTTGGAAGCGCCCAGGAGTTGTCTTTGGAAGCTTCTTAATCCTCATCTGGGGGGCACGATTCATGGTAGAATTCGTCAAACTAGGACAAACAGCACGCGACGAGCAATTGTTCCTGAATACGGGACAAATACTGAGTATTCCGCTTGTTATCGCTGGTGTGATTTTGCTTTATCGTGGACTGAAAAAACCAGCTGTTGTTTAATTACTAATTACTAATTATGAGTTTTGGTGGCTGAGGCACTCGAAGCCACGAATTACGAGTTAGGGGATTTTGGTGGCTATGCCGCAATGGACATGTGAGGTTCTTGAAGTTACGAGTTACGAGTTACGAATTAGGGGATTTTGGTGACTATGCCGCAATGGACACTTGAGTTGTGATGGCAGACTTGAAGCCACGAGCCACGAAGAAAGATTAAGTCTTAATCTCTTGAAATCTTAGTGTCTTAAAATCTAATTACGAGTTAGGGGATTTTGGTGGCTATGCCGCAACGGACATGTGAGGTTCTTGAAGTTATGAGTTACGAATTACGAGTTTGGGGATTTTTGTGGCTACGCTGCAATGGACATGTGAGTTGTAATGGCAGACTTGA
>CALPWQ020000124.1 GCA_943327315.2 Chitinophaga pinensis
CTTGTTAATGTCGGAATCGCATTCACGGTAACAGTGGATGTCGATGCCGTTGAGGTACAACCACTCGCAGTATACGTCACGGTGTAAGGCGTTGTTGCTGTTGGGGATACCGTTACGCTTGATCCCGTTCCTCCTGTTGACCACGTATACGTTCCTCCTGCTGGAGTTCCTGTTGCTTGAATCGTTGCCGGTGATCCTGCACAGACTGTTTGATTGGTGCTTGTTAATGTCGGAATCGCATTCACGGTAACAGTGGATGTCGATGCTGTTGAGGCACATCCATTCGCAGTATACGTCACGGTATAAGGTGTAGTTGCTGTTGGGGATACCGTTACGCTTGAGCCCGTTCCTCCGGTTGACCAGGCGAACGTTCCTCCCGCTGGTGATCCCGTTGCAACAAGTGTTGCAGGCGCTCCGGCGCAGATCGTTTGGTTCGTGCTTGCTATTGTCGGCAAGGCATTAACCGTAATCATATTCGTTTGATTTGATGTATTGGAACCACTCGCATTGCTTGCTGTCAAGGCAACGGTATACGTTCCAGCGGTATTGAAAATCACCACAGGACTTGTTGCTGTTGATGTTGCTGGCGTTCCACCGCCAAAGGTCCAACTGTAACTTGTAGGGCTTCCTGTTGAGGTATTGTTAAATGTCACCGATTGTCCCGCACAAACCGTTGTGACAGTTGGAGTAAACGAAGCCACTGGCGCAGCTGTTGGCGGCACCGCAGTCAGATTGATGTTGTCTACAAACAATCGGTTTCCATTGCCTGAAAGATTTTTGAATGCGACAATAACTTTAGAGTTCCCAACAAAAGGGCTTAAGTTCACTGTCTCTGTTCTCCATTGTGCAGTTGTCGGCGTAAAGCTTGCCGTAGTTGCCGGTGCTGTTGCCAAAACGGTATTCGATTTAGAATACACCGAAGTAAATGTTGCACCGCAATCGGTTGATACCAGCACTTCCAATCCGTCAAAGCGCGTGGTATTGAATGGTGCATAAGCGACATCAAATTGAAGCTGTGCTGTAGCATAACCGACCATGCTTACTCCAGTCAGTCTTACCTGATCGTCATCAGCATCGTTGTAGGAGAAGTTATTGAACACCATTGAGTTTCCAGCAGTTGGTGCAAGTCCTACAGTAGCAGAACGCGCCCAAGTGGTAGGTGAAGCATTGGCATTCACAATAGTCCACCCAGTTGGAGGGAATGTTGCTGATGTAAAACCTTCAGTCAATGGCAAAGCTGCCCCGGTAGAAGAAACAACCGTGATGTAATTTGTACTTGTTTGGGTATTCGATCCTCCAGCACCTGTCGCTGTCAACGCAACGGTAAAGGTTCCAGCCGCTGTGAATGTCACAGTTGGATTTGCTAAAGTCGATGTTGCAGGTGTTGCTGATGCACCGAAGTTCCATGAATAGGTTGTGGCATTTGCAGAGGTGTTGGTAAAAGTTACCGGTGTACCAACACAAACCAACAGTGGCGTTGCTGTGAATGATGCTACAGGAGGAAGAACGGCTGCAGTACCAGTCAACACGAAATTATATGTAGGTTCATCACAATCGTTCGTTCCGAAGCTAACATTTCCTGTGTAAGAACCACCAGCCGTAGGACTAAATACAACTGTAAATGTTGTTGTCGCCCCTGCAGCAACAGTTGTGGTGCCGAATGATGTACCTAGCGCGAATCCTGTTCCTGTTACGTTGATTGGTCCTGTCAATACAAGGTTGCTAGTTCCTGTATTTGTTATGGTAAAAGTTGCTGTAGAACTACTAGCAGCGCCAACAGATCCAAATGCATAAGAACCTTCATCCAGCACCGTCGTTGTGGCTTGCGTCACATTGATTTCACCAGGCGTTGTGGCGTTGAATTTTAAGTTGTCAATATAAATGTTGTTTCCGTTAGCAGCTACTGCGCGTATTCTGAACTTCACATTTTTAGACACCGTGGTCACGAAAGGAAGCAAATTGATCGTTTCTGTGCGCCAATCTGTTGCACCAACAGGCTGATAATAGGTTGTAAGTGTCGTCGTCAATACCTGAAGTGTTGTTCCTGACTTATCGTAAACCGGTGTCGCATTCCATGTTAGTCCACAATTTTCCGATATTTCGATGTACAATCGCTCGTAATTTGCAACCGTAGCATTTCTGCGGCGATATGCCACATCAAACTGAAGATTTGCAGCTGTTGCGTTACATGGCAGAATAAAAATAGGAGTGATTAGGTTTTCTGTCGATGCTGAGGAATTACCAAAACCTGGAAATTGAGCTGCATTGTTGCTAAATGTTCCAGCAATCGAAACTGCCGAAGCACCTACCCATGTGTAACAGTCATTGTTGACGTTCTCTAGAACCCAGCGCACATCCGGAGGGAAAATACTTCCATCAAAATTCTCTGTAAATGGTGCATTTATCCCATTGGAAATGGTAAACGAGATGGAAGAAGTATCGTAAACAGTCGCTTGGTCGACGGCGCCATTCGGAAGAGTTGAATAAGCCCAAATCGTATGCTGTCCAAGTGTTGTTGTAAATGCTGGTAGAGCAACATTTGCCGTTGATCCAGGAGTCAATGAGCCTGTCCAAGCAAATGTCGTTGCGGTACCGTTATCAATTTTATAAGAAATTGTTGCAGACGTTAAATTCGAAGATCCTCTGTTGCGTAGTGTAACATTCGGAATAATGCTTCCTGGGCAATTGTCTCCTTTGGGGTTAATGATGTTCACTACAGATGCATCGTTTGCAATCGGTGGCGTACATGCATCTGAATTGATTAAAGAAACGCGCAGTGGACTATTTTCTAGCACCGTTCGCATTCTCATTTTTTGATCGTTGGTAAAGATATTCATACATAGGTCGTCTGTATAATCCATATAATTTTCGATCATGTCTGGACCTGCATCTGGAGCTGCTGTGCATGAATTTGTCCCAGCCGGACAGCCAAAATTTGCTGCGGCGGCTTCGGGGGTATCGTTGCAGAAATCGTCAATGGTACATCCACCATCACCCCATATGTGTCGTAGACCTAGCCAGTGACCGATTTCGTGTGTGGCAGTTCTTCCTTCGTTGTATACACCTGTGAATCCTGTCACAGCACTTTTTCCAATTGAGTTGTACAAGAATACAACCCCGTCTGTTGCTGCAGCGGGAGTTCCACACCCCATGCCGCCAAGCGGAGATTGCGGAAATTGCGCATATCCGAGGATGCTTCCAGAGATGTTACACAACCAAATATTCATGTATTTCGCAGGATCCCAACCACGTGTTGCTGTTGCAACGTTATTGTTGTAGGTCCATGGCTTTATTGTCGCGTCAATATACGCCGTAGTAAATGGCGGGGCTGTAAAGCCTGCTGTTGTGCGGTTGATTCGGTTCACTCCAGGCTCACCAACTGGAAATGCTGATCCGTCAGGACGACGCTGGGATAAACAGAATTCTATTTTCGTATCTGCGCCATCAGGATGGGTATTGTAACCATTTGTACCCAGCAGTTTTCGGAAGTCCTCATTCAACACATCAATTTGTGATTGAATAGCAGCAAAAGAAACATTTGACGCGGTACCTACTGCTTCACCATTGTGAATGACATGGACGACAACAGGAATGTAATAAACACCACCGATGATGGCCATACTCTGTTGCTGGATTACGGAA
Organism: Chitinophaga pinensis; assembly: GCA_943327315.2. Lineage (GTDB taxonomy): Bacteria > Bacteroidota > Bacteroidia > Flavobacteriales_D > Crocinitomicaceae > M0103. Next base: position 3,643 of record CALPWQ020000124.1, read on the forward strand.
TTTTGCATCCAACTTTCAAACTGTTGTCTAGACTCCAATTCGGGATGTTCTTGCAACAATAGCTGGTGCATTTCGTCCGTGTAGCAGCGGATGGTAGATTGAGAAAAGTTAAAAAAAGAAACAGCACTCAACAATGCTGCTAAAATTCCTTTTTGGAGAGATAAAAGGCTCATATTTGATCTACGTTTAGCAGAGCTAAGACGGAATTAAGATAAAATTAGTTGGGTGAAAAAAAATATTTATCGGAAATTTTAACTTCGAAGGAGGTCGCTAATTAGTAACGAGAAGTTTTTTCCGAAGTCAAATTATTCAGAAAATCAATGAATTCTTTTTTATATTTCAGCTGGTTTTCTGGCTCATGAAACCACGTTTTATGAATTGAATACTCCACGAAAACTACATCCTGCCATGTATCCATGAGCTTGGCATTTCCTCGATCAAACAATGTTTCACAAAAATTAATCGTTAAAAATGCATATGACTCATATTTAACTCGATCATTCCCTTCGAAATGAGCTTTATAGTCTTTTGTTATTTCCTGATTTCTCAGTTCAGGATTATCAATCCCTAGCACTAGAATATCTTTGTAAAACGAGTCAAAAACATCATATGAACCATCTGTTTTGTCCTTTTTCCATAAAACTATGTATAGGTAAATCGCTATTGCCGACAATAAGGTGGAGGTTGATCCAACTATAAAATTTAAAACATCAAACATAATTAATCATTTAAAACTGTTATTATTTGGGGTAATTCAGAAATCAATTGCTGAACAAGCTCCTTGTTTGTTTGTCTGGCATATACTTCTAAATGTACTTTTTCTATGATTTTAGCACATTCCGCCTGAGTGATATCATATTTCGGCAAAAGCATCATGCGCATTTCAACATGATTATTTGAAAAGTCAAGTGCAGGAATGAGGTAGCGTACATTTGACAAGAGCACCGCCCCATTTTTCAAATAAAACTCAATTCGTTTCTGTTTGCTTCGGGTATCAATACCATAGTCTGGATTTTCAACTTCCAAAACCAGGTGATTATCCCGATTAAACATTTCAGCTTTTAAGCAAGATAACATCATTGATCCATAACCGCTGGAGCGGAATTCCGAGTCAACGGCGAGGTAGTCAAGCAATGTAAAATGAGTGCCACTCAATGGCCATAATAATGCAAAAGCTAGTACCTTTTGATTGGCTTCTAAGACAAAAAGTTCATTGAGTGCCTTTTCAAAACGTTCAACCAAAACATCCATTGACTGGCGTTCTTCTGGTGGAAATGCATTTGAATAAATAGCATATACATCCATAAAACACTCTGTTTCTGAGGTGTCTATTCGCCTGAACTGAACTACTTTCATGATTTTAAAACAAAAAGGTCAAAACCACTAAATTGTAGTTTTGACCTTCATGATAACTCTTCTTAGAAATTAAAACCACTCAGGGTGTGCCTCCAATGGTTTGCTTGCGCCATGTTCTTCGGCCCATCTATTGAATTCAGCCAAGGTCATGTCATTGTGCTCATCCAATGAACGGTACAAACGGCCATTTTTCTCGTATTTAATCTCCACTTCTGTACCAAATGTGTCTTTGTAGCGCGCCTCGAACGTACTCACTTTCATGTGTCCAGTTGTCGCCAATTCAGACGCATCTTTCTTTGCACGAACAGTTGAATGGTTCACGCTCCAATCCCCTTGAGATTTACCGTCTGGATCAGTAAAAGACAAATAGGTATGGTTAAATTTCCCGCACCATTCCTTGTTAATCGATGCCAATTTTTTGTGACCTGTAAATGTAATATCAGCCATTTCATTTATTGTTTTATTTACCTACTCTCATTCGCTTTTCGGTATCCGCGTTTTTAATTTGTGTTTATTCCCATTCACCCTCTTTGCAGCCTTCACTTTTCTTTTCGGCATTCAAGGTTGATAGGGATTTTTTATCGTCAGAGCCTGTTGTATAGTAACGTTTTCCATCTTTTTCCGTGTAACATATTTGAACATACAAACCGAAAATTGTTTCAAACTCTCGTTCAATATTTCCAACTAAGCGACTTCCAGTAAAGCTTATTTCACCATCTCCCTTTTTTGTGCGAACGGCAGCCAAAGATTGCGTTTTATCAACCCCGGTGATTGTCTCTCCCTTAGCAACCTTTGCCTTTGCCTCAGGTGGACATATTTTCAATCTCAAATAGGGAAAATGAGCATTGAACTCTTTCATGATGGTCGCTACTTTTTTAGTACCTGTTGTTGTTATTTCTCTTGCCATTTTGATTGATTATTTTTTGGTTAAAAAATATCCTGCCCCAGCAGCTACAAGGACTCCTATAAGCGCATAAATCCACCATAAACTTTTCTTTGTAGACGCCTTATCGATAGCTTGCTTGAGCGCAGGGTTAATTACTTCCAGGTTGTAATCGCCTTTATTAAAGGCTTCCTTTCTTTCCACTTGGACTACACGAACTCCATACTGTAAGACATGATCTATCAAATTCTGAATGTCACTCTCGCCAGTTTCTGTGTCCTTGCTCTCCCATGCTTTCGCAACAAGGACCTCTACCCCATCTGCGCTTGTGAAGATTTCATTCGGTTCTGTAAAATGAGAGGCATGAATATCCAAATCCTGTGCTTGACATTCCTGACGTATTGAGCTAGGCTGTATCACCCCGTAATTGCGATTTGTGTATGGCTTGAAAAGACTTTTGTAATTCTTTGGCGCGGAAGGATTAATTGAGTCTGGAAGCATTTGCTTCATTTCCTCGAATGTTGCCTTAGGATATAAGGTAAAAAGGGCATCTACTATCCCTAGTGCGGTACGGTTCATTGCTTTACCTGTAACCTCAATTACACCTTTTTTTAAAGACGCTCGATCTGAGCTCGATAATCTTTCAACGACTTGTATGGACATAACTCTCTTTATGAAATTTCAAAACAGACCAATTATAGAAATTATAATCTACACGAAACGCACGAAATACAAGTCAAGTTAGGTCAAGTTGGGGGTGGTCATTTTTTCAACAATTGAACGCGTTTTGTTGACCTGCCAAAGTCTCCGATGACTTCTAAAAAATAAATTCCGTCATCTTCATTTATTTCCATTACGGTAGTCATCTCATTGGTGAATTTTGATTGAACTAATTGTCCCGTACAACTATACACATTCACCTGTATGCCGCTTTCCCATTTTTCAAAATCAATAGCAATGGTTCCAGATGTTGGGTTTGGATGTATGGAGAAGTGTGAGTCAATTTCACCAAGTTCTAATGCCGCAGTATCACAAATTGGATTTGTGGTTACCAAATTGGCAAAAAATTGAGCCATATTTCCTTCTCGCAGGGTCATATTGTCGTATGCATGACAAGGATTCGAAGCTTGATCCGTACAACTTGCTTGACCGAAAACAAAACTATAGGGAAACGTCGTCGTTGTAAATTCGTTGTGAATGGTATATCCCAAGTTTTGGGTGGTATTCCAATCTGAAATGGTTCGACTTCCGTAGGACTTTGGCGTATTTGCGATGCCATAGCACCCGTAGCCGTTGGTCATACACCAAGTTAATCCCCAGAAAATTTTCGCGCTATCAATGGAAACCACAATGTCACAAGGCTGATGGTAGGAAAAAACACTTGGTTTTGTCGCGCCAGGGGCTTGTTGTGCCATAAGATTGCTGAACATTCCTCCGAAAATATTTCCGACTCCTTTGATGGTGTAAGGCACCGTTGATGGCTCAATTGTTCCAGCAATCCCACCAAGATCAGGTCTAGTAATGCCTTGTGCATTTAGGTTAGCACCAACATTGTATACACAATTCGCTGTGTTGGCATTGGGGACAGGTACATTTGACAAGGCAAGGGTTTGGATCGGTCGTTCACTATTGACATCCAATAAAGCAGCGCCTAATGAAATAAATGACCCCGCACTTTCACCTGTCAGGAAAACATTGGATGCATCTATGCGATAGGTATCAGCTCGATTTAATAAGTAACGAAGGGCTCCCTTAGCGTCTTGCACCCCACGATAATACGCCCGATACCATTCTGAACTATCCGTGGCAAAAATGCAGCTGTAGTTTGGATAATTGCAATTCCACAGCTGTTCATCGGCAACGAAACCAAGTCTATAATTGATGCTAGCCGCTACATATCCACGTTTCGCAAATTGGCGACACGTATACTGGATGCTCGCTTCCGCTTTATCCCCAGCAATAAAAGCCCCTCCGTGAAACACAAGGATCAAAGGCCGTTTTGACAGATGACTAGGATCATCACAATTCGGAAGATATAGATCTAATTTTAGCGAATCCATTTGGCCATCAAATCCAATGTCACTTCCATAAGTCAAGTTCAACAGACTATCGTAGGTGTATTTTTTATCGATCCATTGCTGACCAAAAAGTGATGAGAATAGAAGAAGTACAGAGAGAACTGTGAATAAATGACGCATAATTATAGTGTTTCAATTCAAAAGTAAAACTATATTTCAATTATGCAAGTTTATCGGACTTTAACCCCAACGAAACAATAGAACTATACCGTATTCTTTTAGATTGAATAAATCTGAATTTAGGTTGTTGAATCGCATCAAAGGCATTACCTTTGTGGAGTTCACAATGGAATGATGGATTTATCCATATGGCTCCGTGGCGCAACTGTCCTTTTGAGGATGTCAGTTGCTTCACCCGCCAAAAAAAAGGCTCCGTGGCGCAACCTTGAAAAAGGGATTTGCGCCACCCGCCAAAAAAAG
>CALPWQ020000125.1 GCA_943327315.2 Chitinophaga pinensis
ATCGCACCTCAGCCACCGAAGTGTGATTAAGTCCATTGTCTTTTGTCCCTTGTCTTAAAATCTTAACATCTTGAAGTCTTTTGTCCCTTGTGGCTTCGAGTCTGCTATCGCACCTCAGCCACCGAAGTGTGATTAAGTCCATTGTCTTTTGTCCCTTGTGGCTTCGAGTCTGCTATCGCACCTCAGCCACCGAAGTGTGATTAAGTCCATTTCCACTCAAAACTCCAACACTAGTGATTTCAATGTAACAACCCCATCAAGATTCAAGACCACAGTTTTATCCTTTGATGCGTTGTTCGCTAAAGGAGTGACATCAAACATGAGCGTATCTGTAATCATCTTTTTACATTGGTCGCCATTGTTGGTGTGAATGAGTTTCACCGCGCGTTGAGGTGGCAAGGATTTAGTCAATACAGGACTTCCAATCAAGCGAAAACTGTGTTCAGCGCAACCACCACTGTAAGAAACAACGAGTTGAATTGAAGTGCCCTTAATTTCAGCAGATAGAATGTCGACAGCAGCACTTTCGGTATTGAAATCGCCAATTTCAGCTAGGGGCATCGAATCAGCGGCATGGTATTCTTTTATGCCGTAATGCGGAGTTAAACACGAGAATAGAATAGTCATCAATAGTGTAACTGAGTAAACAAGAGATTTTTTCATGGCAAAGCTTCTTTCTCAAAGATACGTGCTTACGGCAATAAATCCCATCTTTCATGTGTGTTTTCGCACTTTTCTGACTGAAGAATCGCTAATTTTACAGCATGAAGACCAAAACCCTTAAGAAGAACAAGGTCAATGTGGTGACACTCGGTTGTTCGAAGAATACATTTGATTCAGAGGTGCTGATGGCGCAATTGAAGGCCAATCATTTTGATGTGGAGCACGAATCATTGGATGATGATGCCGAAATTGTGATCATTAACACATGTGGATTTATAGACAATGCCAAACAAGAATCCATTGATACCATTATTCGCTATGCCGAAGCTAAGGCAGAAGGTTTGGTGGATAAAGTATATGTCACAGGCTGTTTGTCGGAGCGCTACAGGGATGATTTGGAAAAAGAAATCCCTGAGGTAGATGCATACTTCGGTACACGCGATTTACCGCGACTTCTGAAAACCTTAAAAGCCGATTACAAGCATGAATTGGTTGGAGAACGCATTCTGACTACGCCTAATCATTTTGCTTATTTTAAAATTGCAGAAGGGTGTGACCGTCCATGTTCTTTTTGTGCGATTCCTTTGATGCGTGGCAATCACGTGTCTACTCCAATAGAAGATTTGGTGACTATGGCCAAAAGCCTTGCTGCCAAAGGGGTGAAGGAATTGATGCTGATTGCTCAGGATTTGACCTACTACGGACTAGATTTATACAAGAAACGCGCATTGTCTGATTTGATCAATCGCTTGGCAGATGTGGAAGGAATTGAGTGGATTCGTCTTCATTATGCCTTTCCATCTGGATTTCCGATGGATGTACTCGATGTGATGAATGAACGCGAGAATGTATGCAAGTACCTCGACATGCCCTTACAGCACGGTTCAACCAAAATCTTGCAATCGATGCGTCGAGGCATTACACGTGAAAAAACGGAGGAGTTGATTGCAACAATTCGCGACAAGGTCCCTGGAATTTCTTTACGCACAACACTAATTGCGGGATACCCGGGTGAGACAAAAGCTGATTTTCAGGAAATGTATGAGTTCGTAGAGCGCAGCCGTTTTGACCGCCTGGGAATTTTTACCTATTCTCATGAAGAGAACACGCATGCCTATCTTTTGAAAGATGATGTTACCGCGAAGATGAAAAAGAAGCGCGCGGATGAAATCATGGAGCTGCAGTCAGGAATCAGTTACGAATTGAACCAATTGCGCGTCGGTCAAACAATGAAAGTGCTCTTCGATCGTGCTGAGGGTGATTTCTTTATTGGTCGAACAGAATTTGATTCGCCCGAAGTAGACAATGAGGTCTTGATTAAAAAGGAGGATGGATTTGTGCGCATGGGCGATTTTTCAAATGTATTGATTACTTCCGCAGATCATTATGATCTGTATGGCAAATTGATCTAAACTTTTGCACGATGGGAATAAGAAAACTGAAGTACCTCACTATTTTTTTGTTGCCAATCACGGTGAGTGTGGCATTCCTTTTTCAGGGTTGGTTGACCTTTCTTCCGCTGCTTGTTTTTTTTGTAGCTGTGCCGATGCTCGAACATTTCTTGCCGCCTGCTGTGGAGAATTTCACCGAGTCGGAGCGTCTAATTGCACAAAAAGATTCTTTTTATGATGTGTTGATTTATGCCATGGTCCCCTTGCAGGTGGCGTTTGTCATCTGGTATCTCATGATTTTTCATCAGATTGATGCACCCTTAGAATTGATTGGAAGAACGATTGCTTTGGGAATCATGTGCGGTGTGATCGGAATCAATGTAGGACATGAGTTGGGACATCGATTGAATCGCGGCGAACAGTTTCTTGGCGAAATACTCTTGCTGACCTCACTAGAAAATCATTTTCTTCCTTACCACAACCGCGGACATCATACCAATGTGGCGACACCATCTGATCCAGCTACGGCGCGCAAGAATGAACCCATCTATGTGTTTTGGTTTCGCTCTCATTTTGGCAGTTATACACAAGCATGGCAAATCGAATGTCAACGAATGTCCATCATGGGTAAAGGGAAATTCAGCCTTTTCAACCGAATGGTAGCTTATACCATCGCACAAATAGCGGTTTTGCTCAGTATTTACTTCGTCTTTGGATTTTTTGCAATGCTCGGATTTTTTGCTGCTGCAGTGTTTGGGATCCTCTTACTTGAAACGGTAAACTATATTGAGCATTATGGTCTTTTGCGGAAGCAACGCGAAAATGGAACCTATGAAAGTGTAAAACGCATTCATTCATGGAATTCCAATCACGTCATTGGACGAGTGGTTTTGTTTGAATTAAGCCGACATTCCGATCACCATTTCAAAGCCGATAGACCTTATCAGTTGCTTGAAAATCATGATGAATCTCCTGTGATGCCAACGGGATACCCGGGAATGATGCTGCTTTCCTTAATTCCACCGCTGTTTTTTCAGGTGATGAACAAACGCATCACATCCCAACAAGCTGGGAATTAATGCTTATTTCTTGGGTGAAATGACACGATCGCATCATGCAAAAATCGTTGGTCGAGGTGCGTGTAGATTTCGGTTGTTGTAATCGACTCATGCCCTAGCATTTCTTGCACAGCGCGTAAATTGGCTCCGCCTTCAATCATGTGTGTCGCGAAGGAATGCCGAAAGGTGTGTGGAGAAATGGATTTTGTAAGTCCAATAGCCACTGAAAGGTCCTTGATGATGGTGAAGATCATTACTCGGGTTAACTTGGCACCTCGGCGGTTCAAAAACACAACGTTTTCATTTCCTGCTTGAATGTTCTGATGACGACGAATGTGGTCGTTGTAGATGCCAATCTCTTTTTCAACGCTCTTGCTTACAGGTACAAGTCGCTCCTTGTTTCCTTTTCCAATCACGCGAATAAACCCTTCCTCAAAATACAAGTCTGAAAAGCGAAGGTTAACGAGTTCGCTCACACGCAGACCGCAACTGTAAAGAGTCTCAATGATTGCACGATTGCGGTGGCCTTCATTTTTGGATAAATCAACGGCAAGCATCAAGCGATCAATTTCCTCTATGGTCAATACTTCAGGTAGTTTTCGTCCTAGCTTTGGCATCTCTAACAATTCACTGGGGTCGTCCTTGATGATGTCTTCAATAAGCATGAACATAAAGAATTGTTTCGCACCACTGATGATGCGCGCCTGTGAACGTGCGCTAAGTCCTAAGTCGTACAATTCGGCAATAAACTCTTTCAAGTGCGCGTATTGAATGTCATGAGGAAGTATGTTTCGTGCTTCGGAAAAGTCCCGCAGCTTACTCACATCGTTCTGATAGGCAAAAATGGAGTTGTCGGCCAATCCCTTTTCTATTTTCAGAAAAGAAACAAAATCCTTAATATAGCGTTCCCAAACGGACATGATATGCGAATTCTACTAGTTAACGGCCCAAATTTGAATCTTCTGGGCAAACGCGAGCCCCAAATATACGGGAATCAATCGTTTAAGGAGTATTTGGAGCACTTGAAAACGATTACATCTGCCGAAATCTTTTATTTTCAGTCGAATGTTGAAGGGGAATTGATCAATGCCTTGCAAGCGTCCGATCACGATGGCATCATTTTAAATGCTGGAGGATATACACATACGAGCGTAGCTCTTCGAGATTGCATTGCGGCGATTGATGTTCCAGTTGTTGAAGTACACATTTCGAACATCACCAATCGCGAGGAATTTCGTCATACCTCATTGATTTCACCCGTTGTCGCAGGATGTATTTTCGGTTTTGGAATGGATGGTTATCGCTTGGCGCTTTCTTATTTTGAGTCGAATAAACGTTGATCTAAGTCACTATAGTTGGCGACTTTCTGTACATACCTCGCCCATAAAATACTACCCCTATAAAGCCCTGAAGAATTGAAGTTCTTCGACTGCTTTTTGATTTCTTTTCGTTGGTTCATCAATACAGGAAGGTGTTTATACATGGCCATGTGTGCATTGAACACGCTTGCGAAATGTTTCCATTCTCCACGAAGCATGAATCGAATTCCTGCGATGCCATCGAGACTAAGTCGTTGAAATAATTTGGGAAACAGCAAACCATCGTGATTTTTCACCAACATGTAAAGGCTATTCCTGAAATTGAGGTAGGTTTTTTTTGGGGATAAATAGGGGAGTGTACCGCCGCCAACATGGTAGATGGTTGAAGAAGGGGCAACTTTGAATGAATACCCTAATTTTTTAATGCGCCAACATAAATCAATTTCTTCCATGTGTGCAAAGAAGGCTTCGTCTAGTCCGCCAACTTGGTGATAGAGTTCGGCACGAATGAGTAAAGCGGCACCTGTTGCCCAAAAGACATCGGCCACGTCATTGTATTGTCCTTCATCATGTTCAAATTTATCGAAGATACGACCGCGACAAAAAGGGTAATAATTGCGGTCTAACATTCCGCCTGAAGCGCCTGCATGTTCGAACATTGTTTTATCTTGGTACGACAGGACCTTTGGTTGACAGCCTGCTACAGATGGATTTTCCATTGTTTTCAAGAGGGGAAGGGTCCAATTTGGAGTCACCTCAATGTCGCTGTTCAAGAGTACATAATAATCGGATTCTACTTGCTTTAGCGCATCGTTGTATCCTTTAGCAAAACCGCCATTGCTTTCATTGATTATGAGTTGAATGCCTGGGAAACACCTGCGGATATAATCCACGGAATCATCGGTTGACGCATTGTCTGCAACGATGATTTTTGCATTTCCTGAAAATTCGCAGACAGAAGGGAGAAATTTTTCTAGAAAATGTTTTCCATTCCAATTGAGAATAACAATAGCCAATGATTTCACGATTCAGAATACTGTTGGATTAATACTGTCTGAAATAATCATTGCTGTTTCCACCCCAGTTTTGCTGCAAAAACTGATTTGGATTGTCGATGTTCCCATTGTTGGTATTTCGTTTTGAAAGCGTTTGTGGCCAGGATGGATTTTTCAATTCTCCAATCATATCTGAATGCAATAGGCGATATGTATTGTTGACAAGGTCTGGGTTGTAGAATACGAATCGCTTATTGCTGAATTTTCCGATTTTATTGTATTGCCAAATTTCATAGGGGTATTCTGTTGGGGAGGTTTCGCGCTCAACAATCGTAGTTGGTGCTCCATATTGCAGGTAAACACGACCTCGATCGGTTTCAAATCCTTCCTGAAAATTGTTTGAATAAAGTCGTTCCACAAGTTGCACTTGTTCCTTGTATTTTAGCCACGAATCATATGCGTTGGTTGGCGCAGTTTTTAGCCAGAATGCTTGAATATGACGACGTTCTTGATCGAGGTCTTTCAATTTGAGCACAGAAATAATGTTCTTAATTTCGGCAGGTTTAGCAATTGGGATTAAACTTTCAAGGTAATACGTTATGGAATCATTTGTAATTGAGGATTGAAATGCTGGATCAATTACCATGTTTTCCACTGACCATGGAATGTCCAAATCATTGCTGCGCTCAAAGACATATTGCTGTGTTGAAAGTTCCGTTAAGCTGCGGGAAAGAAGCGTGTAGTTCAGGGCGTATTTTCCAGTTGGAAGCAAATTGATGTCAACTTTTCGCAGAATGGGCAGGACATTGGAGGTCGAATGTCGTGAAAATACGGTGAATTCAGACACCTCAGCTCCCGTTTCCATATTGATTAAGCTTTGCTTTAAGCCACAAACGGTATCTTCCAATTGATTGGTGTTGTAGATTTCCAAGTAAACAGGAATAATGCTCAGTTCTGTTGGATAGAAAGTAGACAAGCGCGGGATAATGTTGATTCCGGATTTAAAGAACACCGAATTTTCATCTCCCTTGAAGGCAAATTCAGCCACTTCGATATCTGAAATGGATATCGCCTTTGATAAATCTTCAATTAATACAGGAACAGAAGCTTTTAATGCCGGATTCTCCGAGTTGATATCAGATAGTTCAATGTTGAGGATATACTTCCCTGGAGCGAGTGCAAAGCGCTTTAAATCGTAAAAATCTTCCACGATGCTGTCTTTCATCAGGGGTGATTGCAGACGATATGCATCTGAAGCGACTGTTTTTGTGCCATCTGTAACATCCAATTTCACAGCGAGATCACCTTGAAGTCCACCTTCAACACCTTTATAATTGACAGAAGATGCAGCAAATTGAAAGTAAATTTCAATGTAGTTGCCAATTTCAGGCGCATAGAATTGCTTCGTGTCCAAATAGGCCTTCAGCTTTTGTTCTTGTGCCATTGTGGTCAAGTTCAAAAAGAATGCAAGAGCGAATAAAGTAAATGATCGTAAACGCATGATTTGAAATTACTGGGATAAAAGTACGAAAAGGAAGTGAGTTGTTTAATTATGAATTACGAGTTATGAATGTTTGGTGAGTTGACACTCAGTAAGAAAAAAATAAAAATCCCCTCGTGGAGGTGCAAGGGGTGGTTTATCCATGCTTCCTAAGCTATAACGCAGTTGTCAATACCAGAGAAGTTCACTAAAATTCGCTTTTGATATTCCGCTATTGTCTTTTATTCCGCATTAGCGGGAGGGTCTTTGTCTTAATTACGAGTTTTTTTCCTTCTGTTCGATGTAGTTTTTTCGATGTAAAAAAAAATGAGACAATTTGGGTCATAATGAATGACAAAAAAAAAGATTGACCCAAGTTGACTAAAACGTTTGTTTCTTTTGTGGAAATTAAAATAAGGGATTATGTCAAACAAAATTTTAGTAACTACAGGGGATGTTAGGAATGATTACGAAGTAATTGGTCCAGTCTATTTTTCTGTTTCAAACAAAGGACTTTTTGGAAGTCAACTTGGGACATTAATCAAAAAATACAAAGGTGAGATTGAGAATTTAAAAAAGGAGGCGCTTCTTACCCAAGAAAGAGCGGATTGGGGTGCCTTATGGGGTGAATTTTCAGCCGGTCAAAATGATTTTGATAAAGCATTTTTTATTGCTGTTCAAGAGCTTAAATTGCGTGCGGGAATTCTAAATGCTGATGCAATTGTTTCAATGCGTCAAGATATTGACATTGATACGAATGGTTTTCAGAATTTTTATTTACAAATGTATGGCACTGCGGTAAAATTTAAATAAGACAAGGTTGTCTTCAAATGATTATGTGAGTTTTTGTAATTAATTTTTTTCTATTTGCCTCGGGGTTTATTCCGGGGCTTTTTTCTATATCGTAAGAATAAAAGTAATCGATCCCTACCTTAAGTCTCCGAGGCAAAAGGTCTTTGGTCTTACAGTCAGCCAAGGCTGATGGGTCTTTTGTCTTATTTCGCCATTTTCGTTCAAGCGTTGCTTGCCTCAATGTCAGAGGGATTATTTCATGAGCCCAAGTCAGGAACTAAACCATTCAAAGAATGATCAAGTCTTTTAGCGCAGCGGTCCATTGTCTTTTAGCGCAGCGGTCTTTTGTCTTATTTCGCCATTTTCGTTCAAGCGTTGCTTGCCTCAATGTCAGAGGGATTATTTCATGAGCCCAAGTCAGGAACTAAACCCTTCGAAGAATGATCAAGTCTTTTAGCGCGGCGGTCTTTTGTCTTTTAGCGCGGCGGTCTTTTGTCTTTTAGCGCAGCGGTCTTTTGTCTTATTTCGCCATTTTCGTTCAAGCGTTGCTTGACTCAATGGGGGATTATTTCATGAGCCCAAGTCAGGAACTAAACCCTTCGAAGAATGATCAAGTCTTTTAGCGCAGCGATCCATTGTCTTTTAGCGCAGCGGTCTTTTGTCTTATTTC
>CALPWQ020000126.1 GCA_943327315.2 Chitinophaga pinensis
ACAATATTAACAAGAATTAACAGCACTTCCAAAGGTCATGGGGTGAATGTTTGTGAACTTTGTGTGTTTCGAACAATAAATTAAAATGAACGAGAATTCAAGCATCACAACTACTCCGGCAGAAGCACTGCGCTTATTAAATGATAAAATTCAATTGGAATTTGTCCTCATCAAACAACTGAAAGATGAAATGGCGAAGGTCATTGTTGGGCAAAGCTACATGATTGATCGATTGCTCATTGCCCTTCTCGCTGATGGACACGTATTGCTCGAGGGAGTACCTGGACTTGCCAAGACACTTGCCATCAAGACACTTTCTGAAGCGATTGATGTGCAGTTTAGTCGAATTCAATTTACTCCAGACTTACTGCCTGCAGATGTCACGGGAACCATGATTTACAATCAGAAAAGTGAGCAGTTCACCGTAAAAAAAGGTCCTGTTTTCGCGAATTTCGTATTGGCAGATGAAATCAATCGTGCCCCAGCAAAGGTGCAAAGTGCCTTGCTCGAGGCCATGCAAGAACGGCAAATCACCATTGGTGACACCACCTATCCTTTACCGAACCCCTTCTTAGTCTTGGCCACACAGAACCCTATTGATCAAGAGGGAACCTATCCACTTCCTGAGGCGCAAGTTGACCGTTTTATGCTGAAAGTAATTCTCGGTTATCCAAACAAGGAGGAAGAAAAACAAATCATACGCGGCAATGTGGTCACCGGTGGATTGCCATCCTGCGTGAATGTGATGAAAGCAGAAGATATTTCGCGGGCACGCGCGCTCGTTCGAGAGGTCTATTTGGACGAAAAAATCGAACAGTATATCGTGGATCTCGTATTTGCGACGCGCGAACCTGAAAAATATGGACTCGGATTCTTGAAACCATTGATCTCTTTTGGATGTTCCCCGCGAGCGAGCATTAACCTTGCTCTAGCAGGAAAGGCACACGCCTTTTTGAATGGTCGTGCTTATGTTGTTCCTGAAGATATTCGCGCTGTTGCACCGGATGTGATGCGCCACCGCATTGGCTTGACCTATGAGGCCGAGGCCGAAGACATGAGCGCGACTGAAATTCTTTCGCGCATCATCGGAAAGGTTGAAGTGCCCTAATTGATTCGCATGGAAACCTCCGAATTGCTCAAAAAAATTCGTCGCTTAGAGATCCGAACTAAAGGATTGACCAAGCACATTTTCTCTGGCGAATACCACTCGGCCTTCAAGGGAAGAGGAATGGCCTTTAGTGAAGTTCGGGATTACCATTTTGGCGATGAAATTAGAACGATTGATTGGAACGTCACCGCGCGCTACAATGAACCACACGTCAAAGTGTTCAATGAAGAACGCGAATTGACCATCATGCTGATCATTGATGTTTCTGGCTCCACCGATTTTGGAACTAGCGAACGTACAAAACGTGATTTGTCGCTAGAAATTGCTGCTGTTTTGGCTTTTTCGGCCATCGAAAACAACGACAAAGTGGGTGCGCTTTTCATTAGTGACAAGGTCGAAAAGTACATCGCTCCAGAAAAAGGAAAAAAACATACCTTGCTTATACTAAGAGAATTGATGGGCTTGGCGCCAACATCGAAAGGTACGGACCTAAGCGAAGGATTAAAATTCTTGCGCAACACGCAAAAAAAACGAACCATTGGTTTCGTCATCAGTGATTTTGCAGATGACCACAACTTCATCGATGGCATGCGACTCACCGCTAAGCGCCACGATACAATCGCCATTCGCTTAAAAGATGAAGCCGAAGAAGTCCTCCCTGAGATGGGGATTGTTTCACTTTTCAATGCGGAGCTCGGCAGCAAATGCTGGGTCAATTCGAGCAATGAAGCAGTTCGAGAGCGCTTTGCTGCGCAATACCAAGAACGCGAAAACCAATTGACGCAAGCCTTTAATCGCAGCGGCATCGACAATGTCATTCTCAAAACAGACGACGACATCATTCGACCACTCATTACACTCTTTAAACAGCGATAATGCGCGGATTCATTGCCATATTGGTTGTCATTTTCACTGGGTTTGTTCTTCGGTCACAAGCACCGTCGGCAACCCTCTCGAGCAATGATGTGCTGATCGGCAAGCGCGTCACATTAACCTATCTGGTCCCACTTCCGAAAGACGCTAGCTACATTCACCTCCCCGTGAAAGGAAATTTTCCAGCAACAAAATCGGGTGATACCAGCGTCGTTTCCGCCTCAGAAATTGAAATTATTGGGGAATTCATGGACACAGTTGTTCTGATCAAGGGTAAACGTTTTTGGAAAGGAAGCTATGTGCTCGTGCCTTGGGATGAAGGGATTTACCAACTCGCAGCTCAAAAGGTAAACATCAATGACTTAGACATCACAGTACCAGGTGCACAATTAAATGCCCGCTTGATGGTCCAAAAAGAAGGTGGGAAAATTTACGACATAGAAGAAACATACACAGAGCTGCCAGAAGAACCTTCAGCGCTCTATTCGTTCCTCAAAAAATGGGGATGGGTAGTGTTGTCAGTAATTGGATTAACACTCTTCCTCTTATGGTTCTTCAGAAGACAAAAATCAAGCAAGAGCGAAGAAAATCTCCTTACACGAAAAGAAAAAACGCTTCAATCGATTTTACAACTTGAACAGAAACGGCTTTGGGAAAAGAACGAATTGAAGGACCATTACATCGAGCTTTCGTTCATCTTACGCCAGTATTTATCGGAGCGCTTTGGCATCCATCTGCTTGAAAAGACAACTATCGAAGCGCAGCTGATCTTAAAGCAGTATGGATTGAGTGAGAAACTACTTTCCGAAATTGGAATTATCTTGAACGGTTCAGACATGGTGAAGTTTGCGAAATCTGCCCCTGAAGAAAAGATTATTCGAGCCAATTTGGACGATTGCCGCAACATTGTCGAACAAACTGCTGATGAAGCGTTACCACATGTTTGATCAATGGAACATCGCCTTTTGGGAGTACGAGTACTTCGCCCCGCTTTGGTTCATCGCTTTAGCCCTGCTACCCATCGCCTATTTCTTCTGGAAGAAAAAGGAGCAGCGAGCACCAGGATTCTTAAAATTCACCGGAAAACCGACTGAACAGTCAACTTTTTCAAGTCGATGGATTCCAACCCTACGTTCAATCATCGTTCTTTCCTATTTATTTTCGCTGGGATTGGCGATTGTCGCGATGACAAAACCCTACCATCCAGAATCACCAGAGGGCATTCATCAAGACTACAAAAAAGGAATCGACATCGTCATCGCGTTGGATGTTTCCGTGTCGATGCTCGCGATGGATTTTGAACCCAACAGATTGGAAGCATCCAAGCGGGTAGCCAAGCAGTTCATTGATGGACGGAGAAGTGATCGCATAGGTCTAGTGGTATATGCAGGTGAAGCTTATACCGCTTGTCCAGCGACCATGGACCATGAAATTTTGAAGCAACAAATCGATGCTGTCTCCCCCGAAGGACTGGAAGGAGGAACGGCGATTGGCACTGGTCTTGGCACGGCAGTTACGCGCTTACGCAACGATAGTTTACCATCACGTGTCATCATCCTCCTCACCGATGGGACAAATACTGCAGGAGACACCGACCCTGTGACAGCCGCAGAAACCGCTCGGGCGAAAGGAATTCGCGTGTACACCATCGGCGTTGGCAGCAATGGCGAGGCACCGACACCTGTATCTACTCCTTTTGGGATTCGCTACGAAAACATGCCAGTTGAAATCGATGAAGAAGTGCTCATGAAGATTGCTGACTTAACCAATGGGCAATACTTCCGGGCGACCGACGAAGCCAGTCTTCAAAAAATTTATACTGAAATTGAACAGCTTGAAAAGCAAAAACTGACCGACAAAAGGTATTCATCAGATCCCCCAGCCACACCAATTGCCTTTTTAAATTGGGCCTTCGTCCTGGCATGCATCACTTGGATTGTTCAACGAATGGTATTTAGAAATGAGCCATAAGAAGCAACATATTTTCCCAGTGTTTCGCATGGTGTCAAGAGCCCTGCTTTTCGAGTTCGGCTTTTGGCTTGTTATCATTTTGGTTTTACTGTCTTTCGGCTATTTTACTGAGGAAACTGCGAAAATAGAGTTGGTTTTTTTGAAGGATGAACAACTCTGGTACCTGCTCCTTTTGATCCCCATTTATTTTCTCTATTTCGTCAATTTACGGAGAATGAATCACCGTTTGGGAAAAATTCCGATCACGCTTCAGTCTTCCGTTTTTCAACCCATTCTACCCAATAAGTCACTTTTGCATTTTCTTCTGTTTCGTTCTTTTCTCGTGTTTCTTGTCCTGGCGATGGCGCAACCTTCCATGGGCACAAAACGAGAACGCTCAAGGACAAAAACACTTGAATTGGTGATCTGCTTGGATGTGTCCAATTCGATGAACACCAAAGACATGCGCGGAGGAAGTTCCAGATTAGTCAGTGCCAAACGCGCGCTCAATCAGTTGGTGAATCAATTTACAGGTGAAAAAGTGGGGGTTTGCGTCTTTGCCAGTGGTGCTTATGTGCAACTGCCCATGACATCGGACTATTCAGCCGCAAAATTGTTCATCGATGAAATTGAAACCTCGATGTTCTCCAATCAAGGCACAAACATTAAAGCAGCCTTGCAAACGGCAAATACCATGTTCACCAAGTCCAAAACTTCAAAAGGAATTTTGCTCATCACCGATGGAGAAAATCACGAAGATGATCCATCAGCGATCATTGATTCCATTCGTGACAAGAACATTGAGATAGCCATACTTGGAATTGGCTCCACCAATGGAGGGCCTGTTCCAACTGATCCACTTCGTCCCGAACTCGGTTACAAGCGAAATGGGCGAGGGCAATTGGTTGTTTCACGCATGAATCCCAACCTCATCCGTGAACTTGCCTCAAAATCCAAGGGCACTGCTGCCATTAGCGCCGAAGGATTCCCAGACTTAAAGCCCATTTTAACACAAATTAACCGAATGAAGCGTTCAAAGGGCCAAGAACAGGAATTTGACGTAGCGAAAAATCAATATCAAATTCCGTTATTTGCATCCTTGATTTGTGGTCTTCTCTTGATTACGGGCACAAATTGGCTGAAACGAAGGAACAGATAAAATGACGAAGGCAATTTTCATATCGTTCACAATCAGCGTGCTCCTCGGTTTTTCGGGGAAGACACAAGAATGGCGTGATTCATTGAACATGGCCCGCACTGCCTATTCGAACAAAAATTTCAAGCTTGCTTTTCAGTACTACCAATCGGCGCAAAAGAAGGCACCGAAAAACATAAACATAGCCAACGAAATCGGTCAAACGGCCTATCGATTGGGAGATTTCAACGCTGCGGCGCAATGGCTGAGTAAATCAAAAATTAAAAGCACTAAAAAACAAGCGAAGGTCCACCACAATCTTGGCAATAGTTTCATGCAGCAAAAGCAATATGCCCAAGCGGTTGAAGCGTACAAACAGTCGTTAAGAAAAGAACCGAACAACGAAAAAACCAGATACAACCTATCGGAAGCCATTCGCAAGTTGAAAGAGCAACAGAAAGACAAAAACAAAAAAGACCAAAATCAGCCGAAAAAATCGACCAAAAAAGAAAAGAAGAAACCGTCGATAAAAAATAAGAATCCAAACAAAAACAAGAATCCCAAAGATTCAAAAGGAGATCAAAACGGTGCGCGTTTGCCAAACAAAAGCATTGAGCGCTTGCTGGATCAGTTGACACGCGCTGAGGCCGCCACGATGAAAAAATTAAACAAAGGAAAGGAAGTGAACGGTTTCGTTCGTTCAGGTAAAGACTGGTGATGAAGTATCTTGTATTACATAGTATTTTCTTCTTTGTCGCATTCAGTTCTGTTGCACAAAAGCCCTTGGTGCAGTTGACGGTTGAACCAAAAACGGCCAATGTGGGTGATGTCATCACAATTTCCGTCAAATCCAACATTCATGGCGACATCGAAGTTGATCTGCCCCAGTCGTTTACTCAGGGGTATGACATCATGAACGGTATGGAGCAGGAAACGGACTACAATACCGGCCGCACTGTCACCTATTATTTTTACTCGCACACGGGCACCATCGACAAAGAAGGAACATTTACCATTGGTCCAGCCTATGTAAAAAAGGGGAATAAAGTCTACCGCTCAAATACAGTGAGTGTTACCATCAAAAAGATTGCTCCCGAAGTTCAATCTGATGTGCAACTTACCGCTAGACAGTTGCGAGAGCCCGCTTTTGGAATCATTACGCAATCCGCAAAATCCATTTACGAAGGACAGCCACTTGTTTTGTCCGCAAAAATTTATACCCGTTTCAATGCCACACACCTCGAAAATTACCGAACATTTGCGATGGATGGTGTCATTGACAAGCACGACATTGGAAATTCAAGCCGCATCTTGCTGGAAGAAGCGCGCATTCGAGGGAACAGTTACTTCACCTTTGACTACGATAAAAAAGTGGTTTTCCCAACAGGCTCTGGAAAAAAGAAAATTGAACCATTCAAACTGATTTTGCACAGTGCCTTCGATGCTGTTTCGATCACCTCATCTGGTGCATCAGTTGACGTAAAGCCATTGCCCTCAGGTGCGCCATCTAGCTTTACAGGCGGTGTGGGGACATTTACCATTTCACGTGAGGTAAATGATACTCGCATGCGTCAGGGTGATGTCTTCACCATGAAAGTCACCATTTCAGGAACTGGAAATTTACAGAACATCGGCGAACCGAAGCTAGACCTTCCCGAAGGTTTTGTCCTCTACGGGGACCCTGTGATGACCGAGGATCTTTCGTATAGTTTTAAAGGGGCAGAAGGTTCCATCACTTTTGAATTCAACATACAGGTCAATCGAGCTGGTGACTTGACATTGCCACAAACAATATTCGCATACTTTGATCCTTTCAAAGAGAAATACATCGAGTCATCCACAGGCCCCATGATATTGAAAATTCAACAAGATCCAAACTTTCAGAGTGCGACGAATGGTGAACAGGCACTTTCAAGCACCTTGGATTTGTGGAGTCCAATGCGCGAGGAGATGGTCCTGCCTGTTGAAAATGGCCTAAACTTCGGGAGCCCGCTCTACTGGGGGCTGCTCGGCTCACCACTTTTTATTGCATTCCTTTTTGGACTATGGCTTCGAAGAAAAGATGTTGCGCCAAGTCAATCTGATGTTCCAAGTCAACGCTCGCGCAACGAAATCAATGCTCAGTTTGAACAACTCTCAAGGACATATAGTGAACGAAACGCCAACTTCTTTTCCGCCATTCAAACGACAATTGAAGAGGAAATCAATCACTGTCTGCACCTATCAAACACTGTATTGAGCACCCGAGAGTTTATTGTGCATCAATTGATCAAACACGGTTCTACTGATGCGCAGATTTCTCGTTATGCATCCCTGATGTCCACCTGTGAAAATGTGCAATACGGAATGGGGCTTGAAGCCATTGACGCCGAAAACACCCTCATGGAAGCACGAATTTTTGTCCTTGAATTGCACAAGGCATGAAACGAATTTCAGCACTTCTGTTCCTGCTAACAGGGATTTATTCCTTTGCTCAAAGCGACTTCGAAGAGGCTGTAGCGCACAGCAATAGAAAAGAATATGACAAGGCAGCAACCGTATTTTTAAAACTTGCGGAACAAACTACAGAAAACACAAGTGCCTACTTTAATGCAGGAAATTGCTACCGTCATCTGAACCAAAATGGGATGGCCATTTGGGCCTATTACTCTGTGCTTAAAGCGAATCCTTTCGATCAAGAAAGTTCTGCGAATATCAATACCTGCAGAAAATCACTTGGATTGACCGACACCCCATTTCAAATTGCAACACCATTTGAGCGCGCATTGATCGGGTTTGGACTTTCGACCTGGACCTATCTGAGTATTTTCATGTCCTTTGCAGTTGGTGTTTGTTTGTTTTTTCTCTTGCGAAAAAACGATTTTTCTCGACAACCATTGCTCCGCATCGTTGGCTTCAGTTCTTTTATCCTACTGTGTTTTTCCATTTTTTCCGCCTACTCCACCCAAGAGTTTTTGCAACGAAAATCGTTTGGTGTGGTTGTTGAAAAATCAGCACCTGTATTCGTGAACGACCTTGGCGAGCGATCGACAATAACCTTACCCGAAGGAACCATGGTCAACTATGTAGGCCTTACAAAAACGAAAACATCCGTCAAATTGCAAAACGGCAAAAGCGTCTTTC
>CALPWQ020000127.1 GCA_943327315.2 Chitinophaga pinensis
CACCACTCATGCAATCCATCCATGTGTCATTGTGTGGGTCTTCGTTCGACACTTTTCTCACAGTTGTTGACCCACAAGGGAATGTCCTCGCGTTTAATGATGACAGTGACAATTGCGGTACATCATCTGAATTAACCTTTAACCCTCAAGGTCAAGGATTGGTGTATGTGATTGTTGAAGGTTGGGGAAATGAGACCGGTGCTTTTGATATTGCCATCGATGCAAATTATCTTAGTGTGGATGAAAATGAAGCTGAAAACCTTTTAATATATCCCAATCCAGCCAGTGATAAAGTTACACTGCAAGGAATTGTTGGTCATGTGACCTTTACACATCTTGATGGTAAAGTGATTCACTCCATTCAAAACTATTCAGGTCAATCCATTTCTTTGGTTGATTTCAATCCCGGAGTTTACATCGTTGCTTATGAAAGTAGTGGTATTCGTTATTCCAAAAAATTGATTATCCGCTAAATCCCGATTGATTCGCTCCTTCAAACATTCCATTGGCATCATGTTTTTTATTCGACTAAGTACTCTTTTCCTCTTCGTATTTCATACCGGAATATCCTTCGGTCAATGGACGAAGAAAGCCAATTTAGGTGGTGTTGGAAGGCATCGAGGTACAGGAATTTCTATTGGGAACAAGGGGTACATTGGACTAGGTCACATCAATGGCACGGGAGTGAATATCGACTTCAAGGATTGGTGGCAGTATGATCCTGCTTCAGATTCATGGACGCAACGCGCCAATTTCCCTGTACTCATTCATGGTGCAGTTTCATTTGGAACAGAAACAAAAGGGTATGTCGGTGGCGGATCCACATTAGGCGGCGAATTTTTCGAATACGACCCGATAGCAAACGTTTGGCTTCCCATAGCACCTTGTCCATTGGCACCAGGAGATGTGCAATGTTTCAGTGTTCAAAACAAAGGATATGTCTATCAAGGAAACCAAATGGTTGAATACGATCCGTCAACAAATGCATGGACAATGATGGCAAATGCGCCGATTGTTTTCGGAACATGGAGCACCTCCTTCGCGAGCAATGGCAGTGGCTATGTGAAAAGTGGTAGCAATTTCTACGAATTTAAGCCTTCTCAAAACACATGGATTTCTCGTGCACAATTCCCGGGACAAACATCAAATGGAGGTGCTGGATTTTACCGCGACAACAAAGGTTATTTCGTTTGTGGATATGTTGGGGGACTAAGTGTTGTAACAGATGAAGTTTGGGAATACAATGCAGGAGAAAATCAATGGACATTAGTTGGTCAATTTCCAGGAACTTCTCGAAGGTTTCCTGTTGCATTTGCTATTGGAAGAAAAGGATACTTTGGTACGGGAACGAATGGTGTGAATTTAAATGATTTCTGGTGCTTTGATTATGACCCACTCGCTACCAGTCAACTCACTTTGGATGATGTCACTTGCACATTATTTCCTAACCCATCGAGTCATGAAATGCATCTAGAAATCAATCCAGAGCTAAACCTTATGGGGATAAAAACACGCATTGAAATTTTCACCTTAGAAGGAAAACTAATCCATGCTCAGCAACTTGAACAATCACAGGTGATTCTTGACAAACAACACTTTGGAGCAGGTGCCTTTTTATGTAAGATTTATGTTGGCAATCAATCAATTGTTAAAAAACTCATTTTCAATTGACCTATGAAAACGACAATCCTAACCTTCTTCTTTTTATTGTCTGGCCTATTTCTTAGCGCCCAAACAGCGAATTATTGGGTAAAAAAAGCTGATTTCATCGGTTCAAAACGAGAACGTGCCGTTTCCTTTTCCATTGGGAATTATGGTTATCTCGCAACCGGTGTTGATACCGCAGAAGTTGTATTAAAGGATTTGTGGCAATACGACCCACTTTTGGATACATGGTCACAGAAGGCCGACTTACCTGGATCGGCACGTAGAGATGCCGTTGGATTTTCCCTAGGAGACAAAGGATACATTTCTGCAGGAATAGATAACAATGAAGCTCTAGTAGGGACAAAGCTTAAAGACCTTTGGCAATATGACCCATCCTTGAATACCTGGACGCAAAAATCTGATTTCCCTGGCGCTGGAGGATTGGGAATTTACTTTGCCACTGCATTCGCTGTAGATTCTAAGGGATATATATGTTGTGGAAAGAAAGGCCCCAGTGTCTATTCCAATGAATTGTGGGAATATAAGCCTTCTATTGATCAATGGACGCAGCGCGCATCATTCCCTGGAGGAGTGCGTTATCAATTGTCCAGTTTCACCATTGGAAATGAAGCCTTCGTTGGACTAGGGACCACACAAGACATTTTTAAACGCGACTTCTGGAAATTCAATCCGGGATCAAATACATGGACGCAAATTGCAGACTTGCCTGGCAATGAACGTGGAAGTGCAAGCTCATTTGTTACGGGAGGCCGCGGATTTGTCTGTCTTGGCACCGATGGTGGATTATTGAATGACTTATGGGAATACAAGCCAGAAGCAGACGCATGGTTTTCTAGAGCTCCATTTGGTGGGTCTGAACGAAAAAATGCAATCTCGTTTACTGTAAACGATAGGGTATTTGTAGGAACAGGAAAAGGAGTAACAGGCAAAAAGGCAAGCATCTATGAATACATTCCTCATGATTTCTTAGGAATGACTGATGCAGAAACAAACGTGAACTTCTACCCTAATCCAAGCTCTGACGAAGTGAACTTCTT
Organism: Chitinophaga pinensis; assembly: GCA_943327315.2. Classification (GTDB taxonomy): domain Bacteria; phylum Bacteroidota; class Bacteroidia; order Flavobacteriales_D; family Crocinitomicaceae; genus M0103. Next base: position 2,706 of record CALPWQ020000127.1, read on the forward strand.
CAGTAGTTCAAGTTCCGTAAGCCACATCGAACTGCTTTCTTCCGACGGAAAAATAATTGCCCAAGGGAAGGTATCTGAACAAGGTGAATTGACGCTACAGGTTCGTGATTTTCCGAATGGAATTTACTACATCAATGTATTTACTGAAGAACGGGGCATGCTTTCGTCTCACCGAATACTAATTCAACATTTATGAAGCTGATTTTTGTTTTTACGAGTTTACTGGTCGGGACTTACGGTTTCTCTCAAGACTTTTGGGAATTACGGGATTCCGTGAAAGGAGCTCCAAGGTCAGTTTGTGCTGCATTTGTCATGGAGGGACAAGGGTACGTCGTTGGTGGTGTAGACGAATTCAGTTTCAAACGAAAGATGTATTCCTACAATCAAATTCAGAACGACTGGGATGAAGAAGTTTCACTAGGAGGACCCAATGGTGATGGGCTAGACCGAGGGTCTGCCAGTGCATTTTCGATGGGTACGAAAGGATATGTTTGCCTCGGACAAGGTCAAACCAATGCCTATTTCGGGGATTTGTGGGAATATGATTTAGCGACAACTGCATGGACACAAAAAGCAGATTTTGCGGGAGGGCCAAGACGTCATGCTGTAGCCTTCGCCATTGGAGATTACGCTTATGTGGGAACAGGACAAGATGCATCAGGATTTAGAAAAGACTTTTACCGCTACAACCCAAATTCGAATGTTTGGGAACAAATGGCTGATTTTGAAGGGACAGCACGAAAACAAGCTGTTGGATTTGCTATGGGTGATGATGGCTACGTGGGTACTGGTGACGATGGTGTGTTGCGCAGCGACTTTTGGCAATACAATGTTGCCTTAAATCAATGGTTTCAAAAAGCAAATTTCCCCGGAACAGCTCGAGCTGGAGCAACGGGATGGGGAACATTTCCTACCGGATTTATAGCAACGGGTGAGGATATAAACAGCGAGTTTACGAATGATGTTTGGGAATATAGCTATTTCAACAATGCATGGATTCAACGAAGCGATATTCCTGGCCCGGGAAGGAAAAATGCTTTCTCTTTTGTCCTTGATGGAACAGCATTTTTAGGCGCTGGCTATGGTGGCGTTTTCTATGACGATTTTTATGCCTACTACGGAATACTGGGACTTGATGAAAACAGTAGTCAAATCCCAACATTTGCCTATCCTTGTCCATCCTCCAATTCAGTAAGCATTGAATTTGAAGCTGCCAACGAAGTGAAATCAGTGGATATTTTGGACCTTTCTGGTCAAGTGTGTAGTTCAATTCGTATCCTTCAGACAAATGCCAATCAAATCACGATTGACATTTCTCGGCTCAATGCTGGGAACTATTTGTACCACATCGTCCTCAAAAACGGAGCGAAGTCAAGTGGAAAACTGAGTGTCTTGTGAAAAAATTGAGTCTGGTTTCGGTGCTATTCCTTTGCGCTTGTTCTCTTCATGAGGACAAACAAAATCCTCATTCTAAATCGAAAATCACAGCCAATAAAAAAGAAACTCAAGCTCCAAAGACCGAAAAAAAATCTCAAGAAAAAATGCCTAGTTCATATCGTTTCAAGATCATTGGAAGTCCTGGAAACTTCGGGTATCAAATTATGGACGCGACGGGCAAACTGATCATCAACCAACCATCAATCCCAGCAATTCAAGGGAATATAGGATTCCAAACGGAGAGCGATGCAAAGATAGCTGCTGAATTTGTCATTCAAAAGATTGACAAAGGAATCTTCCCTCCTACTTTTTCTGTCGCTGAATTAGATAGTCTCGGATTGACTCACTAAGTCCATACTCCCATCTGAATAGGTGTTTTTTGTCATTTTTCGCGGGTGATTTCTTCGTCTATTTAGAATGCCATAGATTTACTTTCAACTACTGATTAAACACATTACATCATGCTGAAACCACTCTTAACGCTGCTTTGCAGTTGCGCTATTTCATTCGTGTATACTCAAGAATTACGGTATTCATTCAATGGAAACTTGACGGTAAATGAATTACATCGCCTGAATGATAGCTTGAAACAATTGCCTATCGCAGCATACCGTATACATCTCAAGCCTGACCAATCTTTTGGTGAAGTTGTTTTTCAGGTGGAAGCCCTACCCTATTCCGATTCGCCCCAATTGTTTACTAGCGTTGACATAAAAAAGATCCTACTTGAGTTTGGTCTTTTCCCCTTACGATGTATCGACTTGACAAAAACGGAAGAACCATGAAAAAGCCATTCATCCTAGCGTTCTTTTTGGTGTTTATCTTGCGTTCTTTCAGCCAATCTGACAATTGTGCAAACGCGGCCTTACTGTCCATCAATTCTCTGTGTACTTTTTCGAGCGGAACAACACTGGGAGCCACACAATCTCTGGCTGGCTGCTCTGGAAATGCAGACGACGATGTGTGGTATCGGTTTGTGGCAAACAGTTCACTCATACATGTACTGGTTCAAAGTTCACAACAATTTGATGCTGTATTGCAAGTGTACAGTGGAACTTGCAGCGCTTTGATGCCAATGATCTGCAAGGATGCGCTTGGTATTGGGCAGAATGAAGAACTCAATTTAACAGGTTTAACAATTGGACAAACGTATTACCTCCGCGTGTATGATTATTTACCCCAAAATGCAGGGAATTTTTCGCTTTGTCTTTACGGTGAAACGGCAACAATCCCGTCGAATGATGAACCATGTGCTGCACTTATGCTTCCAGAAGTTAACACGACATGCACCTATGGCGTATTCACGAATGTCGGTGCAACGGCATCCGTAAATGCTCCAAGCCCATATTTGTGCGCTGAAGGATCAAGTCCACAACTTGGAGGATTTTCTGCTAGCAGCAAGGACGTCTGGTTTAACATTGTTGTTCCTGAAACAGGGAACATACACATTACCTCAAAACCCAATGTAGGAGCAGGTTCAATCTCGGATGGGGTTATGGCTATTTATTCCGGAGCATGCAACACCCTTACACAAATCGCATGCAGCGACGACCACAGCGCCTACCCTGGAATTCCCAACGACCTACTGCCTCAACTCTCACTTACCAATCTCGTTCCCGGGGATACACTTTTTTTAAGAGTTTGGGGATATGGAAGTTTGGCAGGAACCTTCGGTTTATGTATTACCACAACAACCAATGACGAATGTGCCAATGCCCTTTACATCTGTGACATCAACGGCTATAGCGCTACAACGAGTGCAGCGTATTCAGCAGATCGACCAGGGAACATGCAGGGGAACAATGAAGACAACAATGGTGTCAACATGCCCGACGGAATAAATACAGGTGGTGTTTTCGGTCAAGCTGGACCATGGGGGACCGGAGCCTCAGGTTTCAACGTTACCATCAACAACAATTCATGGATTCGCTTTACGGCAGCGGCCACAACAGCACTTTTGAATGTGACAGTGTATGATTGTTGGATTGGCAACTACCCTTCAGGAGGTCTACAAATGCAAATCTTTTCAGGGGCAAATTGCAGCAGCTTTATTCCCGTTTCTGATTTTAAGGAAAATAGCTCTGGATTTACACTTACAGCAAACAATTTAGTGATTGGAGCTGATTATTACCTCATGGTCGATGGTTTTGCAGGAGACATTTGCGCATACACAATCACAGCAGAATCAGGGGTGCTTTTTTCTGATATCGTTGATTCACCTCCAATCTGCCTAGGTGACTCCCTGCTCTTAACGGCGCCAATTGGAGCCAGTTCGTACCTATGGCAAACAGGTGAAACAAGTCAGAGTATTTCCGTTCAGCCATCGGTGACACAAAGCTACACCTGCGAAGTCACTGGGCTGTGTGATTTTAAGCAGATCTTGGAAACTACCGTTACCATAAAACCCTTACCCGAAGTAGCCATACTTAATGGGGATTCACTGCAGATTTGCCTGGGGGATTCAATCCTTCTCATGGCAGCTGGTGCAGCAGTTTATCATTGGTCAAGCGGTCCAGACGCAGACTCATGGATCGTCTTTCCCATATCAGATGAAAACTTCACGGTTTCAGCAGAAACAGGTGGATGCGTCAATAAAGACTCCATCAATATACACGTGAATACACCTCCAGAACTTGACATTTCACTAGGTGAAAATTCATCAAAACACTGTGAAAATACACCATTGACATTGTCCGCATCTGGAGCCATGGTCTACACTTGGTTGTTGCCTGATGGAAGCACGGTGCATACAGCCTACGTAAACATTTCTCAATTTCAATCAACAGATGCAGGAACGTATCAGCTCCTTGGATACGATTTCTTTGGATGTCATTCTATGGACAGCATTCTACTTGAGATTGTATTGCTTCCAGAAGCATCTATTGAACTAAATGACGCTGTTTTGTGTCTTGACGAAGACATAACCCTTTATTCAAACAACAATGTCTCCGGCAACACTACCAATTCGTGGTTTGGTCCAAATGGGCACACTTCCGATGCAGACTACCTGGAGCTGAACAATGTTACCTTTGAAGATAATGGATGGTATTTTCTCACCGTTACAGATACCAATGGTTGCATTCATAGTGACTCCTCCCACATCCTAATAGAAAATTCATCGGATTGTTTTCTAATACCCGAAGTGGTTACACCAAACAATGATGGAAAGAATGATGTTTGGCACATTCAAGGATTAGATCCCTCAATGTCTCACAGCATTGAGATTTTTAACCGCTGGGGAAACCAAATTTTCAACAAAACAGATTTTGAAAATGACTGGGACTGCAGAAGCAATTGTGGAATTATCATTGATGAAAAGAATGGCCTTGTTCCTACAGGCACCTACTTCTACATCTTAAAAACGGGAGGGCCAAATGGAGCTTCCTACACAGGAAGTTTAGAAATTCACTATTAGCTTAATTCATATGAACAGAATTTACCTACAAGTCATTTTCCATTTGATCACATGTGATTTGATGGCGCAACAAGACGAACAAATTTCTCTTTACCAATACAATCAAGTCTCTTTTAATCCATCTTTTGCAGGAAAGAGCGGAAGGTTGAGTTGCTCGGCATTAAGCAGGTTTCAATGGGTAAATTTCTCCGGCGCACCTATTAGCCAATGGCTGAGTGTACATTCCTCCATGTTAAAAAACCGAATAGGAATTGGTACAAACGTCATTCGCGACCAAATTGGCATGCGAGCGAGAACAGGTGTTAATTTACTCTTGGCTGGAGGAATTCATTTAAACGAAAATGAGCAAGTGAGATTAGGCTTCTCGATAGGCCTTGATCAATTCCATATTGATTTAAGTGATGCCATCGTCATTGATCAAAACGATATCTTGGCGACAACCCATTTTTCAACAACGCGCTTTAATGCAGGACTGGGATTTTTTTACGGTGGAAAAAAAATCAATTTTAGTTTTTCAATCCCC
>CALPWQ020000128.1 GCA_943327315.2 Chitinophaga pinensis
CTTATGACTGAATATGCAGAGAAAATCTTAGATCTTTACAATGTTCAATGTTCCATCCAAGCCTCGAATGTTGAGAGTATTCAGTTGTTTGAAAAGGTTGGTTTCAAAAAGGTTGGTGTTCGAAAAGATTGGTTTCGAATGAATGGTAAACGTGAAGATGAAATTATTTATCAGTTATGTCTAAAAAGAGAATTGTAATTATTTGTGTAGCTTCTTTGCTGCTTATCGTAGGGATTATCGCCATTCCAAAAATTGGGTTATTCCTAAAAAGTAGAAAAGAGTCGGTGAATGAAAAACAGGTGACCTTTTTCATCAAAGAAAAAACTTCGGTGGAGCAATTGGCTACAGCGTTGAAAGAAGCTGGAATTGTCGATGATCTTGATGCCTTCAAAGATGTTGCTGAATACAAGGGTTTGGATGAATCGAAAATTGCCTTAGGGAAATACGTGATTGACCCGAAGACACAATACAGAAATTTGTTAAATGGTTTTACGCTGAATGATGCTGGAAATGGAAATGCGGAAGTAGAGGTGGATGTTACCTTTAACAATTGTCGTGATATTCAGCAAATCGCAGGAAAAGTCAGCAAAAGTGTCATGCTCGATTCTGCGGCCTTGGTAAAACTTTTGTCGAATCAAAAAACAATGAACAAATACGGATTTTCGCCTGAACAATTTCCTGCGATGTTTATTCCAAATACCTATAAATTATATTATGATACAGATGAATCTGCTTTTGTTGAGCGAATGGCATCTGAGTTCAAAAAGTTCTGGACAGCAGACCGAATGATGAAGTTGCAGAAAATAGGTTTGAAAAGTCCATCCGAAGCAGTTACACTTGCGAGTGTGGTCTATTCGGAGCAATCAATGATTGCGGATGAATGGCCAGTGATTGCAGGATTGTACTTGAATCGTATCGAACAAGGAATATTATTGCAGTCAGACCCAACATTTAAGTTTTGCTGGGGAGATGAGTTGAATGGAGTGCAGCGCCTTCTTTATGTTCATCGCGATCGAGACTGTCCTTACAATACATACCTCTACAAGGGCTTGCCACCAGGGCCAATATGCGTTCCGCCGGCTGATGTGGTTGATGCTGTGCTGAATCCAGCGAAGCACGAGTTCATTTTTATGATGGCAAAACCAGACTTTTCGAAGCGACATGATTTCGCAACAGAATATGCCACGCATCAACGGTACGCGAAGATTTACCAAAAGTGGTTGACAACATTAAACTAAAGAGCAATGGGGACAAAGCGGCGTGACTTTTTAAAATTGGGATTGGCAGGTGCTGCACTAAGCCTTGTTAAACCATCTCAAGCATCAGAATTGATTGGTGTTGCCTTTGAAGATAAGGTGAAAGGACCCATTGTGATTTCGACTTGGAACCATGGCATTGCAGCAAATGCGGAGGCATGGAAAGTACTTGTGCAAGGAGGTTCAGCCTTGGATGCTGTTGAAAAAGGGGTCAGGGTAACCGAAAGTGACCTCACGAACCGAAGCGTTGGAATTGGCGGTATGCCGGATCGAGATGGACATGTGACTCTTGATGCATGTATCATGGACCATGAATCGAGATGCGGAGCAGTTGGGTTTCTAGAAGGCATTGCTCATCCTATTTCTGTTGCGCGTGAAATTATGGAAACTACGCAGCACGTCATGCTCGTTGGGGCAGGTGCAAAGAAGTTCGCTTTAGATCGTGGATTTGCCACCATAAAAACACCGATTCCGGAAGTGAAAAAGGAATATGAAAAATGGAAGAAGGAAAACAAAGATGTATTCAAAAAGCCGGAAATCAATCACGAAAATCACGATACGATTGGCATGTTGGCCATGGATGCAAAAGGGAATTTAGCAGGTTCTTGCACGACAAGTGGCTGGGCATTTAAGATGCATGGACGTTTGGGTGATTCACCAATTATTGGCGCTGGACTATTTGTGGACAATGAGGTAGGTGCAGCCTGTGCATCTGGATTGGGAGAAGCGATCATTCGCATCGCCGGAAGTCATACCGTGGTGGAATTGATGCGACATGGCTATTCTCCTATGGAGGCGTGTAAGGAAGCGGTGAATCGAATTATTTCCAAACATAAAGATTTAACAAACCTTCAGTGCTGTTTTTTGGCAATGGATAAAAACGGAAATGTGGGTTCATACTCTGTGTTTAGCGGATTCAACTATGCCTTAAAAACCGCCACAGATGAAAAAATGGTAGATGCGTCCTACACTAGAAATTGGGATTGATGAAGTCATTGTTGGTCATACTTGGTATCCTGGTGAATATTTCCGCCTTTGCTCAGTCATTTACTTTGGAATGGAGTATTCTTCACCCCGTAAATAAATCAAGAATCGCAGCAGGAACTCACGGTTCTGTGCAGGAGAAATTGATCGCGATCAATGAATTGCCTGATCCCTTTTATGGGGAAAATGAAAAGGAATTCGCTTGGATTGAGCAGCACGATTGGGAGTTTCAGAGTTCCTTCTCGGTGACTAATGACATGTTTACCAAAGATTTTATTCAGATCACGTTTCCGGGAATCGACACCTATGCCAAGGTTTACTTAAATGATGTACTCATTTTATCCGCTGAAAATGCATTTCGTCCTTACGGGCTAGACATCAAACCGTATGTGAAATTTGGTGAGAATCAGCTCCGCGTTGTATTTACTCCTCCGGTACTGTATCACAAAGAGGCTTATTTAAATGAAACGTATCATCTCCCTGCACCAAACGACCCAGATTCTATTGCGATTTCACCGTACACCAGAAAGCCACAATACCAATTTGGATGGGATTGGGCGCTTCGCATGAATACCATTGGGTTTTTGAAGCCTGTTGATATCATTGCCTACAACAGTGCAAAGTTTCTGCAGACGAACATTCAAACCATTGCACTATCAGATTCAAGTGCTGAATTGAACATCGCAGTATTTCTTGAACATCCAGCAACAGAATCAATCATTTGGCAAAGTAAACTTTTTGGCGACCTAATCATTCAAAAAGGAGAAAGCAATGCCAGCAGAAAGGTAACGGTACAAAACCCGAATCTATGGTGGCCACGCGGTCAGGGCGAACAAAATTTGTATGTTGATCAATGGAGTTTGGTTCCACTGGTGCGGGATGAATACCTCGTTTATGATACAAAAGAGATTCGCTTCGGCATTCGAAAAGCGGAACTTGTCATGGAAAAGGACCAATGGGGAACGGGCTATTTGATCCGATTTAACGGTCGTCCCGTGTTTTGCAAAGGCGCAGATTACATACCACAAGATGTCTTTCCAGCTCGAGTGACGGACAATGATTTACGCCGAATGGTAGCAACAATGGCAGAAAGCAATTTCAACATGGTGCGCATTTGGGGGGGAGGGTATTATCCAGATGAAGCATTTTTTAATGCGTGCGATTCACTTGGAATCATGGTTTGGCAGGACTTTATGTTTGCATGTGCGATGTATCCTGGAGATTCTGCTTTTTTAGCGAATGTCGCAAGTGAATTGGACTATCAGATTCCACGAATAGCGTCGCACCCCTCGTTGACCTTATTTAATGGGAACAATGAAGTCGATGTCGCCTGGAAAAATTGGGGATTTCAGGTGCGCTACCACATTTATGGGAAAGATGCGCGTTACATTGAGGATTCATATGACCGTTTGTTTAAACAACTCATACCAGAGAAAATTACACAGTGGGCTGGTTCAGCTTATGTGCATACTTCCCCCTTAAGCAATTGGGGGAAAGACGAGTATTACAACAGTGGGTCACAACATTATTGGGGAGTGTGGCACGGTAAAGATCCCATGAGCAATTTTGCAACGAAAATCGGACGCTTCAATGCCGAGTTTGGCTTCCAAAGTTTTCCTGAATTTTCAAGCTTGTTGATGTTTGCGCACGAAAGTCAATGGGCATTGGATTCAGCCGTGATGAAACACCATCAGAAAAGTTATGTAGGTAACGGAATGATTCTGAAACATGCTAAGCTGATGTTTGGGCAACCAAAAACCTTTCGTGAGTTTGTTTATTATTCCCAGTTGACACAAGCAGAGGCAGTGGGGATGGCAGTGACAGGTCATCGCTTGGATGCGCCTCGATGCATGGGAACATTGTATTGGCAATTGAACGATTGCTGGCCCGCACCGACATGGTCAAGTATCGATCATTATTGGAACAAGAAAGCGCTGCATTACAGAATTACGAAGGATTATCAGGATGTTGCTGTTTTAAGTTCGGTAAACGCAGAAGGCATTGAAACTTACCATTTGATTAACGATACACCCGAGAAATTCACTTGTGTGGTTAAAATGAAAGTTACTGATTTGACAGGCAAAGTACTTTGTGAAAAGGAGTTTACCCAGGAATTTGATGACGCAAAAAGCACCAAGCTTTCTACACCTTGCTTTACGGGAGAATTAAAAAATAAGAATTGTGTGGTTCGCTTTGAGTGGAATGATGCACAGGGCAATTCGCATGACCGAACTTTTTCCCGCCTACCATCTGCACGAAGCCAAGCAGATCGAAAAGACATCAACATTGTTTTATTAGCCGCAGATCGAGAGAGCAAGACAGCAACCATTAAAATTGAGAACTCAAAGTACGTGCATCATTTCTGGCTGTTTTCAGATGAAGTTGGGGTACAGTTCTCGGAGAATTTTATTGACTTACTTCCTGGTGAACATCTCATTGAAATTCAGTTTGATGAGTTGCCCGAACTGTCTGATTTTGATTTTATGTGGATGTAATCGTCTGGAAATAAATAATTGATTTTCATTTGAAGTTATTACCATGGTAGTTAATTTTACCAAATGAAAATCGAAGAGCGCGTTCAAGCCAATTTTTCCTCGGAACAACAAAAGGTCATCATCAATCTCAGGATTACCTCCAACGTCATAGCGGCATACCAACAGCAGTTCATGGATCATTTTGATTTGACCATGCCTCAATTCAATATTTTACGCATTTTGCGCGGGGCAAAGGGACCAATAAACGTGAATACAGTAAAAGAGCGCATGATTGAACGTTCGCCAAATACCACGCGGTTGATGGACAAGCTTATCGATAAAGGCTTGATTGAGCGCATCCGCTGTGAACAAGACCGTCGCGTCGTGTATGTGAACATCAGTGAAAGCGGACAAGAATTGTTGAGTCAAATTGATGGAACCGCTGACTTTTCGCATTTAACTCATCCAATGATCAGTGATGAGGAGGCAGCCCAATTGAGTGATTTGTTGGATAAATTGCGGGACACCTACGAGTGTTTGGCGTAAAATACAGTCAAAGACAAATAATCAGATTACCTTTAACCCAACAAATTTAAGTCAACTTCATGCGCCACATTCTCCTTCTTAGCATCCTGTCTTTCTTCTCCTTTGGGATCTTTGCCCAAGCGGGGAAAAATCAAGCCGGTGATGGTGTTTTTTCGGGACGTGTGGTCGATTTGGAAAGCAATGAGGCTATTGAGTTTGTTGTTGTGCGCTTGTTCTCTGTAAAAGATTCAACTGTTATCGCAGGAATTTACACGGATGAGGAAGGGAAATTTATCTTGGAAAATCTTCCTTATGGGAATTTCTACGCCCTGTTTACGTTCACGGATTTCAAACCAGAACGTGTGGATGACATTAAATTGTCTTCGACCTTAAAAGTGGCTAATGCGGGAACGATTAAATTGAAGTTGGAAGTTCAACAGCTGGGGGAAGTGAAAGCATCGGCAAATCTTGATGTTTTGAAAGCTGGGATTGACAAGAAAATTTACAACGTCGGAGAAGACTTATCGGTACGAGGAGGGACGGCAAATGATGTGTTGAGCAATGTGCCTTCGGTCGAATTGGATCAAGAGGGTAGAGTGACCTTGCGCGGGGATGGTTCTGTTACGATTTTGATTGATGGACGTCCAAGTGCTTTGTCTGGGGGGAATGGAAAAACCCTGTTGGATGCTTTACCCGCTGGATCAATTGAGCGCATTGAGGTGGTTACCAATCCTTCAGCTAAATACGATCCTGATGGTACCTCAGGGATTATAAATATTGTATTGAAAAAGAACAAACTGAAAGGATTCAATGGCATGATCAATGGCTCACTAGGTTCTGGTGATTTGACTGGTGGAAATGTAGCGGATGGTGGGGCCTCATTGAGTTACCGCAATGGATTTTTTAATGTCTATGGGAGTTATTCAGGGCGCTACATGTCGGGGTACAGAAATAGTTACTCCTACTTGCGTCAAGTAGATGCCAACGATAGTGTTACATCCATTCGACAAGATCGAATAGGCACGGATTTAAATTCCGGCAATACCTTTCGATTTGGCGCGGATTTTTATTTAAAAACACGTCATGTTCTCGGTTTTTCAGCGACAGGGAACGTCGGTCAGCGCAACCGAACAGGTGAACAATGGAATTCTCGTTCTCAAGGAATAGCGGGTCAAACGGCCTTGTGGAAACGTACTTCAGAGGATCCAACCCAACAGCACAATTACGATTTCAACCTGAACTACCGCTATGATTTGAAAGAGGACCGAGGAAACATTGTTGTCGATGTAAATCAATCCTTAGGACGAGAAGATATTCAAGGGTATTACGGACAAACTTATTTTGCCTCGGATTCGATGACACCTTTATTTACCTCCACGCAGCAACAGTTGTTTAACAAGGAAAAAAATAACATCACAACGGGTCAAGTGGACTTTACGTATCTGTATCCCAAGATAGGTGCACGCTTAGAAACAGGAGTAAAAACAATTATTCGTCAACAAGAAGTAAATACCCATTCAGAGACCTTTGATCCCGTAGCTGGTGATTTTTTTCAAGATACCTTAGCTAACTTCTTGTATCGCTATAACGAGCAGATTTACAGTGCCTATGCCATTTTCGGACAGCAACTGGGTAAGGTTAAATACCAAGGAGGGGTTCGGTTTGAAAAAGCATATCAGATTCCAGAATTGGTGAGTGATAGCATTCGGATTGTCAATGACTACTTGAATTTCTTTCCTTCCGCACATGTACGTTATGCATTTACCCCAAAGTCAGAAATGAGCTTGAGTTATTCGCGACGCATAAACCGAGCAAATTCGGGAGACCTAAACCCCTTCACCAATTATTCAGATCCATTCAACCTAAGAAAGGGAAACCCCTACTTGCAGCCAGAATACATCGATTCATACGATTTGGGGTATTCCAATGAAATGAAAAAAGTGACACTTACAACAAGTGTGTTTTATCGGTATACAACCGGAGTGATTACGCGAGTGAAAGAGTTCTACAGCGACAATACGGCTGCGGTTACTTTTGCGAATATCGATAAAAGTCATTCGCTTGGACTTGAGTTCATAGCAGTCGTTAAGCCATTCAAGTGGTGGAAAAATACGATTTCAGCCAATGCGAATTACATACAGTATGTGGACAACACGCCAGGGGTGAATTGGAACGTAAACGGCATCAATTGGAATGTGAAGTATGCTGGAACGGTAGAGTTTTGGAAGAAAACAGCATCCATTCAAATCAATGCAGCTTACAATGCACCAAGAATCTCAGTACAGGGTAGAGCTCAGCGTCGCGGACCAATCGACATTTCAGGTGAAAAGACATTCAAAGACGGCAAATGGTCACTTGGCTTTAAAGTGACAGATATTTTCAATCGTCAAGGATTTTACATGACTGTGGATCAACCAGGCATCGATCAAGTTGTTGAATTCAAATGGTTGACGCGCAAGTATTTCTTGACCTTTGCCTACAAGTTCGGTAAACTCGAAATGTCTGGTAAAAAACAATCTGGCGGCGACGGCGGAGGGTTTGATATGTAATAAAGTTTAATTACGAATTACGA
>CALPWQ020000129.1 GCA_943327315.2 Chitinophaga pinensis
ATAGGATTTGTGGTTCTCAAGCCATCCAAACGAATTTTCCCACGGATGCGGCAATTCACCACTGAGCCGTCATTCAGCTCAACCGTGTACCATTTACCCGTTGATTTAAGGACAATTCCCGATTCCATTGGGTAAAGATACCTTAATCGTGTAAAATCTACGCTACGGAAATCGATTAGTTAGAGCAATTAAAAATGAAGAGTTAAAAATTAAAAATGCAATAAAAACACAACATTACTTACATAAATCGAATTGAAATATTCATTATTGCATAATAAAAACAAATTACGCTACATGAATAAATTAATTGCGTTAAGTATATCATTGATTTTGGGGTCATCTTGTTCTAGCACTTTTTATCAAGTCTTTCAAACGGAAAGTACTAATCTGAAAAGAGAAAACAACATTTTGGTCTATGAAGATTCAGTATGCCAAGTTTCATATGACTTGTATGCCAATAAAGGAAATGCAGGATTTTCGATTTACAACAAAACTGACAAAACCATCGTGATTGATTTGGGACAAAGCTTCTTTATTGTAAACAATGAGGCTTATGATTATTTCTTAAACCGCACGTTCACTAATTTCGCTTCAAACTCCTTAGGCAAATCGAACGGAATGGGCTACTCTTCGAGTGCATCATTGGGAACCTCGGCAAGTAAATCAACAAGCAATAATGTTAATCGATCGACTTCAACAAGTTCTGGCAGCTTAAATACGAGCACCTTAAGTAGCTTGACTAGCAACTCTAGTTCAACAACCCATGGTAATGAGGTTTCATATAGCGAACAACAATTCGTAAAGATTCCAGCAAAATCAATCAAAACATTCTTTGAATATAACATTGTAAATAAGCGATTGTCAATTTGCGATTTAAATCGAGAACCTCTTAACAAGAAACCCGATAGTCTTTCTTTTACAAAAGAAACTAGTCCCTTGGTTTTTGAAAATAGAATTACATACTTGACTGATAGCCTATACAGTAAAAGCACGACCATCAATAACACTTTTTATATTACAAAAATCATCAACATGGTGGAGAATGACTTTTATCGATTAGACTATACTTACGGAACTTGCACGGGCAATCAATCTATTGATAAATCAGAAATACCTAATTATGATTCACCAGCAAATTTCTTCATCAAATACACGATTGAATATTAGGAAGTGAATTGAATTTCAAAGTAATTTTTTATCGTTCGTAAACATAAAGATACAATATCACCCTGCCCAAGAATTACTATCTTCGTACTTCAAATCACGAAGAATGTCGATTGAGGTAAATCACTTATTCAAGTATTACGGAGAGCAAGCTGCCGTTCAGGACATTAGCTTTAACGTTGCAGCAGGAGAAATTGTTGGTTTCATTGGACCCAATGGTGCTGGAAAATCCACAACCATGAAAATCATAACGGGCTTTATTCCTAGCAGCTCGGGTGATGTGAAGGTGTGCGGCATGCCTGTGAATGAAGATTCCATGCAAACGCGTCAACTCATTGGGTATCTGCCAGAGCACAACCCACTCTACCTCGACATGTACGTCAAAGAATACCTTGAATTCGTGGGTAAGATTTACAAAGTAAAAAACTTAAAATCGCGCATCCAGGAAATGATCAATGCCGTAGGATTGGACGTTGAACAAAACAAAAAGATTGGTGCTTTATCGAAAGGATACCGTCAACGTGTTGGTTTGGCAGCAGCGATTATCCACGACCCCCAAGTATTGATTTTGGATGAGCCCACTTCGGGCTTGGATCCGAATCAACTGGTTGATATTCGGGAGTTGATCAAGAAAATTGGAAAAGAAAAAACTGTGATGCTTTCCACGCACATCATGCAGGAGGTTGAAGCCATCTGTGATCGTGTGGTCATCATCAATAAGGGAAGAATTGTCGCCAACAATACCGCTTCCGTGCTGCAGCAATCGATGTCCTTGCAAACGGTATATGTAGAATTTGAGGGAACAGTTTCTAAGGCAATGTTGGAAAAGATTCAACATGTTGGAAAAGTCGAAGCGGTGAAAGAAGGCTGGTTGATCGAGACCAGGGATGATGTCGATTTACGCAAAGAAATCTCCCGATTTGCACAGAAAAATGATTTACTCGTGCTGACATTGCGCGCCGAAGAGAAATCGCTCGAAGAAGTATTTAAAGAATTAACGAAATAAGATGCCTTCAAATTTCATTGAAGAATTGCGCTGGCGTGGCATGATCCACGACATGATGCCGGGAACGGAAGAAGCGCTCAACAAAAAAGTATCATCTGGTTACATTGGATTTGATCCGACTGCGGACTCCTTGCATGTAGGACATCTCGTTCAAATCATGACCTTGGTCCATTTTCAACGTGCAGGACACAAACCCTATGCACTTGTTGGTGGTGCGACAGGAATGGTTGGAGATCCATCTGGAAAATCACAAGAACGCAATCTACTGGATGCCGAGACATTGAACCACAATGTGGCTTGTGTAAAGGGCCAATTGGAGAAGTTCCTTGATTTTAATGCTGGAAAAAATTCAGCCGAGATGGTCAATAATTACGATTGGTTCCGCGACATGAGTTTCTTGGATTTCATTCGCGATGTTGGGAAACACATTTCCGTAAACTACATGATGGCCAAAGATTCGGTCAAGAAACGCTTGGAAACAGGGATGTCTTTTACCGAATTCAGCTACCAATTGGTTCAGGGCTATGATTATTACCATTTGAACAAACACCACAACTGCATCATCCAATTGGGTGGTTCAGACCAATGGGGAAATATTGTGACAGGAACGGAATTGATTCGCCGCAAATCTGGTGGTCAAGCATACGCCGTAACTACTCCATTGATCAAGAAAGCTGATGGGACAAAATTCGGAAAGACCGAGGGCGGAAGTGTTTGGTTAGATCCTGAACGTACTTCACCTTATGAATTTTACCAGTTTTGGTTGAACAGCAGTGACGCTGACTCTGCAAATTACATCCGCATTTTCACTTTGCGTTCCAAAGAGCAGATTGAAGAATTGGAAAAAGAGCACGCAGAAGCTCCCCATTTACGCATCCTTCAAAAAGTGATCGCTGAAGATATTACGACACGTGTTCATGGTGAGGAAGCGTTGCACACCGCCATTGCAGCATCTAATATCCTATTTGGAAAATCTACCGCTGATGATTTGAGAAAGTTATCTGAAAAGGACTTCTTTGCGATTTTTGATGGGGTTCCACAAGCGACAGTCACTCGAGTTGATTTTGACGAATCCATGTCAATCGTTGATGCACTGGGAGCTAAAACGAATTTCTTATCTTCCAATAGCGAAGCCCGTAGAGAATTGAAAGCCAATGCCATTTCGGTGAATAAGGAAAAAGTAGGGGAAGATTTTCACTTGACTAGCGAGCATTTGATCAACGGGAAATATGTGTTGTTGGGGAAAGGAAAGAAGAACAATTACATTTTGATTGTGGAGTAAAACTCTCCCTTTAATCTTTTCGATTCGTATTTATCATGAATGTATTATGCGATTTATTCTGATTTTATTTCTGTCATTCTTTGGTACGGTTTCTCACGCACAACCATGTGTTGATTCGTCACTCATTGACGCGACACAACTTTGTCCAGATGTATTTCTGCCTGTTTGTGGTTGTGATGGGAATACCTACGAGAATGCCTGTGTCGCACAAACAGTAGGTGGAGTAATTGATTATACGGATGGTCCATGTGCTTTTCCAGATACCTGTATGATTATTCCTGCGGGAGTTGATTTTGGGTTTTGCGCGATGCCATTGGGGTGGGTTTCTTATGGTGGAGAATGTCAAATGATCTCAGGCTGCAGCGTTATTGGATCCGATGGGAATGATTACACGGCCTATTTTTTCACAAACTCTTATGCGTGCAATGCCATGTGCCTATCAGATACGACGGTTGTTCTTCCGTGCATTGACACAAGCTTAATTGATTTGAATGTTCAAATTCCTGCTATTTACCAGCCCGTTTGCGGATGTGATTCTGTGACCTATCAGAACAGCGCTGAAGCGATGTATCACCATGGGATTGTTGCTTATGTGAATGGCGAATGTCCAATGAATGGTCTGACTAATTTAAAGGACACCCCGTTCAGCGTATTCCCCAACCCCTTTGTTGATGAGTTAGTCATTCAATTAGCGAATGAAGATGCACTTTCTATTGAATTGTACTCCATGGATGGAAAGGAACAGCAATTTGAGTTTGCAGCAAACGGTGATTTGATAACCTTAGACACGAAACATCTCCAACAAGGATTGTATATGTTAGTCATTCGCAACCAAAAAACGGATGCTACATACTACCATTACGTTACCAAATAAACTTTCTCGACGTATATACATGTCGTTTACTCAACAACGAGTTTTATTCTTCGAACGGCAGTTCCAACTTTACTCTCAACGGTGTACATTCCTGTGCTCAAATGGAGAAGAAATTCTATTGATGGATTCTCTTGTTTTCGCACAACAGCTCCTTTTGCATCGTAAATGATGAGTTGATCAATTCCATGCGGCAAGGTGATTTTATCATTCGCTGGGTTGGGAAATATAGTCCAATTGTCTGAGATCACATCAGAAATACCAGCCATTCCAACATATACAGAATCCACTATAGAACACCCATTGGAATCTGTTACCGTAGCTGAAATCCATCCCGGATTGAGATAAACCGCCAAGTCTCCTGTTTGACCATTCACATCATTCCATAGAATCTCAACTGGTTGCGTTCCACCCGTCACAGTTGCCTGCGCCATGCCATCAAAGGAGGCCAATCCTGTAGAAGGAGTTCCAACAAGCACAAGCGATAAAGGCATTGGTTCCGTTATTGCCATGTATAAGGTATCTGAGGCACATCCATTGTTGTCTTGAACGAAAACCTGATAATCATTCGGAGATAAACCCGAAATAAGTGAATCTGAAACCGAAAACCCATTTACGAAATAAGAATACGGCAATTGTCCACCGATCACAGAGTTCGTGATGCTTCCATCACTATTTCCTGAACAAGTGACATTCGTTGATGATCCTGTAAACTGAAGCAAGTCGGGCTGGGTAATTGAAAAAGCTATGGAATCTCTGCATGGTCTCGAATCTTCAATAATCACGTAATATTCTCCTGCAGTCAAATCAGTCAATGTATCATTTACACCTCCATTGGACCAAGTAAACTGCATGGTTAGAGGATTTTGACTATAGTGAACGATGGCCGAACCAGATTGATCACCGTAGCACAGTTCAACATGTTGAATGGAGATCGAATCAATAACAGGCGCTGGTGATGGGATAAATACTGAATCTTCTAAGATACATCCATTCGAATGAGTAATAAGAACACTGTTCCACCCTTCATGCAATGCGTAATTTGGTTTCGTTGTTCCACCGTTTTCCCAAAGGAACGCACACCCGGAAAACATGCAATAGCAACCTGTTGAATTCAACGTCGCCATTCCGTTAGAACCACCAATGCACGTTGGCGGAGCAATACCCCCGAAGGTAATGACAAAAGGATCATTCACTGTTACTGTTTGCGTTTCAAGACAACCCGCTTCGTTCGTTACTTGCACCCAATACGTACCCGCCGATACATTTTGAAGTGATGGTCCTGTGGTGCCTGTGGACCATAAATAAGTATGTTGACTTTGAAGATCTATAACCGATACGTTGACACTACCATTGGATGCTCCGTTGCATGTCGGCGACGTAGGAATTACACTACTTATTACAGAACCCGGTCCACAATCTGATGGCACATATTCGTAAACGCCATTGAATCCAGACCCCATGTAACTGCCCCAAGCAATTCCAGCATTTGGAGAGCTTGAAGTTAATTCGCATCGATACACATAGATCCCTTTCCAACCCATTGGATTCAAACTGTCCTTTTTTACTGAATAAATGATATCAAGAATGCCGTTGTTATCCAAATCCAAGATTTGAGGTGTAGATCCAATGTTCACCCCAGTGCGTGTTGCATCCAGATTAATTACAGCATTTGATGTAAAATCTACTGCAATGACTCTACTTCTGAAACACGAATTTTCCATGTAGGAAAGAGCAAAGATTCCTTCGTCCCGGCCATCATTATTTAAATCTACTGCGTTAGCCGATGCAAAATGAATACTACCAATACTGTCAATGAACTCAACATTCCCTGTTGCCCCGTCTAAAACAACCTGATAAAAATCAGAATAGGATGAGGCTTCTCCTTTGAATAGAACCAATAAAACGTCTGGTGTTAAATCCCCGACAAAATTACCGATGACCGGAGCTGCACTTGATTCCGTGTTTGGTTTAGCGTATGTCCATTGGGACGTGAGGTTATCACCATTGATTTTTTGAACGACACCTGCAAATGACTGAATATAAATGTCAAATACACCCGTGCTTTTTCTGAAAACCGATGCTGGAGCTATAAATCCCTTATTTGGGTCTTGGGCGAGAATGATACTGTTGGACAAAGTACTTTGAGAAACTAACTCATTTAATGGAGCGGCGTAAAAGTGACCACCTAAATTTTCTCCACCTGTTCCAAACAGGATCCAATTAATCCCATCATTTTGCACATCAACGACCAAGGGAGAGCAATAGATTTCAGCACTATCTGGAACAATGGCCTGTGAGAATAAGTTCCCTGTTAAACTACTTATAATCATCAATCTACCCGGAGGCCTGTCTGTTTCCCATGCTGGGGCTAAATGATCCCCTCCATTTGACACTAAAATATCCTTGTAACTATCACCATCTACATCATGAATAAACTGTGGGTTATAGAAGTTATATAATCCGCTGTCTACGGGGTTTGTTCCATAAGGAAAATAATCCCAGATCAAATTACCAGAAGCACCGTTAATTGCGATTAGTTGTGCGGATCGTCCAACAATAAACACATCATCAATGCCGTCTTGAGTGATATCTTGAAAAATGGCACTGCCAAAAACCTCATTTCTAGAAGCTCTTTTCCATAACAAGGATCCGTCAATACCATTGAAAGCCATTATCCCGTTGTTGCTTGCCACACCATCTGTACCACCACCAATGACAACATCAAGTATTCCGTCATTATTCAGATCTGTAGAACGTGGCGAGGAAAGTGTCGGGATAGAGTCTATAAAAGATTGCCAATTTTGTGCGACTGCAGTTGAGCACATTAAAATCGAACAGATAAAAAGAATCTTCTTCATACTTAAAAATTTATAGGTGATAAAGATAAAAATTTATGCGCAATGTATTCGGACTGAATTTGCTAGAAAACAAGGAATAGAAAATAGGACGTGCTAGAGGAGGATTTAATCAATATGCAAATAACTGAGAATTTCCCAAGGTAATGGGGCAATTAATATGGAATGAATATCCCTTTATTCTGGCAATAGGTTTTAACCCGGGGTGCAGTGGTGGTTTATGATGGAAATGGAAAAACCATTTTAATGGTTTACCCTGGGTAACATTTAGATTGTTTCATATTGGTAGCGAGAGCGAGGGATCTATTTCATCGCTGTTATTTTGTTCGACCCCGACGGGATAAACAGAGCGAGAGCGAGGATTTGATTTTTACTTTGAAACTTACATTCCTTTTGAGGCGGGGTACAAAACAAAAAGCCCCACTGTATTTCAGAGTGAGGAACAGTACCAGAGCGAGCAATGCTCGTGAAGACTGAGAACAGGTGAAGGTTGTTCACCGTTGTTCGAGGGATAAAATTTTTCATGG
>CALPWQ020000130.1 GCA_943327315.2 Chitinophaga pinensis
ACGTCACAATACTTCCAGAAGTCAAGCTCGGATTTGTATATGTAGGGCTATTCGTTCCAACATTTGCTCCGTTCAACTGCCATTGGTATGAAGGATTTGTTCCTCCATTTGTTGCAGTTGCTGTAAATGTCACAGACGTACCAGCACAAATTGAGTTGTCGACATCACTTGATGCAATCGATACATTGGCATTTGTCGGCAACGCCAATTGGAAAGAGTAAACGCGTGTACGAATCGAACTAGAGTTCGTGCCGCCATATTCACTTGTATGCCAGAATGTTGAGCCGTCTGGCGCTAAGGTTGTTTGCGAGTAATCTCCGAAACGGTTACCACCGCCTGAATAAGAGGCAGTGCCAGCTGCAGCAATTGTTTCTGCAAAGGTCATCTGATTCAAAGGGTCAGATGCTAGACGTCCTGTGTACGCGCAACTTGGGTAAACTGTAGCAGAACCAGATTTCACATAACATAGACCGATATTCCCAAGGTCATCCATAGCGATTGATCCTACCCATCGGTAGTACGTGTCTGGTGTGTAGATTTGCTGTTGGTAAACTGACCATGCACCAGTAGATTGATTTTGGCGCAATTCAGCCCACATGATCGAACGTTGAGTCGTACTGATTTTTACACCCCAGTTCAACATGACTGTATTGTAACCTGCCCATTTTCTCCACTGCGCTCGGTAAGTCAATACCCCACCGATACCATCAAGCTTTTGTGTTGTTCCTGGCTGCGCGATATCGTTCCAAGCGGAATTATAAGAAGCATCAAACGCTGATGTTGCTACTGCAGAAACAAAGGTGATTGCTGCTGTTGGTGTGGTAGGTGTCCAGTTGACAGCCATTTGATAGATTTGAATACCGTCAATTGTTCCGCCACCCCAAGCATTGTCAGAATAGGAGAAAATAGGACAAGCAGTTCCAGCTGCAGGCAATCCACCATTCCCATCCGCATCACCTGGAAGTGGACAGAAGAAACCACCTCCGTCTGGTGGATTGAAAGATGCATATACCGAACGAGCTGTTGCACTTCCTGCTAGCATTGCTGTACGTTCGAACGCAAACACTTTTTGTGAAGTTTGGTTAGAAGTCATGTAATACCCGTCTTGCCAAATAGAGAATTTAAGGTAGTCAGGGAACTGTGGTGACGTGTAGGTATAGGTGTAGTATGTACCCATCGGGTCATTCGTAGTGGATACTGCGATGTATATTTTGTTTCCGGTTGATCCAAATTGAGCCAGGAACCAACGGTCAGCGAAGCGATCGTACATGACAATTGGGTCACCGTCATTGGCACTCAAATCTGGGTTCCAAAGTGTTCCAAGTGTTACAGCGTTTCCAACCGTTGCTCCAGTGGTGCTGTTGTACACACGAATCGTTGTTGAGTTGATCATTTGAACGTAATAGTTCGGACCAATAGCTCCAGATGGATCCATTGGACGGAAAGATGTTGCTTGCTGACCGGCAACATTTACTTTTTGAGTTGGCGCTGGACGCGATCCCATTTCTGTTTGCATCAACGACTGGTCGTTTCCATACGCTAAGCCATCTTGTTCAACAGTGAATTTGAAGTCTTGAGGATCACGTGTTTTACGGTCTTTTGACTCTTTGATTTTCTCACGTTTATGCTCGCGGTCAATTTTTTTCAAGTTTGCTGGATTCTCTTCAGCAAGTTCTCGCAATGGACGGGATACACCGAAAGACTCACAATAAATAACTCCTGATTCGGAGTTGCTTTGGGAGAAAACGTGTTCCGTGCTCCATACAAACGAAATAATGGATAGGGAAAGAAAAAGTTTTTTCATGGTTTGGTTTAGAATTAACTTTGCCAAATTACTGAGATTTTGTTAAAAAATCAAAAAAAAACAAAGGAGATTATTCACTAGAAATCCGAAGGCAAATGTACTTTTGTATAAAAGCATAATTCATGAAAATCGTATTGTCACCAGCAAAATCAATTGACACTTCCAATGTGCCTAAATGTCAAGGTGTTACTTTGCCATTCTTTGAAAAAGAAACAAGGGTTCTTGTGAAGAAATTGGCAAAAATGAACGTGAAGAAAATCATGGACTTGATGCGTATTTCTCGTGATTTGGCGGAATTGAATGTGCAGCGATTCAAACAATTTGAATTTCCGAATTGTCAAACCGATGAGATTATTCCCGCTGCTTTTGCCTTTAGCGGAGAAGTGTACAAAGGTTTGAATGTTCATTCCTTCTCTGAAGATGAATTAAATCGTGCAAATCAATCCATTCGAATTTTATCCGGTCTTTATGGAATTTTGAAGCCATTGGATTTGATGACACCTTATCGCTTAGAAATGGGAACGCGATGGGAAATATCAGCAAAAGCAAGCTCGCTTTATCAGTTTTGGGGCAGCAAACCAACAGATGTGTTGAAGCGAGAACTTGAGAAAGATGAGGCCATCATCAATCTTGCCTCTGCCGAGTACTTTAAGGTCATTGATCAGAAGCGATTGAAAAGCCCCGTCATTACGCCTGTTTTTAAAGAATTTAAGGATGGGCAGTACAAAATCGTGATGATGTATGCGAAGCATGCGCGTGGCGCTATGGCGAGGTATATCGTTCAGCAGGATATTAAAAATCCAGAAGAATTAAAGTTGTACGCTACAGATGGGTATTCGTATGCCGAGAATTTGTCTTCGGAGAAAGAGTGGGTGTTTGTCAGGTAGCTTAGATAATAAGACTTTAAGACGTCAAGATTTTAGGACAACTTCTTGGAACCTTTGAACTTCGAAGTTTGAAAGACAATATTAATAGACAAAAGACCGCTTCGCTCAAAGACATTCAGACAAAAGACTTTCAAAAAGTTACCAGTTACAAATTACCAGTTACTAATTGTGGAGTTTTCGTTTTGAGGTTTTGATCTCTTAGAATGGTTCTAAAGGTAAGATCGAATTCAACAGTGAAGACAAAAGACTTTCAAAAAGTTACCAGTTACAAATTACCAGTTACAAATTGTGGAGTTTTCGTTTTGAGGTTTTTATTTCTTCGATGTTTTGACATACACAAATCTAATTAATGTTAACTTAGTTTTGTGTCCAAGATTTAATTGAGCTATTAGGTAACTCGTAATTAGTAACTCGTAACTAATTACAAGTAACTTATAGATAAAAGCCATTAAATTCCGCTTTCAGCCGGCTTGTCAAGAACGTCCCAAGTGTGGTCAGCAAGCAGCTTCACAGTGGCTACCCACGTAAATGCCGCACCCGATCTTCCCCATTGGTACGGTGCGATGAGCGACAATAAATAGTGGCCGTTTTCTTTCTGATACAAATGATAGGTGTGATTGATCAGCGGTTCGAAGCGCATTTCAGCCGTATAAATGAACTCAGAAATATTCTTGCGGTCCTGAAGTTTTTTTGCTTGATCGGCCAACAATTGCATTTGCTCATAAATCTGATTCAACTGCATGTCTGTCTGGTGCTCCATCGCTGACAAGGCCCTTCCTTTTATTTTCCCTTGGTCTTCAGGCTTAATCAAGGCGCTGCCCGCATGATGCGCGTATTCCAAAGAATGCGGATTCTCTGTAATTTTGTCCTTGTCAATTGGGTTGATAAACTCTTCCTTGCTCATAATAGGGATAACCAATCAAGGATATGGAAAGTTCATTCTTTGCATTATTTTTTGAAAATCTCTATTTGGATGAAGTTCGAAATTCGAGCTATTATACTTTCCAATGCTTCCAAATGTGGATGATGTCCCAATCCAGGAAGCATTTCTATGGTGCAGGTGTTTTGAAGAACTGTTTTTAAAATCTCCAATTGCTTTTCGGTCCCGTATTGGTCCAATTGACCCTGTAAAATAAAAGCAGGCGCTTGAATTCCCTTGATGTCTTCCGATATATCCCAATCTCTAAAATAATCTGCTGTCCATGTGTTTGACCAAGCCATGAACAATTCTTCTGTTTTGTCGCCGTGGTAGTTTTTGAGTTTATCGAGTTTGCCTTGACGGAAGGCTTCAACTGCAGGACCAATTCCAGTGATCGTATCTTGTTCATTGATGACATGCGCCGCCATCGTGACAATGCCAGCAACACGTTTTGGAAAAGCACTCGCATAGAGTAGGGCAATACTCCCACCATCAGAATGTCCAACAAGAATTATTTTCTTTTCGGGAGGAAGAATTTCTTCGAGGAAACGGGGCAGTTCGATTAGTGCGTAGTTGTGCAAATAGTTTTTGTCGCGTGGTGCCGAAAGTGGGGAAGACTCACCGTGACCTTGTCGCTCATAAACAATTCCATTTAGACCAATCGATTTGCAGAGGAGGGTCGGGAAATTTCGCCATTGGGGAATCGAACCCAATGCTTCGTGAAGAAAGACAGCGACGAGATCGTCCCATTCTGTTGTTGGAACAGGAATCGTTTCAAAATGCAGGTGAATGGATTCGAGGCGGAGAATTGGCATATAAAAAAAGGGATCCGAATGAATCCCTTGACGTATTTAATTGATTTACGAATTAGTTTTTTACACGCTCAACATAAACACCCGTGCGTGTGTCGATTTTGATCACTTCACCGTTGTCAATGAACAAAGGAACTTTTACTTCAGCTCCCGTAGCAATTGTTGCTGGCTTCATCGAGTTTGTTGCTGTGTCACCCTTTACTCCAGGTTCGGTATAGGTAACTTCAGAGATGATGTACATTGGCAAATCAACAACAAGTGGCAACTCTTCTTCCGCATGGAACAAAATGTTGCAAATCATCCCTTCTTGCAAGAACTTAGGTTTTTCTACCATTTTCCCGGGGATGTTCACCTGCTCAAATGATTCATTGTTCATGAACACGTAATCATCACTCTCTTGATACAAATATTGGTATTCACGGTTCTCGATACGTACCGTATCAATTTTATGTCCAGCTGAGAAAGTATGGTCGAGTACCTTGCCAGATTCGATTTGACGCATTTTTGTGCGAACAAAAGCAGGACCTTTCCCCGGTTTTACATGTTGGAATTCAATAATTTGAAATAATTTTTCGTTGTGTTTGATGCACAAACCGTTTTTGATATCTGATGTATTTGCCATGCTTAAATTTTTGGACGCCGTAAAGATAGGATAATCGACAAAAAATCAAATCTCTTTTTGTGGTCAAGATGAAAGAATGATAAAAAAGAGATGAAAGAATTTGTCAAGTTAAGAGATTTAGTATTTTCGTTCTCAAATAAATACCATGGAAGAATACTGGGAAAATCTATCGTTTGTTGGAAAAGCAAAATTTGTTTTAAGTGTAGTCATTGGCACAATGACCGTTGTTTTTGCAACCTTGAATTGGACTGATATTCAAGTTCACTTGATTTTTTGGAAACCAACAATTCCGCTAAGCTTGATTATTCTAGGGTCAGTTGTTGGTGGATATGCGATTTCCTATGTTTTTGCGTACCGTAAATTCAAGTCGAAAGACGGAGAAATTGATGAGATGAAGGTACATTCAGCGAAAACGAGAGAATTCGAATTGCAAATCGAATCGTTGCAACATCAATTGGAACTTCAACGCGAACGCTCAAAAAACACTGAAATGGAGCTGGAACGAATCAAAAATGTTTCGGCGAGCGACGCTAATGAAGGGGAATAGTTTCTTTTCCTCTTACAAAAAGAAGAAAAAGAAGAAGATTGCGGCATCCTCGCCACGCACAGATTCATAATAGCCAATCGTTGAGCGTGAACCGTTCATTGCACGCCCATCTTCGATGTAGCCAATTGTAGAGCGTGAACTGTTCATCACACGACCGTTTTCAATGTATCCAATCGTCGAACGCAAACCATTCATCACACGACCATTTTCAATATATCCCAATGTTGAGTGAGATCCATTTAATATTCTACCGTCTTCGATGTAGCCGATTGTAGAGCGTGAACTGTTCATTACGCGTCCGTTTTCAATATATCCAACAGTACTTCGGGATCCATCCATCATCCGTTGTGCATTTAATTGAACAGTAATTCCGAGGACAAATAGAGCTAGGGCAACTATCTTTTTCATGTTTTCTGAATTTAGCAGTTGAATAGGTAATGCTTGAAAAATAACACAACTGACCTCAATGTACTAGGTCGATTTTGCTTTTGTGCACAAATAAAAAATCACCTTCTTCGAGCTGTAAGCCATTTTCTAGGACAATTTTACCGTTGACAATCCCGTATTGTACATAGTCTAAATCGGCAAACAAGAGGCACATTTCATCCAGATTTTTTGGCGAAATCTCAATTTGAACAATTGGTTTATGACGATCAAGTAGAGGGCGAATTTCTTTAAAGACATTCAGCTCATACCCTTCGATGTCACATTTTATATAATCAATACGCTCCAGGTTACTTAACAATTCGGAGCCCTTAACAATTTTAACATCCTTCGTGTCGTGTTGTTTTTGTTCGTCTTCGCTTTCTGCAATATGGGGAAGTCCAGTGCGAATCATCCCGTTGGTTTTAGGCAATACCATGGTAATCGTTCCTTCTTCCATGCCAAGAGCCACATTGTAGCGCACGGAGTTTGGATACCTTTTCATGAATCCATCCAAAACTTCAAAAAATTGTGGCACCGGTTCAATTGAAATTACTTTTCCCTTTGAAGCCAATCGCGCAAAGTTTCGTGAAAAATATCCAAGATTGGCACCAATGTCCACAACCGTGTATTCTGGCTTGATGAGTTTCTTTACCGCATAGTGAAATTTGAAACGCTTGTCGTTCTTTAAAAGCCCAAGGTCGTACAAAAGGTAAAATGACCGATGCAGAATACGCAGGTATTGCCGTTCAGAAAGAAGTTTGTAAAGTATCTTTTTAATCCTTTGCATAGGGCACGAAGATAAGGAATAATTGAAAGTTAAGAATGCAATGAGTTCATAGATGGATTATTCTTGAAGATGACTAAGCAAGTGACGTCATACTTTTCGTACTTTTACACCACGGGTACAACCTCAAAGAAGGTGCAGTGACTCGATCCACCAAAAGTGGAGCCCATGCAGTATCATCTTGAAGCTTACATTTTTTGACCTTCAGGAAAGTCTCAGGCAAGCAATGGCGGGCTGCAACTCGAGAAATCGAGTAGAGAAGAAATTCGAACAGCAGATTACAACGACTGTCGGCAATCCTAATCGTGTTTTCTGAAGCTTCGGAAAACTAGGCTGCATGGGTTTTTTCTTTTTTCAAGTGTATGATTATAAGTTGATTGTATTTTTAAAAATATAATGTCATAAAATATTTTAATCTATAATTTCTCAACCTTTTGTCTGTCATTTTGTTTAACGTTATGAAACAATTTATTAAACAAAAAAAAATGAAAAAAAATTTAAACCCATCAAAACTGTTTTCGAGAATTTCAATCTCGTTTTCAATGCTCGTCATTTCATTTGGAATGAATGCTCAAACCAATGTGTTCGACAACGTCATTGCCGTTAGTCCGAATCACACGTATTTA
>CALPWQ020000131.1 GCA_943327315.2 Chitinophaga pinensis
CCTTGGAACGGCGGGCTATTGCGATAAAACCAGAATCTATGCACAAGGAGGAAGTGCTGGTGGATTGCTGATGGGTGCAGTTTTGAACATGGCGCCTTACCTCTGGAAAGGAGTTGTTGCTCAAGTACCTTTTGTGGATGTGGTGACAACCATGTTAGACACAAGCATTCCATTGACAACAGGCGAATATGAAGAGTGGGGAAATCCGAATGAAGCTGATTTCTATTGGTATATGCTGAAATATTCCCCTTACGACAATGTGCATGCGATGAATTATCCTGCGATTTTCGTAACTACAGGTTATCATGATTCACAAGTACAATACTGGGAGCCAATGAAATGGGTCGCTAAATTGCGTGAGATGAAAACCGATGCGAATCCACTTGTTTTTGATTGCAACATGGATGCAGGACATGGCGGTGGATCAGGACGTACACAAGAACGAAAAGAAATTGCAAAAGAATATGCATTTATCCTTGGACTTGAAGGCATTCTACACTAAATATCGCTTTGTATTTTCGCTGCTAATCATAAGCCATTTTTCGTTTTCTCAAGCGAAGAAGGACAGTTTGCCGTACACCCTTTTCAATGACAAAATCGTGTTGTTTTCTGACATCGGGTATACAGGTGCACCATTCACTTTGAAATCCTCTTTCCAAGATGGGGTGGATAAGCTGCATTACAAGAATAATTTTCGTGCTGTCCTTGGTTTGGGAGGTAGCTACAAATGGTTTTCCATTCGCCTTGGCATCCCCTTGCCCATTGAGATGCGCGCTGCAGGACGATTTGGCCATACCCTTCCGATAAATCTAGGTGTCGATTTCACGATCAAGAAAACATTTTTCGATGTGGACTTTAGAAATTTTACCGGTTACGCGATAAAGAATGCCTATCATTGGAATGATACACTTACGAAGCTAAAGCCCAATGATATACGAAGTGCAACGTCAACAACGAGTTTTTCTGTAAATGCTTGGTATTTTCACAACAAGGACTTCAAGATGCAAGCGTTGCGCGGGAGAAACGGACACTATGAAAAATCTGTACATACCTGGTATTTACGCAATACATTCGATGTTTTCGGTGTGGGAAATCAAGACCAATCGGTCATCCCGCTTCAATTCAAAGACAGTTTAAACACAAAACTTTCAGCATCAAGTTTTGGTGCTTTGGACATCGGTGTGATTCCTGGATATGCGTATGTGAATCGAATAAACAATTGGCAGTTCTCTATCCTTGCAGGAGTTGGGGGTGTCTTGCAGACAAAGTTCTATACCGTCAATGGGGAAACGCGTTCCTTCACGGGCTTGCAACCACGTTACGACATTCGATTTATCGGTGGCTATTCGGATCCGAGGTATTTTGTTTTTCTCGTTACCGATTTTGATAACAAGTCCATCCGTTTCACTTCCTTGACCTACAACCAGACGTTCTACACCTTGCGACTTGTGGGTGGAATTCGTTTAGAACCGAAAGAAAAGAAATCAAACAGAAAGTAAGGCGCTGTTTGTAACTGGCTCAAGCCATGTATTTCTCAATTCTCCAAGTGACTGAATCAATGGATTATAAACGAGTGCATTCGGGTACTTCGACAAGCTATGAATAGAAACATAAGCTTGCTCACCTTCATTTAAAATCACCACTTTCAATCTGTTGAAAAAATCTATATTATACTGACTTCCAATGGATTTAATTAGTCGAACTGAAGAATCAATTGAACAACCTGAAGCCGATGTCACTTCTTCATCTGAAACGATCACTATAAAACGCTGGTCGATAATCGTACTGGTAGCTCGCATGCCTTTCCCGTGTGTTGCCCATTTGGAAACGAAATCATTTAATACAGGCAAAATCTCTTGTTCTTCTGCGCTCGTAATCGTCCGATTGGCCGTGTAGAGCCAAATCCGACAGTTGTCACTGTATTCTGGAAGGATCGATTTATAATTCGGCAGCATTGGCTATAAGTTCTGCGACATCCAATACTTGGATTTCATTTTCTTTATTGAAATTCTTCACGCCATCGGTCATCATGGTATTGCAGAATGGACAGCCAGTCGCGATAATCGTTGCGCTTGTCTCCAATGCATCTTCTGTGCGCTCCACGTTGATTTCCTTGTTTCCTTTTTCTGCTTCCTTGAACATTTGTGCTCCGCCTGCTCCACAACACAAACCAGTCGTTTTGCAGCGTTTCATCTCGACAAGTTCCGCATCCAATTTTTCAATCAAGGTGCGCGGCGCATCGTATACATCGTTTGCACGTCCAAGGTAGCACGGGTCATGGAAAGTGATTTTCTGTCCTTTGAAAACGCCACCGTCTTTCAAAACGAGTTTCCCTGTATTGATCAAGTCTTGAATCAATTGCGTGTGGTGAATCACTTCGTAATTTCCGCCGAGCTCTGGGTATTCATTTTTTAAGGTGTTGAAGCAGTGAGGGCACGCTGTAACAATGCGCTTCACCTCGTAGCCATTGAGCACTTGAATGTTCATCATGGCTTGCATTTGGAAGGTAAATTCGTTTCCAGCGCGCTTTGCAGGATCTCCTGAGCAGCTTTCTTCTGTGCCCAATACCGCAAAATTCACCTTGCATTCGTTCAAGATCTTCACCAATGCCTTTGTAATCTTTTTAGCGCGGTCATCGAAGCTCCCAGAGCATCCAACCCAAAACAACACGTCAGGAGTTTCTCCTTGTGCCATCATTTCCGCCATTGTTGGAACATTCAATCCCATATCTCTTTCGCTATTGAATACGTAAAATTCGTTTTAATCTTCTTTTGCCCAGTTCAAGCGGTCATTTTGTGAAAACTGCCATGGGGCACCATTGTTCTCGATATTCGTCAACATACCTGTCAACTCGCTCGGCATCTTTGATTCTTCCATGACCAGGTAACGTCTCAAATCTACAATGATGGACAATGGATCGATGTTCACTGGACATTCCTGCACACAGGCATTGCA
Organism: Chitinophaga pinensis; assembly: GCA_943327315.2. GTDB lineage: Bacteria > Bacteroidota > Bacteroidia > Flavobacteriales_D > Crocinitomicaceae > M0103. Next base: position 2,956 of record CALPWQ020000131.1, read on the forward strand.
GGATGTACATGACCAAATTTCTTCTTCGGTAATGTAATCGCCCAATAAACTTTTGTTGTCATTGTAGTCTTTTCCGTGCTTGCGCATGTTCTCACCCACTTCCACAAGACGATCACGCGTATCCATCATAATTTTACGCGGTGACAATATCTTTCCGGTTACATTCGCCGGACACGAAGAAGTACAACGGCCACATTCTGTGCATGTGTACGCATCCAAAAGATTCTTCCACGTCAAATCCGTCACGTCTTTTGCACCAAAGCGCTGAGGCTCCGCTTGTGGTTCCGTAGGAGCTGCGTAAGGATCTGCATTAGGATCCATCATCAATTTCACCTCTGCAGTCACCGATTCCATGTTGGTGAACTTCCCTTTCTTCTCCAGGTTTGAATAGTAGGTATTCGGGAAAGCCAGTAAGATGTGGAAATGCTTTGAGTATGGAAGATAATTCAAAAAGGCAAAAACCATGATGATATGTCCCCACCAGCCAATCATTTCAAGCGTGTGGAGTGTTTCTAGATTGTCGGTCATGTTTAGAAATAAAGGTCCAAGGAATGAACTGATTGCAAACCCATACCCCACATTGCCCTTCTGCAGTTGAGCCGCTTCATCTGCGCCATTCATCGTGAAGATACACGCCACCAAAACGATTTCCATGATCAAAATCAAGTTGGCATCCTTCATCGGCCAACCTGCCAATTCCTTCATGTTCAGCCGTGGCAATTTCAAGAGATTGCGACGCGATAAAAAGGCAATGGTTCCAATGAGCGCTAAAACAGTCAGGATTTCAATGAAGCTGATCATGAAGGTGTAAAATCCTCCTAAAACATCTTCGAAGGTACGGTGTCCTCCTGTTAATCCATCTGCAAAAATCTCGATTAACTCAATTTGGGTAATCACAAAAGCGGTATAGAGCGTAAGGTGCAACAAAGCTGGAATTGGACGGGTGAACATTTTCTTCTGCCCCAAAGCAACGAGTGTCATGGTTTTCCAACGTTCTGAAGCGTTGTCTGTGCGGTCAGTTGGACGACCTAGAAGAATATTGAAACGGACCTTGCGAACATTGTATGCGAAAAAGCCGATTCCTACGATGGCGAGTACGGCAAAAAGGATGATGGACAGCATGGATTAATCGGGTATTGAATCGATGAGTTGACGAAGTTTCTTTTCTTCAATGGCAGTCAATGGAACACCTTTTGTTTTTGCACCAAGCAAAGAGAAATGAATGTAGCGCTCAGGGTGCAATTGAAGATCGTTCACTAAGTTTTGCAATTCATTGTTCGTTTCGACCAATTCGTTGAATAGTTTATCGTCACCCAACAATTTTCCGAGTGTCCCCTCGCCTTTCTGCGCTGTTTCAAGGACGGCATTCAATGTTTTGATGGTTTGTTGAGCGTCTCCCACAACTTTCTTGAAATCTGCGGTGACGAGATCATCCGTGATGCGTTTTGCATTGCCAATGATCCCAGCGATTTGGTCGTTGCTCTTCTTTAGGTTTAAGGTGATGCTTTCCACGTTGGTCATGATTCTTCCCAGCTTCGCCTTCTCTTCCGTCACCAACATACTCACGTCTTCTGCAACGGTACCAAAACGTTTGATCGCAATTTTAATCTCCTTGAAACTCCCTTCCAATTGCGAAGTTGCGGTGGTGTCCCAAAACGCAGAAACTGAGTTGATCATTTTATCGATGGAACTCATCATCCCTTGCACCTTCTGAGATATAGGGTCTGCATACGACTTTACCTGAGCCATCATGTCAACGGCCAATTTGCCTTGAATCACATCCCCTGGCTTGTGAAATCCTTTGGATAGATCTGCATTCAAATTCAACAACATTCCCTTACTGAACAAGTCCAAGGAGCCAATTTCAATCACAGATCCTCTCGGGATTTTCACCTTGCTGTTCTGGATGTTAAAGGAAACCTTTACGCGCTTTTCGGGAGAATTGCTACCCACATATTCCACATTCAATACTTTCCCAACGATTACGCCATTTAGCGTAACATCACTGGCTACTGCCAATTGACCCGAATTTGGGAAGTAGGCGTAATACACTTCATCTCCTCCGAAAAAACTATTTCCTTTCAGAAAATTGATCCCCATAACGAGCAATGCAATTGCGAGAATGGAGATGACACCGGCTTTGATTTCTTTTGAGATTTTCAAAATCTTATTTTTGTGCTAATTTAATAGCTTTTTCTAAATTAATTCGCTCTCCATTGAGAAAGGCGACCACAAAAGCATTCACAAATCCTTCCCCTTTCACTTTGTTCTTGTAGTCATTGGCTGATTTATAGTCCCCTACAAATGTTCCAACGGTGTATTTGTATAAATTATCTTGCAGGTATTCAAACACTTGAAACCCTTTGAAACGAGACGATGTAGCGGCTATTTTCGTGGATGATGTTTCAATCTGCACACGAAAAACAACCTTGTCCACAAGGTTAATTTCTTCATTTACCTCTGGCTTCACTTGGCTATTCGTTGTTCCTTGCGTTGTATTCGTTGTTTGACCATCAACCCCCTCCAATTCGTTCTTGTATTTCTCAAATGCCGCAAACATGGAATTCGCCATTTTCGTCTGGCCATCCGCATCTGCCAAAAATTTCTCCTCGTTTGGATTGGTCAAGAACCCAGTTTCAATCAACACACTTGGCATTGTCGTCTTGTAAAGTACTAAAAATCCCGCTTGACGCACCCCACGATCGTAACGACCGATGCTTTTAAATTCCTTCTGAAGCTTTTCTGCAAACAAAATCGATTGATCTAAAAACACCGCCAATTGAATTTGACGCGCAATCAAGGCATCCGGTGACATGTCGAATTCCTTGTACTTCTCCCCTTTGTCGTCTTCCAGGAAAATGGTGGCATTCTCACGTTCTGCCACATGTTGCTGGGATTCTGTGCGGTGAAGACCAAGCACATAGGTTTCAGCGCCAAACGCAGCTGGCGAAGCAGCATTGGCATGGATACAAATGAATAAATCGGCTTTCGCCTTGTTCGCAATGTTGGCACGTTCGTCCAATTCCACAAACACATCCTTGTCACGCGTGTAAACGACCTTGATTTCTGGAAACTTCTTTTTGATCAATTCCCCCAATTTCAGCGCAATGGTCAGACACACATTTTTCTCGTTTGCCGAAGCACCATGACAACCTGGATCCTTTCCGCCATGACCTGCATCGATGACCACCGTTTTGATTGTAGGCCGATCTTTGGCTGTGTTCTGAGCCAAAACACTGGACATATACAGCCCGCTGAAAAGCAATAAAGTAGCGACCTTTCTGTTATATGTCGATATTTTATCCATCGTAAGACGCTTATTGTTTAGTTTTGTGACCGGTTTATCTGTCATAACGTTACAAATTTACCCAGTCGGTTTGACCAAAAATAGATCCATAGCGATACTTATCTTCGGTACATTGTTAATAATGTGCATGCCCTCCAACGCGTTTGGACAGCAGCGGGACACTTTAGTATTGAACGATGACAGCTTCGATCAAATCATCACCTACAGCGCTCGAGATTCTATCTACAACGACGTCAAAAGAAAACAAGTACACCTCTACGGAGATGCAAGTGTAAAAACCGAAGACATCTCCATGAAAGCGGGTTACATTCTCATCGACCTCGAAAAAAACGAGATGGAGGCTCGATATGCCTACGATGCCGACAGCAACCGCGTTGAATTCCCCGTATTTACAGATGGTGCGCAAGAAGTCAAAGCCGCTACGGTTCGCTACAATTTCGATACAGAAAAAGGATTCATTCAGGAGTTGGCCATCAAGCAAGATGAGCTTTTCTTGTACATGGGTGTTGCTAAGCGTCAACCCAACGACGAGATTCACTTCAAGGAAGGCCGATTCACCACCTGCGACCTCGAAGAACCGCATTACCACTTTCAGTTGTCACGCGCCATCATGATTCCAGAAGAGCGCATCGTCACCGGACCAATGAACCTATGGATTGCTGGAGTTCCAACACCATTGGGATTGCCCTTCAGTGTGATTCCGCAACAAAAAGAGCGCACCCATGGGATATTGTTTCCTGAAATCGTTCCTCAATCAGTGTATGGATTTGGGGTGCAGAACTTAGGGTACTACTTCCCGATTAACCAAAATCTACAAACATCCGCCTATATCAATTTATACTCTCGTGGAAGTTGGGGAGTGCGCGATGTACTCGATTACTCCAAGCGCTATGGATTTTCAGGGTCCTTGGATGTTGGTTTTCAGCAATTCAGAAGTGGCTTTCCATCGAAAGATGCCAACAACAAGTTGAGCATCACATGGAATCACCGAAAATTACCTAAATCCAATCCGTATTGGGATTTTAACTCCAATGTGAACTTCATCTCCGACAACAAGTCGAAAAACAACCTCGATCCACTGAATTCACAGTACTTCAACAACAGTTTCAACTCCGACATCAACCTCAATAGAAATTTTCCTGGCAAACCCATC
>CALPWQ020000132.1 GCA_943327315.2 Chitinophaga pinensis
GGAAGCCTAAAAATGCTTCAGGACTTTTGAGTTGTGCCGTTGATAATTGGCCAAATAGAATGGCAGTGAAGAGAACAATAAGTGTACGCATAGGAATCAGCATTGGGCATCAAAACTACTGATTCTAATGAAATAGGCGTTGGTAAAGACTAAATTATTCCCCTCGATCGCAGGAACTCATCCAATGCTTCAATGTCGTTGTACAATACTTCACGTGCTTTACTTCCTTGGAAAGGGCCAATGATACCCATTCCTTCTAGTTGATCTACGATTCTACCGGCTCGGTTGTATCCAAGCTTAAGTTTTCGTTGCAACAAGCTCGCTGAACCCTGTTGATTGATCACGACAATACGCGCGGCATCCGCAAACATGTTATCGATTTCGTTCATGTCGATATCACTTCCGCCATCACCGCCTTCGCCTACATATTCGGGCAGCAATAAGGCCTCTGGGTATGCCCTTTGTTCACCAATAAAGGCACAAATTGCTTCAACTTCAGGCGTGTCTACGAAGCCACATTGAAGACGGATTAATTCAGACCCGTTGGAGATGAGCATGTCACCACGTCCAATCAATTGATCCGCTCCCGAGGCATCTAGGATGGTGCGTGAATCGATTTTAGACAATACTCGGAAGGCAATTCGCGCTGGGAAATTCGCTTTAATCATACCTGTGATGACATTGACTGAAGGTCTTTGAGTCGCTACGATCAGGTGAATTCCAATGGCTCTAGCGAGTTGCGCGATTCTGGCAATCGGATGTTCTACCTCTTTTCCTGCCGTCATGATCAAATCGGCAAACTCATCAATTAAAACGACGATGTAAGGCAAGTAACGGTGTCCTTTTTCAGGATTTAATTTTCGGGCAATAAATTTCGTGTTGTATTCTTTAATCGTACGAACACTTGCATCCTTGAGCAATTCATAGCGGTCATCCATTTCGATGCAAAGTGAATTCAAGGTGTTTACCACCTTAGAAACATCGGTAATGATGGCATCCTCTTCTCCTGGAAGTTTTGCTAAATAATGGCGTTCAATCCTATTGAAGAGTGTCAATTCCACTTTTTTAGGATCGACCAAGACAAATTTTACTTGCGCCGGATGCTTCTTGTAGAGCATCGAAATGAGTATGGCGTTTAGGCCTACAGATTTACCCTGTCCCGTAGATCCTGCGACAAGGAGGTGGGGCATTTTGGTTAAATCGAAGGTGTACGTTTCGTTACTAATTGTCTTTCCGATAACTATAGGTAGTTCATAATCAGAATTCTGGAATTTCTCTGAAGCGATTAGTGAACGCATGCTTACCATCTCAGGGTTTGATTTCGGTACCTCGATACCGATTGTTCCTTTTCCGGGAATTGGGGCGATAATACGAATGCCAAGTGCGCTTAAGCTTAAGGCAATATCGTCCTCGAGATTTTTAATTTTTGAAATCCGTACACCAGGAGCGGGGACAATTTCGTACAAGGTCACCGTTGGACCCGGAGTTGCTTTAATCGAAGCAATTTCAATTTTGTAATGCGATAGTGTCTGAACAATTCGGTTTTTGTTGTCTTCTAATTCTTGCTTGTTGATGGTTACACCGCCGTTTCCGTATTCTTTCAGCAAGTCGATTGGAGGCAACATGAAATCAGATAGATCGAGTTTAGGATCATAGTCACCGTATTCTTTTCTTAGTCGATCAAGATCCTCAGTGTCCAACGGCTCTTCTGCTTTTACGATGTCTACAGAGAACGTTTCATCTTCAATGTCGCTAAGGTCCATTTCTTCAGTCAATGAAGATACACTTACATCCGACTCATGTTCGGGCTCCTTGTGGGTGATAATCAATTCAGAATCATCAAATTCCTCATCATCGTCTTCATCCGCTTGGTCAAAATGAATGGTTTCAGTGATATTGTCCTCTTCGATTTCCTCATCTTTGATGCTGTTCACAACACGAATGTCCTCGTAAAGCATGTTTTCGGAACTATTGGCTGCGGCAGTCGCTGTTGAATTTTCGAGTTCCTCCTTAGCGCCGAAAAAACGATTAAAAATTCCTTTAAAATCAGGATTGAATAAAACAACAGAAAGAACGTACCCCATCACAAGGATGAACGAGAGAGAACCAAATCGTCCCAATGACATAGCGAGCCATTCATTGGTGTAAAAGCCAAATCCCCCGCCTAGGTAGTTAATGTTTGATGCAAAAAAACCAAAAAGAAGTGACGTCCAAACAATCAATACAGAAGTTCGTGCAAACCATTTGCGAAGTGGTACCAATTCAACATCAAAGAGTACCCGAACTCCTGAGATGAATAGAAGGAAAGAGATTCCGAATGAGGAGATCCCAAACCATCTAAAAATGAAGAGGTGAGAGGTCCAAGCGCCGAATTTACCTAACCAATTGTCAACAGGCTTTTCATCATTTTCGAAAAGATAGGTGAGGAGAGATTTATCGAGTACTTGGTCCTGATCTTGAGCCCATGTAAACAGGTAAGATAGACTTGATAGAAAGGTGTAAAAGGAAACTAAAATGAGTAGGGAACCAAAAGCGGTTTTCACTTTTTTCGCATCGATGCGTCCGGAAAGAACAGATAATGAACCTTTTGATGCAGATGATTTTCCTTCCTTCTTCGCTTTTATGCGCTTAGCGGTAGGTCTCTCTTGAGTTTCCTCGTCGATGCGTTCTTTTTCGCGGTACTCGTTTTCTGCCATTCGGTGAATTTAATGTACGAAGATAGATATGGCAATGAGGATATTGAAGGCCGCCATCATCGAAGTATAAACACTTCGATGTTAGTAGGAATCATTCGTGTTCAATCTCGATTCCCTCGCTTTGCTGCTGGTACTGTAACATCTCGTTTAAGAAGTTGTCGAAAGTTACTCGTTTATAGTCTGAGGGCACTCCAAAAAGATCATGGTTTGGTGTGGTTTTTTCAATAGAAATTAAACGGTATTCGTAGGTTCCGTCCACCGAAGAAATGTAATAAAGCACAGGCAGTCCAGGGAAATTCTCTAAAGTATTGATGTATTTTGACGTGTACTGCGGAAGGTATAAAAACTCAAGTGGTTCTGCGAAATTCTCATGACTGACCATCAATCGCTTTGCCTTCAGTCCCAAAATTTTTCGCTTTCCACGCTTAGGTGTATAGCTGTAAGGGTATTTTATTTCTTGACCATCATTGTAGTCCGTCTGGATCGCGTAATTGTTTATGGGAGTGTTCAGGAGTAGGTATGACTTATTAAAAATCAAGTGTTTAATGATAACCTGATAGCCAAGTTGATCTGTTGTGTTTTCTATGCGGATGAGTGTATCGTTGGTGTAAACAATCATCTGTCGAGATGGAATCATTTTTTGAAGCGAAGTATCTGTAATCGTAACAGAGTAAACCAGTTTTCCAGAAAATTTCTCGAATACTGGTGCAATTTGTGCCGAAATGAAACTGGTGAACCCAAGGAAAATGAAAAGTGAAAAAAGCTTGTTCATTGAAGTGAAATTTAAGCCGAAAGTACATTTTTTTTATCAGCAATGATGAAAAAAGCAAACGTATACCAATTCGAAGGTTACACATTTTTCGTGTTTATCTGTCGGGTATTTGTGTTAATTTTGAGGACTATTTTTACGTATGAAGAAGGAGATAAGTTTACTCATAAATCGATCTGAGATTGCCGCAGGTACTCGCGGATCTTCCTTGGGAGCGGATGCTTTGATGGCTGCTGCACGAAGTCAAGGAAATGGTTTTTTTGCTCGTTACCCGATGGTTCGCATTGCCGATCGAAACGAGTTATTGGACCATAAAGACGCGCATCCATTTGCCAAAAGAATCAATGGTTTTGAGAACGTTTATTCGTCTGTCGCTAATCAAGTTTCTGCCTGCCTTTCAGACGAACATTTTCCGCTGGTTTTGGCAGGGGACCATGCTTCAGCATCAGGAACAATAGCGGGGATCAAAGAAACGTACCCAGACAAACGTTTGGGATTGGTTTGGATTGATGCTCATGCGGATTTGCATACACCGTATACCACGCCTTCAGGGAACATGCACGGTATGCCACTTGCCATTGCCTTGTGCGAAGACAATATGCAATGTAAATCAAATGAGGTTGACCAAAATACAATAGCCATTTGGGAGCGCTTGAAGAATATCGGGTTTTCAGGGCCGAAAATTTTAGCGAAAGACTTGGTTTTTATTGCCTTAAGAGATTTTGAAATTCAAGAAAGTGCCTTGATCGACCACTATTCGATTTCGGTAATTCCCGTAAGTCAAGTCAATGAGGAAGGAACATCACAAATTGTGAAGCAAACCCTGGGACTTCTCGAAGATTGTGACATACTTTATGTCTCTTTTGATGTTGATTCTATGGATCCGTCGTTGACATCATTAGGAACAGGTACACCAGTGAAAAATGGACTTACGCCTGACCAAGCCAAAGAAATCCTAGTTGGTTTGTGCAAAGACCAACGTGTCATATGTACTGAATTTGTTGAGATTAATCCTTGTTTGGACGATAAAATGAATAAAATGGCTGAGGTTGCTTTTGGATTATTGGAATCTGTAGCGAGCACCATTGAAAATCGAAATTAAAAGATGGAACACGCAATTAAACAATTTTTACTCCACCACAGTTTAACACTTTTTGGAACCGATGTGTCTTCAGGAATGGTGCAAGTGCAACGTACAAAAAAAGAGGTTTCTGGTGATTTGACTTTATTGCTTTTTCCTTTCGTGAAAGCACTGAAAGCATCGCCTCAAGAACTTGGAGAGAAAATTCGCGTTGCGCTGATTTCCGAATTTAAAGGCATTCAGCAAATAGAGGTGCTTGGGGGGTTCTTGAACATTCATTTATCATCAGAATATTGGGTAAATGCACTCGAGGACATTCAAAAGAATCCAAATTTCGGGTCTGAAAAACCTGAGTCGAAACCACTTTTAATGGTGGAATTTGCTTCGCCAAATACAAATAAGCCTTTACACCTTGGACACCTCCGAAATATTTTTCTTGGTTATTCTGTTGCCGAAATATTAAAGGCAAATGGCCATAAAGTCATTAAAACACAAATCATCAATGACCGAGGGATTCACATTTGCAAAAGTATGCTTGCGTGGGAACGCTTTTCTCCGTTAAATGATCAAGGTGAACGTGAAACCCCTCAGAATACTGGGTTGAAAGGCGATAAACTCGTTGGGAAATACTATGTGGAATTTGACCGTAACTTCAATGCTGAAGCAAAATCAATCATTGGACGGTGGGAAGAAGGAAACTTTGAATCATTCAGTGATCCAGTTGTTGCAGAGTTCAAGCGATTGACGGAAGCCAAAGAAGGCAAGGACGAAAAAGCACTCGCCGGTATTGAAGATAAAATCAAGGATTTAGCAAAAAATCAAACCACACTCTTGCGTGATGTAAAAGAAATGCTTGTGAAGTGGGAGGCCCGTGACCCACAAGTGTATCTGCTCTGGACGACAATGAATAATTGGGTCTACCAAGGATTTGATGTCACCTACAAATCTATTGGTGTTGATTTTGAGAAAAGTTATTATGAATCAGACACCTTCTTATTGGGCAAGGATATCGTTGTCGAAGGACTTCAAAAAGGCGTTTTCTACAAAAAAGAGGATGGTTCTGTTTGGATCGATTTAACAGATTCTGGTCTTGATGAGAAGCTGGTCTTGCGTTCGGATGGAACAGCAGTTTACATGACTCAAGATATTGGAACCGCAGTAGACCGATACAAGGATTATCCTGAGATGAATGGAATCATCTATACCGTAGGAAATGAGCAGGATTACCATTTTAAAGTGTTGTTTTTGATTCTCGAGAAATTGGGCTATTCATGGGCGGCAAATTGCTCCCATCTGAGTTATGGGATGGTTGATCTGCCCTCTGGAAAAATGAAATCACGCGAGGGAACAGTGGTTGATGCGGATGATTTAATCGCTGAAGTCGTCGAGAAAGCAACAGAAATGACGCGCGAACGAGGACATTTGGAAGGAATGACTGATCCGGCAAAGGAACATTTGTTCAATACCATCGGACTTGGTGGCTTAAAATACTACCTTTTGAAGGTTGATCCCAAAAAGCGGATGTTGTTCAATCCGGAAGAGTCTATCGAATTGAATGGGAATACTGGGCCTTTTATTCAATATACCCACGCTCGAATTTGTTCCTTATTATCAAAAGCCAATTACTCTGCAGGAACTATTCAAGAGTGCCCTTTAAACGACGAGGAAAAAGAGGTCATAAAATTATTGACAGAATATCCATCAGTCATTGCTGAAGCGGGTCAAACGCTTTCTCCTGCCGTATTGGCGAATTACATGTATGAATTGGTCAAAAGCTACAATCATTTTTATCAGACGGTACCGATCCTAATCGAAACGGATGAAAATCTCAAACGGATGCGATTGGCAATGAGTGCCAGTGTTGCTAAAGTAATTCTTTCATCGATGAAATTGTTGGGCGTCGAGGTGCCAGAAAGGATGTGATCTTGGGCTTCGAGTGCTTCAGCCTGCATGGATTGCAGCTTCGGTAAGTGAGATTTTTCCCAAGGTATTAAAATCATGGATTTTTGAAAAAAAAAACATCAGACGTCAAGAATTAATTATACTGAAAATTCAGTAAATTGTATAATGAAACCACTAACAAGAATGATCAGCTAATTCTAGTTGTTCATTTATAAAGGCGATAATTTTGAAAGAATTAAAGAAGGGGTATTTGTATATACTTGAATGTTCTGACGGTAGTTTTTATACAGGAAGTTCCATTGATGTTGGCAGAAGATTTAAAGAACATCAGAATGGTTTGGGCGCGAATCACACCAAGAAAAGGCTTCCGGTAAAACTATTGTATGTTGAAGAATACAAGCATGTAGCAGAAGCTTATAAGCGCGAAAAGCAAATTCAAGGGTGGAATCGAAAGAAGAAAAGTGCTCTGATTAAAGGCGATTCCTATTTACTGCCAAAATTAGCGATTGCCCATAGAGACGTTTTACAATTCGAACAAAGTCCATGAGTTCATTAACTTGTTTCGACTGATCTTGGGCTTCGAGTGCCTCAGCCCTCATGATTGCAGCTTCGTTAAGTGAAGTTCATGTATTGGTTTAAGACTCGTGGAGTCGTTGCCTGAGCTTATAGAATTGTTGCCTGAGGTACTCGAATTGTTGCCTGAGGTTCTCGAAGGCAACATTGATTTTGGGCTTCGGTGCCTCAGCGCTCATGATTTCAGCTTCGTTAAGTGAAGTTCATGTTATTGGTTTAAGACTCGTGGAGTTGTTTCCTGAGGTTATAGAATTGTTGCCTGAGGTACTCGAAGGCAACATTGATCTTGGGCTTCGAGTGCCTCAGCCCTCATGA
>CALPWQ020000133.1 GCA_943327315.2 Chitinophaga pinensis
ATGGGCAATGGATTTTACAGGCGATGAACGTACACTTTCCGACCGTCAGACGACCGTACTTGCTTTATACCGGCGTTTGCATGCTGTGAACAAACACAAAATGGAAGCTATTCCCGTGTGTTTGATTCCGGGAGAATGGAAAGTGAATTGCTAGATTACTTAAGACAAACGAAGTCGATCAACTTCTAGAATTGAAATCAATTTGTTACAATTTATTTGGATTAATATGAATTATCTTATCATCCTTTAAAATCACCAAATCACTATTCATTTTCTTTTTGAACTCGACAAGTTTTTCATATACCTTATCCATTCCCTCAAGAATTCGTTTTTGGTTTGACGTTCTCTTAAATTGTTTCATCAAGTGATTGCTTAATTTGGTTAAATTTAATTTTATTTAAAACATCAATTTGTGTTTCCTTTGTTTTTTCGGCTAACAACTCATATTTCCCTTCAGAATTATCAAAAATCATAACCTCGTCAACAATTGGCATATAAATATTGAATAAATTCTTGATACCATTTTTATATCTCCTTTTAATCACATGGCTTTCTACATTATGGCCACCTTCCAAAACCCTTGTTCTCACACGTTCTATAGCCAAGTCTATATTTTGCAGCCAAAAATAAAGTAAAATTACATTAAAGCCCTTCTGCTGAGCTTTTTGAATTTTCGTTCTATAACTTTTAGATGCCAATGTTGTTTCAAAAGCAAAATTTTCATCAGTATCCAATAGTTCATTGATACGAGACAACATAATTCTACCCGATTCAATTTGCACCTTTTCAGGTTGAAATGGAGATAGTCCTTTAGCAATTTCATCTGCGTTCACAAATTCTTTACACGCTAAAATCTCAGGCAGGATAGTAAAAGATGCCGTAGTCTTTCCTGCTCCGTTGCATCCCGCAATGATGTAAAGGTTTTTATTCACTATTCAAAGATAACGGAATTCACTTTCGTTTAGATGGAGAAATCTCCCTAATCTACCTCCGGCGCCAAGCGCAACACAATCCCATCAATTTCATCAGCAATGTGAATCTGACAACCCAAGCGGCTGTTTGATTTCACGAAGAATGCTTGATCGAGCATGTCCAATTCAGCATCACTTTGTTCTGGAAGTTCAGTTTCCGACTCAAGGTAACATTGACATGTGGCACACATGGCCATACCACCGCACTCGCCTTTCACTGGAAGCTCATAGGATTTGCACAACTCCATGACATTCAAATTCATGTCAGTAGGGGCAATTAACTCATGTGCTGTTCCTTCGCGGTCGATGATGGTGACTGTAATCTCGTTCATTGGTAAAAATTGATAGGGCGAAACTAATTAAAAATCCTCAATTGATTTGTACCGTTGTAGATGGTTTGATACATCCGCAATCCAAATTCTGACCCTGTGATCGGTGAACCGTCATAAAGCGAGAAACGCGCTGTTGAGCAACTGTCGATCAGGGTCAAGAAATTATTCGGATCTGGATAAAGTGGTTGTCCGCAGGTTCCAGCAGGATCCATGGGAGAATGACGATCAAAAGCGATGAACTCATCAATGCTTCGTCGGTACACAATGATTCCACGGGATCCACCATTCACATAGGCATAGGTCCCAACACTAATCAGCGCATTGTAACTCGGTAAATTGATGTCGATGATGATGTCAAAAGGAATACTAGGTACCGGGTTTTTCTTGTTTTTATTGCACGCTAGAAACAGCAAGGAAAGTGAGAATAGTAAAATTAGCCGTAACTTCATCATCGATATTGTATTACAAAAGTATGAATAGTAAAACGTTTTTTATCGTCTTCCTATTGTTGCTCGGAATATTTTCTTCTTGCGGCAGTTCAAAACCAGGAAAAACGGCAGCTTCAGTTGAAGAGGCTGAATCCATTATCGCGAAAGAACGGAAGAAAAAGGGTCGCATTGCCAAGAAGCAAAAGCGTGCCGCTGAGAAGCATTATTGGTCCTTGCAAAGTAAAGAGGCGAAGAAATCAATTAAACGGAATAGACGGCGTCATAAACGCGAAAAACGGGGTAGTATTCGGCCTTAATCCTCCAAAGAATCTATCTCAAGGGTCAAACTTTCCCATTCTTCCATAAATTGATCGAGGGATTCTTTTTTTTCGGCAAAAACGGCAAGTACCTTGTTGGCTGCAGCTTCATCGGAATAATCAAGCTCACTGATTTGGGCATTCAATTTTTCGATGGATTGTTCGTGCTCTTTGATCAAATCTTCCACCTTTTGAATTCGATTGCTCAATTGGTTTTTCCGACGCTTTATCTCCTTCGTTTCCTCGTGACTGCGTTCAGATTTCACCTCTTGAATCTGTTGATTTTTTTGTTTGGTTTTTTCATTATCAGGCTGAAACTGCATTTTAAGGTATTCTTTCACGTCGAAATGATGAACACGCAAGAGCTTCGCTTGAATTTCCCAAATGCGATTTGTGAGTCCATCTAAAAATTCACGGTCGTGAGAAACAACGATAAACGTTCCTTCATAATTTTTTAGTGCTTCTTTCAAGACCTCCTTGCTTTGAATGTCAAGATGGTTTGTTGGCTCATCGAGAATCAAAAAGTTTGATGGACTCAACAACAATTGACATAGCGCCAAACGTGTTCGTTCCCCTCCTGACAACACACCCACTTTCTTGTCTACATCCTCACCAGAAAATAAGAAAGCCCCAAGAATACTTCTCAAGTCACGACGGATTCCACCTGTGGCAGCGTATTCTACCGTTTCCAGTACCGTTTTAGTTGGATCAATCTTTTCGGCTTGGTCTTGCGCAAAATACGTGACATTAACGTTGTGTCCAAGATGAACCTTTCCGTCACCATCCAACTTATCCAAAATCCGTTTTAGCAAGGTTGATTTCCCTACTCCATTTGGTCCTAGCAGTGCAATCTTTTCACCCCTTCCTACCGTAAGATTCGTACTATGAAACAATAGATTATCTCCGAATGATTTTCCAAGGTTTTCCATTTCCAATACCCACTTCCCTGGCTGAACGGAAAGTGGAAACGCAATTTTCATTTTCGCAACCCCGTCATTCTCCACTTCAATACGTTCTGTTTTGTCCAGTTTCTTAATGAGGGACTGAGCAAACGCAGCCTTGTTCTTCTTCGCTCGGAATTTATCGATAAGTTCTTCTGCGTGTTTGATGTCCTTATCCTGTTGTTTCTTCGCAGATTCCAAACGTTCTTTTTCTTCGGCGCGGACCACTTTATATTTCGAGTAGGCAAACGGGAAATCATAGATTTTACCAAGGCTAATCTCCAAGGTACGTTTAGTGACATTGTCCAAGAACAACCTATCGTGAGAGATGAGGATAACTGCACCTTCAAAACGTTGTAAATAGGTTTCCAACCAACTAATGGAAATGATGTCCAAGTGATTTGTTGGTTCATCCAGCAAGAGGACATCCGGTCGGTTTACAAGGATTCGAGCCAACTCAGCGCGCATTTGCCATCCTCCTGAAAAAGTACTCAACTCCCGTTCAATCTCATCCGTAGAAAAGCCAAGCCCTGTAAGGGTAGTCATGATTTTCTCCTCCCATTGAAATCCTTCATTCAAGTTGAACGAATGATTCAACTCATTCACCTGATCGAGCAACGACGCATACTCATCCGATTCATAATCCACCCGAACAGTCAATTGATGGTTTACATCATCTATTAGTATTCTAAGTGCATTTAATGTGTCATTCGAAAAAAACAGAAAATTAAATACCGTTTGTGAGGTGTCAATGCGAATGTCTTGAGACAGGTAACCTACCGTACACTCTTTTGGTTTATGAATATTTCCTTCAGATGGTTTTTGAGTACCCGCTATTAATTTAAGAAGAGTTGATTTTCCGGCGCCATTCTTTCCCACCAAGCCTACTTTGTCACCTCTATTGATTTGTAGGCTTACATCTTTAAAGAGGTATCCTTGCGGAAGGAACACTCCTAACTTTTCTAAATTAATCATGGTGCAAAGATACAATTGCTATCAAGCATAGCAAGATATGATTGTAGTCTACTTAAGAAATAATAGACACAAAAAAAGCCCCGTCTATTGGACGGGGCTTTAGTGATTTCAGATTAGAAACTCCACACATCGTGTTCGATGGTACGAATTTCTTCTTTGATTTTTTCTGCTTCCATGAGTGCATCCACACCCATACGATAGGATTCAATGTTACGATCGAACGTATTGCTCTCTTTGTAAATTGTACTGCTAAATCTGCGTTTCCAGAACAAGTCATCAAAACTCATCCACTGGGCGTCATTTTGATCATTGTAGACGAAATAGTTGTTCAAAACAAAACGGCATTGCGGGAAATACAACCAAAATTTCTCTTCGAGCTTTTGAATAGTTCCATCATCGTCCTTTTGGAAAACGACCGGAGCAATCGCTATAATCCTTACATCTAGCACAGAACGCTCCTTATCGAAGAACCAATCCTCTTTCAAGCGAAACTGAACAATATCTTTCGAAGTGAACCAAGTAGTATCGCGAGCTGGATATACGTATTCAATGGTACCATCAGCTAAGGTTCTTGTACTATCATCACCATAGCTGTTAGCCAAAGGCGTTGTAGACTCAGCACCCAAAGTTCCAAAATAGCTGAACAACACATTTCTGTAAATACTATCTGTATAAAAATTTAAACCAGGCTGAGTTGGATCAACAGGATATTTCAATTGGTCACCATCCAAGATATTGAAATCATTGGGATTATATGGAGAAAACAATCGAATATCACCTGCCAAAATATGATGTTTCAGTACGGTCCATAAACTCCATCTACTAGAGTTTTTAACCCAATTACCTGCTGCATCATACTCGTCCATAGGAAAATATAACGGCAAATTAATTTTCTCACGCACATCGATGAATTCCCATGCACGCTTGCTCCATATCACATCTGCTTCACGCACATATTCGTAAGGAATCAATCGTTTCGTAGGAATATGTTGTTGGATAAATACTCCATCAACGATTCCATCTACAGGAACATTTAATGGCCCGCCATTTATTCCTTCAGGCTGAGCCTGAGAAAAGAATGCAGCGACCAAAGCGCTTGATACAATAACTAGCCTTTTCATATTGCCTTTATTTAATTTTTACTGAACTGTAATGATAGTAGCCATGTTTCCTGAATACCCCATCCCTTTGTATTTGGCAGAGATATTTACTTTAGCACCTGGACGTGTTTGCTTTAACAATGAAATTGCATCTGCAGACAATGCCGGACCTGAACCCATAATTGATCTTGGCGCTCCTGATACAGTGATCTCCCAAGAAGCCACTTCAAATGTCGCATTCAACGGAATTTCTGGTGGGTATTTCGCAAACAAACGGGTCATTGAAGCCACGGCTGCTTTACTCACCGATGAACCTGTCCCAATTGTTCCAAGATATACTTGCGGCGGTGGAAGGTTTGAAACTCTAAATTTATAGGTTCCCACTTTGGCATTTTTGTTGCCTTTAGATGATTTCCCATAAATATCAATAGACGCTTCTCTACCTGTCGTTGTAACTGTTCCGATATACTGACCGGCTTTTTTACCTGGTTTTAGGGTTACCCCTGTACCACGAAGATCAGTCTTCTCGTATCCAGCAGCAACACCTTCAACTAAATTGTTATACCCTCTGTAAAGAACGTTCATCTCCGGTAAAGATACAGTTCCTTGAGGTTTCACGATAACAATTTTCTTTTCCCAATTCTCTGTCTTCTTGGTTCCGAATTTGTTGGTAATAGAAACCGTGCCTTTCAATACCATTTCGCTACCTCCAGATGCTCTTGTACGGATAATACCCATACCGTTCTTCGTTTCAGAAACTGATCCACCTTGAGTCACTATAACGTCTGGTTGTCTGTCAGAGTCAAAAGCAGCCATCATTACTGAAACTTCGATGTCTCCACCTTCAGTTGCAACTTCGTCACCTAAGGCAACAGCCATGATTTTGTTAAACGAGTATTCACTGCCACCTACACGCTCTTGAATTAAAGCGATTGCCTCAGCACGTGCAGCAAGAATTTCATTTTGCATTGAAGACAAAGACGCGATCGCAGCTACAGATGGTGAATGGTCAAAAGTTTTTCCGATCCAGTGCACACCTGCAATTTCATGCACTGTGCTTTTTTCCTGCTTTGTCAATTTGGCATAGATCTTTTTAATTACATCTTTATCCGCATTGTTTACATTCGAAGCTTTAATCGCTTTGTCAATTTGCTTATTCAAATCTTCAAAATCCTTGAATGTGTTGATTTTAGGGGCCTTAAAAGAATATTTCTTTCCTTCATTAGGCACCCATGAGTTCGCGATTTTTTCGGTCAATTGATTGCGGTAGTCGTTGTAGCTATTCCACAACTTCATACCTGCTCCACTAGCTTTCGGATTTTTAATGTCCTCGCCAATCATGATTTCCATTGCCTCATCGTACTTGTCCTTACCAGCTACATGCTCTAGGTGCATGCGTGTAGGTAAAAGTGGATCATTTGCTGAGTACTTTTTAAAGATAATGCTTTCCTTACCTCCTACTGTAGTTACATCTTCACCACATTTTTTTAGAATCTCAATTTTGATGTCATCAATCATTTTGATTCTTTCTGCGGTCATTTTATCAATGTCCTGTATAACAGCCAAGTAATATTTAGCTTTCTTTTGCTTTGCCGGTATAGTTGTATCCGCCGCCACTGATGAAATTTCACCTTTCTTTTCAGCTCCACGAGCATACTCACTAAGGTTAGCTACCTGGATGTTTTCCTCGATTGCAACAAATGCATCGAGTATTGACTTTGATACGTTAAGGGCTAGAAGTGCGGTAAGTACTAAGTACATCATACCGATCATCTTCTGCCTAGGGGTTTCTTTTCCTCCTGCCATGATAGATTAATTTTTATTGGTTTGCAATAAACTTAATGTTCAATAA
>CALPWQ020000134.1 GCA_943327315.2 Chitinophaga pinensis
ATCATAGATCATCTAGTGAAAATGTGGAGAATTTATGAGCTAAAAGGATTATATGCTGAAGGAAAAAGGGCTCAAGATTTCTTGTCGACACTTTCCGAACGCTATTTTAAACTTGCCGAAAGAATGCAAGAACCAACGGAGTTAGAACTTGTTTGGCTGAATAAATAGGTGTGTTAACGTTATTTCAATAAATAATCACCAATTCGACGCTAAAGATGAAGCTTCTTTTCTTTTTACTACTTTTTGTCCCAAGTGTTTCTTTTGCCCAAGCGCTGAACAAATTCCATGAAGAAAAATCAAGAATTGATCAACGTTTGATGATTGGATTGAGTAGTTGGGCAACATCCAACTTTATCGTGAGTGGAATAGGGTGGGCAACAACAACCAAGGGAGAGGCTCATTACTTTCATCAAATGAACGTGATGTGGAATGTTGTGAATCTTGGTTTAGCCATTCCAGGATACATAAGAGCAAAAAATGAGATACCACCGCAAACGTTAAGCGAAACCATGCGCTTGCAACGCAAGACAGAAAACATCTTTTTATTTAATACAGGACTCGATGTGCTGTATGTTAGTAGTGGTTTTCTGCTGCGCAATTTGGCGCTTAAGAATGCGGACAAACAAGATCAATACAACGGTTTTGGAAATGGTATGATGATGCAAGGAGGATTTTTGTTCTTATTTGATTTAACGGCTTACGCGATACACAAGTACCATTCGAAACATGGAATGCCGAAATCGTCGATGTCGATTCGAATGAGTTCGAATGGCACAGGGGTAACATGGAATATTGGAAATCAGTCAGTTTTCAAGCACCAGTTTTTTCTTTAACGTACGTCCAACGAAACAAAAAAAAGAGGATCGATCCAATTTGGAAAGACCCTCCCTCTATTCTTGGCGTAACTTACAATCCTTTAATCATGTTATCATAGATATCATTGAATGCCAATCCATCGGCAGTTCTTCGCTTAGACAGTTGCTTTAGATCCACCAACGCCCAAAGAACGAATTCCATTAAAAATGGAGAATCTATTGGCGCAACATTCGCTTGGTATTTTTTAATCAATTTCTTCAATGGTTCAATCGCATTCAACGCCATTAAATAGGATTCTTCACTCGCCTCATCGGACAATTCAAAAGCATTTGCTTCAAAAAACCAATTCAACACTTCGTCATACGGAGTTTCTTGGTCTTGTTTTTTAAGCTTTTCGATTTTTGGGAAATAAGTCAAGAACAATGTTTTCGTTGCTTCACTAATGAGGTGATTGGCGACAAATGAAGTTCCTTCCTGCTCGCCTTCATAAACGAGTTCAACTTTTCCCGTAATCGAAGGAATCATTCCAATCAGATCGCTGAAACGAACAGTTGTTTCATGCTCGTTGTTCAAGATAGCGCGTCGCTCTGCAGTACTCACCAAATTTTCATAAGCGGTTATGCTCATTCGCGCACTTACCCCGCTTTTTGCATCAATGTATTCACTTTCGCGTGCTTCAAATGCCACCTGCTCAAGAATGTCTTTTGCCAATTCCGGAACGTGGACTTTGCAATGACGATTTTCCAGCTTTTCGGATTCTTGGTCTGTAATCTTTTTTGCGGTTTGAATATCGGCTGAATAGTGGGTTAAAATTTGAGAACCTATGCGGTCTTTTAGTGGCGTAACGATGCTTCCTCTATTGGTATAGTCTTCTGGATTTGCTGTAAACACAAACTGAAGATCGAGGGGAAGGCGCAATTTGAACCCGCGTATTTGTATGTCACCTTCTTCCAGTATGTTAAAAAGTGCAACTTGAATGCGTGCTTGAAGATCAGGCAATTCGTTAATCACGAAAATGCAACGGTTAGCGCGAGGAATCATCCCGTAATGTAGGACTCTCTCATCTGAATAGTTCAGCTTTAAATTGGCTGCTTTTATTGGATCAATGTCACCAATCAAGTCGGCAATTGTCACATCTGGCGTGGCCAGTTTTTCAAAAAAGCGTTCCGAACGATGCATCCAAAAGATGGGCGTATCATCCCCCTTTTCAGCAATTAGATCACGTGCATAGCGACTAATTGGATTGAAGGGGTCATCATTCATTTCACTCCCTGAAACAACTGGAATAAATTCATCCAATAAATTCACCATCAAACGAGCGATGCGGGTTTTTCCCTGTCCGCGCAATCCCAATAGATTGATGTTGTGCTTGGAAAGGATTGCACGCTCCAATTGTGGAATCACCGTTTGTTCATACCCAAGCATTTGCGGGAAGGAAGACACACCAGATTTTAAAGCTGCAATTAAATTGTCCCGAAGTTCAGTTTTGATACTTTTTGAAGTGTATCCAGATGCTTTCAAGGCACCAAGGGTTTTGATTGTCGTATCCATAGAATTAATTGATTCGTTTTTTTCTGTTTGTTTCGTAGTCATGAAAGATCATTTCACCTAGTCCTTTTAAGCCAGTGTAAAATGCTTTCCCTTTGTTTGATTTTGTGAACTCTTCCACAAATGATTGCAAATAGGGGTCTTGTGCAATCATGAATGTTGTAATAGGGATGTGCATTTTTCGTGCTTGAGCCGCCATGGTGTAGCACTTTTCAACGATGACCTGATCAAGTCCATTGCTGTTCTTGTAGTATTGTCCATCCGGCAAACGAAGGCAACTTGGTTTGCCATCGGTAATCATGAAAATTTGCTTGTTGGTATTTCGTTTTCTGCGCAAGATATCCATGGCCAATTCCAATCCCGCAACAGTGTTGGTATGATAGGGGCCTACATTCAGATAAGGAAGGTCTTTTATCTTAATAGGCCAAGCATCATTTCCAAAAACGATCACATCTAGGGTGTCTTTCGGATAGGAAGTGGTGATGAGTTCGGCGAGGGCCATGGCCACTTTTTTTGCTGGGGTAATGCGGTCTTCGCCATACAAGATCATGCTGTGACTAATGTCAATCATCAGCACTGTGCTCATCTGCGATTTATGGTGCGTATCTTCTACAACAAGGTCTTTTTCGGTCAAACGAAAATCGCCTATGCCATTATTAATTTGGGCGTTTTTTAGACTCTCTGTAATCGATATGTTTTCGATTGTATCCCCAAATTGAAAATCTCGAAATTCACCGGTCAATTCATCACCTTGACCACTTTTTTTAGATTTATGATTGCCTGTCCCACTTTTTCGGATATTCCCAAAGATCTGATCCATGGCATTTTTACGCAACACGCGCTCTGTTTTTGCAGTGATGGCGAGTTGACCCTTTCCATCGGGTTGAATTTCTTCACGCAGATACCCTTTCTTTTTAAGGTCTTCGATGAAGTCGTCCATCGTGTATTCATCAGTGGTTAAGGAATATTCCTTATCGAGAATCTTTAACCAATCAATGGCCTCATCCACATCTCCTGATGTATGTGTGATCAGCTCACTGAAAATATCAAACAATTTGTCAAAAGTTGATTGTTCAGGCGCTTCAAATGGTGTAAAGATGTAACCGGACTTGAGCATGAAAACGTGTTTTAATTAAAACATAAGGGAGAACAAAAAGTTCCCTATCAGTTGAGTTTTGTTGAATTTACGATATAGGTTGTGATAACACAAGCATCACCTATTTTTTTCTAGCACTCCTGCTTTTGAACGTACTCGTTGAATTCACATGCTTCTTTAGAATTCGAACAGCATCCTTTTTTACCTCCTCATCCTTCCGCGATCCCCACATTTTATCGGATGCGTAACGTTGGGTTTCTTCAAGTTCAACAATAGGCTTAGGATAATCTTCGCCAATCGTTAAACCATACATCTGCTGTTCCAACGCACTCATCTTCCATGGTTCATGGATGAATTCTATGGGGATAGCCTGCAGTTCAGGCACCCATTTCAGAATAAACACACCTTCTGCATCGTGCTTTATCGAATTCTTTATTGGGTTGTAAATGCGAATGGTATTCATCCCCGTAATGCCTGCTTGCATATGGATTTGCGGGTAATGAATCCCCGGCTCGTAATCCAAAAATTGCCGTGCTAGAAAATGCAATTCGCGCCAATCTTGCCATAAATTGAAAACAAAAAAAGACACCACCATGGCACGCATGCGAAAATTGATGTAGCCAGTGACTTTCAAACAACGCATGCAGGCATCAACGAGTGGAACTCCGGTAAGACCATCTTGCCACGCCTTGATGTAGGCTTCGTTCTTGGGTTTAATCACAGAAGCATAGGCTCTATTCAAGGGTTCAAATTCGATACGACATTCATCTTCAAACTTCTGCATAAAGTGACAATGCCAGTGTAAGCGTGAAATAAATTGAGACAATGCGCGCTTGTTTCTCGATGTTTTGTAATGCTGCATGGTGTAACGATAAACCATGCGCATACTGATGTTGCCATAAGCAAGATAGGGGGAGAGCCTGCTGCAACTCGTTCGACTCAAGCTGGGTTTTGAGATGTGATTGGCATAGTTGACGTGGCGATTTTTTAAAAAGCCATTTAAATATTTCCAGGCAGAGGTCTCCCCGCCAGGTTGAAAGTTTGCGTTTATGGCAGTGATTTCCTCGCTTAATTCAGGACCTTTGATTGCGTCGTAAAAATCTAGATCCAAAGCCAGGAAATTCCAATCTGTTTCGTCGACCAAGCAAGGCATCGATTCCATGCGTTGCTTCCATGTTTTTTCCCAATCGAGCCGTGACTTTAAACGTCGAACAACACCATTGTGTGGAAATTCTTCCCATGCAATACCTTGAGAATCAAAATAGGATTGCATTGTTTTATCTCGATCAAAGGTAAGCTTGTTGCCTATTTCTTCGTGGGAAAATACACTTCGGATGGTATAGAGCGTGTTTAAGGCTGAAAAAATGGCAGGGACTTCCTCGTGAAAGGTGTACAATTTCGCATTTAACTCATTCAATTTTGACTGCATGTCCTGCAGCGATTGATGCACGAATCTCCAATGGCGCACATCACTATCCGGATAGGCCATCACCGAAGGCTCGAAGCAGTAGAGAAGCAGAATTGGTAATTCTTGCTGTTGCGCATGATACAGCGGAGCATGGTCAGTAAATCGCAAATCGCGTTTGAACCAAACAACGACAATTTCTTGTTTCTCTACTATTGATTCCAAACTCATTCCTTATTGAATTTCCAGGGTTTTAGGTGCGGTGATTAACTGCAATCGTCACTAGGTTAACAACAGAAAGGCTGAGATGTTCGTCGCTCAAGACAATGCCTGAAGGGTTTTATACGTCTTGATTGTGAATTGAATTGGTTGATAGAAACAATGGATCAGAACTCATTTTTTGTGAGTGGGCACTTGTGTTATTCTTGTTTTTGATCAGAGTTAAACTGTTATGGGAATTCATATACCACGTTAAGAGTTCGAATCAATCCTATTTTATATGGCTACCTATTGTCACGAAACAAATGAAAGAATTGTGTTTGGCACACCCTTCTATATCCTCACTCGATCTGATTTGAAAGGCGGGGCAATCGTAAGTCATGAAGCAATGCTGAGAATCCCAACTGAGGAGAGAGAAACGATACATAAAACAGAAGTAACTGGCGGAATGGATATTCATGCTGCAGCATCGATTTATAGTAAAGATGATTCGTATTCAATGTTTAACATTACGAAGGAAGAATTTCTCTATTCAATTTCAGAAGAAACAGTTAAAAAGTATCTACCAAAAGTATACGAACTCATGCAGGGATGAATCGAAGCCTAAATAATCTGTAAATCTGAAGTAGCCATCGTCACAAATCATAACGAAACGTTCAAATTTCAATTTAACGATCATGGAAAATAAGACCGATAAACAAATCCAAGAGGAATTGCGAACTGACTACCAGCACAGATCAATCCTCATCCTACTTTTAATTCTTTTCGGGTGTAGGTTGTTTCAGATCGTGACTAGCAAATTGTTTCTGTTTTGTCTGACTTTAGGTTTTATGCTATTGTTTCCCTTTGTTTTTTGGCTCCTAACGGATGATTTGTTGACATTTCATCTTTCTATTTTACTTTGTTTGCCAGCGCATTACTATTTGGTGATGAGGGAAATGGAAGGAGAAAAGTCTGAAATGGAGCGGGTTGAGATGAGGGCTCAATGCAGTGTAGTCTGCACTGAACTTAAGCGAATGATCAAAGAAAAACTGAAATAGGGGATGGTATAAGTTATGCCATGTGATGAAGTAATTGTACATTTAACCATAATTAATTTTACAAGCACTTCGATGAAAAAATTTATTTGTTGTTTTATAGTTTCTTTAAGTTGTCATGTAGGTAACGCTCAAAACCTACCTATAGACTTCGAAGTAGGGGGTACAGGCATAAATTGGAACTGGACAACGTTTGAAGATTCCAGCAATCCACCACTTGAATTTGTTGACAATCCAGATCCATCAGGAATCAATTCATCTTTGTTTGTGGCAAAATTCACAGCTTTGCAGTTGGGTAAACCGTGGGCAGGATTTGAATCGCAACATGGAGCTGGCTTAGGTTCGTTTTCCTTCGACGCAACAAATTGTGTGTTTCGCATCATGGTGTATAAAACGGTGATCAGTGATGTCGGATTGAAATTTGCTTCCTCATCGAATGCCGCGCAACCTGAATTGAAAAAGCCCAATACCTTGATCAATCAATGGGAAGAAATGGAGTTTAACGTTTGCGGGCTCATTGGATTGTACCCACAGGTTGTTGATCAAATCATCATTTTTCCTGATTTTAATTTGTCCAATCGCACACAAGACAACATCATTTATATTGATAACATCGGGAACAATGGGAGTGTGAGTGGCTTGGAAGAAGGCGTTGAAATCGGGAATATTTATATAGACATGAATCCATCGGACAATCATCTATCAATCAAGGGCATACAAGCCAATGAGCAAATCATGTCTG
>CALPWQ020000135.1 GCA_943327315.2 Chitinophaga pinensis
GGTTGTTGTTGCCCACCCTATTCCACTCACGATAAAGTTGGATGTTGCCCAACTACTCAATCCAATCATCAAACGTTGATCAATTCTTGATTTTTCTTCATGGAATTGGTTCAGCGCTTGGGCAAAAGAAACATTTGGGACAAAAAGTAGTAAAAAGAAAAGAACCTTCATCTTTAGCGTCGAATTGGTGATTATTTATTGAAATGACCTTAACACACCTATTTATTCAGCCAAACAAGTTCTAACTCCGTTGGTTCTTGCATTCTTTCGGCAAGTTTAAAATAGCGTTCGGAAAGTGTCGACAAGAAATCTTGAGCCCTTTTTCCTTCATCATTTAATCCCTTTAGCTCATCAATTCTCCACATTTTCACTAGATGATCTATGATTCCGGCGTAATCAAAACTCGTGTAAACTCCTATTTTCTGGGTGATGTTTACATAGTTTAAGTACTGTCTTTTCTCTGTCCCAAAATCCATTAGGTTCGCCGGCATGATGATTTTCTTTTTCATCATAGCTACAAAAGCTGCTAAGCCCCCATTTGGATCAGATTCAAAGATTTTACCCATAAAAAACTTGTAAGCTTTCTCATGTAAGGCTTCTTCTCCCGCTATGGTATTGCATATTTTTGCCAGTGATGCATCTCCCGATTTATAGGCCAGCTTCCCTGTATTCACATGCGTAATTTTAGTTGCCCTTTCTTGAAAAGACGTATAAATCAAACCGTGATAAGGGTCACCATCGGTCTGAAGGTCAACACCATTGTAAATTAACTGCTGGATAGACTTTTCCACAATCTTCATATCCACCCGACCACTCAAATACAAGTATTTATTTAAAAGGTCACCGTGTCTATTTTCTTCCGCTGTCCACAATCTCGACCACCTGGCCCATGCTCCAGAGCTCGATACATTTCGTTCCTCATTGATCCCTCTCAATAAATTAAAAAATGTTTGATAACTAGGCAAGGCCTCTTCAGTGATCATGTTTCCAACAAGTGACACCAAAACTGTGTCTGGAACATTGGCAATACTTTTTTGAAGAATTTGAATTTTGTCGTGGAAATCCGGATCAGAAAAATCAGGCAAGAAATCAGTTGGTTGCCAACATTCCTCTGGATCTTTCATCTTTTCGCTTATGAATTGCTCCACAAAAGGTTCAACGGACTGGATCACCTCCATTTTTTCTTCAAACGCCATTATTTTTTTTTTCAGATTGGTAAATCGACACTGACTTCGTGTAAAAATAACCTTTATTTAAGAAATATCGGTCAACAAACAGAAATGGACTTCTATCTATTTCGCTAGGAATTGACCAACATCAAGAGATCTCCTTGGTACTATTGGCGACCATCGAATTGATCACAAGAATTTCATCTTGATCCAAGTAGCGCCACTTTCCGACAGGGACATCGAGTGAGATGTTCATGATGCGTACACGCTTTAACTTTGTGACTCTATAGTCAAGAAACTCGCACATTCGACGGATTTGTCGATTTAATCCTTGTGTGAGAATGATGGTAAACGTGTAGGTCCCATTTTGTTTTACGTAACATTCACGCGTAATTGTATCTAAAATCGGAATCCCTTTACTCATCTTCTGAATGAAGGCATTGGTAATCGGTTTGTTTACGGTCACCTCATATTCTTTCTCGTGGTTGTTTCGGGCACGTAAAATCTTGTTGACGATGTCACCATCGTTGGTAAGAAAAATCAATCCTTCACTCGGTTTATCCAACCTCCCGATGGGGAATATGCGTTTCGGGTACTTGATAAAGTCAATGATGTTGTCTTTCTCGCGAATTGTATCAGTGGTGCAAACAATTCCAATGGGTTTATTGAAGGCAATGTAAATGAAGTCTTCTTTCGGCTCACTGATTGTCTTTCCATCAACGCTAACCACATCACTGGGAAGCACTTTCGTTCCCTTCTCAGGAATCTGACCATTGATTCGAACACGGCCCTCGTCAATGAGTTTATCCGAAGCACGTCTCGAGCAGTAACCTACTTCACTGAGGTATTTATTGATCCGGGTAGCTTCGTTGGAATCCATGATTGCAAAAATGAGATGCTAAAAATAATGTAATCTAGTAAAACCTCAATGATATTTGAATCAGATCGATGTTGTGTGGAAGATTTTTAATTGATCGTCAATTCACTAAAAAACGAAACAGTACCTGCTTCTACCTCTTTCTTTTGGGCTTTCCATACTTATCCTGCATGGCTTTTTTGTGATCATAACGCACGTTCACTTTTTTGTTTTTCGCTTTTTTCTCATGAAAAGAATCCCCTCTATTTTCGCGTGGTGGTAATTTGATGGATTTCCCAGGAATGACAATTTTTGGTTTCTCAAATTCCAATAGCTCGTCTGTAAATTCAACATCATCAGGAACTTTAGTGAATAAAAGTTGCTGCTGCATAAGTTCTTGGATGGCCAGCAGCGCCGAATCGTCTTTTTCAGACACAAAGGTCATTGCAATGCCATTTTTGTCGGCCCGACCTGTTCGTCCAATGCGGTGTATGTAGTTTTCAGGACTTTCAGGAATATCAAAATTGATCACATGTGAAACGTCAGTTACATCAATACCACGTGCTATTAAATCCGTTGCAATCAATACTCGAATTGCACCTGTTTGAAATTTTTGCACCGTATCGAAGCGGAAATTCTGAGCTTTATTGGAGTGTATGACCCCTATAAATTCCGTGAAATTCGCTTCTATTTCTGCAAACAATACATCTGCCAAAGCGCGAGAAGAAACAAAGACTAAAATTTTGGAGTTCTCATCTGACTGATCAATAAGATGACGCAATAAGGCCACTTTAGAGAGGAAATTCGGCACGTGGTAAGCTGTTTGATCAATTTGATCAAGAGGCAAACCAGCACGAGCAGCTTCAACACGGACAGGCGTGATCAAATAATTCTCTAAAAACACCGATACTTCCGTCGATAGCGTCGCCGAAAAAACCATATGCTGTCTTTTGGCAGGTAAAAAATCAAATATATGCAGCAGTTGGGGTCTAAATCCTAAGCTAAGTGTTTCATCCACCTCGTCAATCACCACTTTTTTGATGTGTTTCAATTGCAAAGTTCCACTTACTGCTAAATCTAGGATGCGTCCAGGCGTTCCAACTAAGATATCCAATCCTTGCAACACCATTTTTGCTTGCGTGTTCATATTGGTGCCGCCATAGACGCCGCATGCAACCACGTTCATGTGCGTTGTTAACTTCTCTACTTCGCTCACCACCTGTGCAACCAATTCTCGTGTAGGCACAATGATTAGAATCTGGGGATGAGGATCTTTTGAAAATTTCCACATACAAAGACATGGCAGCAAATAGGCCAAGGTCTTACCCGTTCCTGTTTGTGCAATTCCAATGGTATCCTTTCCTGACATCATCACGTTGAAGCCTGCGGACTGAATGGTTGTCGGTGTTTGATAACCTAAATCATCCAGTGCATTCCAAAGGGGTTTCTTCAAATTTAAATCGCGAAATGTCATAGAAACAATTTTCTGCAAAGTTAAGGAGAGTATGTTGATTGCCTTGCATTTATTTTGAATGAATAAAAAGAGCTCTTTTCTGGTCTTTTGTTGCACATAGATGAGTGGATCTAACCACTTAAGACAGGAATTGGTTTAGGAAGGAATCTTTTACGCGCTGATCATGTGGATTCAGAAATTTCCAAAAACGCGCAAGCGCCATTCAAAGCGTAGGATCTTGTTTAGCGAACGAGTGTGATGTGTCCGTTCAATTCGTACTTCTTGTCGTCATTTATTGCTTTAAAGCCAATGACATACGTATAAACTCCATCTTGACATTTCGTACCGTTCATACCAAAGGTACCATCCCAACCGACTGACGCATCGTGACTTTCCCAAATTATTTCTCCCCAACGATTGAAAATGTAAAGGTCATAATTATACGGATCAAATCCTGAAGTAAACACTGGTTTCCATAATGGATTATGTTGGTCAGCATCTGGCGTGAACGAATTTGGCACGTAATAGATTGGAATGTTATTGTAGGGGATCACTTGATAAGCGGTATCCGTACAGCCATTCAATGTACTAGCGACAAGCATCACCACTAAGTTTCCATCAACGTCCGTATAGCTTACTGTTGGATTTTCTGTAGATGAGGAAGTGCTATTTCCGAAATCCCATTCATAGGTCACTGCTCCGGATGACTGGTTTATGAAGGACACTGTAGCTTCAGAAAAGTCGATACTAGAGGGAGATGCTACGAAGGAAGCGTCAGGCGTTTGTTCAACACAAATCAAATCTACCATTGAAGTAGAAACGGTGCAATTGCCATCACTGGCTGTAAGCGTCACATCGTAACATCCTTCATTTGTAAACGAAGTATTCAAGGTTTCTCCTGATCCAATATTCACTCCATTGACTTCCCATGCATAAGAGACGCCGCTCATTGGGGTTGTTGACAGCGAAATGTATTGAGGGCTGCACCCGCCGCCTAGTGGTGTATTGATGAATGGTGGAGCAACTCCTACTTTTGTCAAGATGTAGGGAATGTCATTAAAATCTGTCCAATTTGTGGCAGCCACACTCGACAACGGAGCGCTAGCTAGATTGCTTGTTCCAGCCATATTCTCCCACATGGGTGTAGTTTGATTCCAACGCGCCATATTCAACCAACTTCCATCTGCCGCTTGATCATAGAACACTCGAATTGATGCATCTGTCGTCCCTGTTACTCGATCAATTTGATGATAAAACAATGGGTTTGAGGAACAAATCGTTGGTTCCGCTATGGTACGATCATAGCCTACTGGAGCTTCATTGCTTGCGTCCAAATTGGCCATTCTAACAGAATATTGAGTTGTTTGATTGTTTACAGGTGTAATTTCTACAGGTCGATAACGAAAGGTGCCTGTTCCAGGAATATTCGCACTTGTATTTGCTGTAGAACCCACAGGATACAAATAAGCGCTGACTGTATTCGTTGTTCTCGAAAGAAAGCCACCATTCGCGCTGGATACAAAGCCAGTGGTTCTAACTACTGCTGCTACACTTGGATTCAAGGAATAAAACCCGTAAACATCTGTATTTAAATGAAGGCTTTTTAAATCGAGTACTCCATTCGCAAATTTATCAACTTGCTGGGTTTTAATTCCGGTACCGTCCAAGGTGACATTGTAAAAAAGTGTTGGCGATGAACCACCAAGAAACTGATTTCCACCTTCAAAAAATACAGTTCCTGTTGCAGAATTGAATACAGCATTATCGAACCAGTTCCCCAAGAGACGAATGTAGCCATCCGCATTTATTGTAGCGTTATTCACAACATCCTGCGTCACATACAATTCTGCACTTGTGGCCGAACCATTTCCATTCACCGCAAGAATTCCGCTAGCGTTATTTGACACCGTTCCATTCACATAAATAAATGAACCTGCCTGAGCGGTAATAAAGCCACCAGTACTATTCAAGGTTTGAGAACATACAAACCCTGAAAAAGCAAGAAAATAGATCAAGCTTAACTTCATAGTTTACTTATTTATCGACTTCTTTAATTCTTCAATTTCTCGGGTCAGTTCTTCAATCAATTTCTGTTGTTCTTTCATTCCCTCCACTAAGACAGGGATTAAGGAAATTGTACTAACCGATTTAATCTTGTAAAGTCCTTCGGTGTTGATATCACTTGAACGCGCATTCATTGGAGTAAAATCCTTTTCTTGGACCATCTCCGGGAATACTTGTTCAATTTCCTGGGCCATGAATCCGTAGTTAATGGTTTCAGGACCTAGAAAATCATACTTGTATTGATACGTGTACGTTTTAAGTGATTTTATTTTGTTGAGGATATCTGATCCTGATAAAGGCTGAATGTTCTTTTTAACCGTCGAATCAGAGGCATTTCCGAAAAACCCAGTATATCCCAAGTCATTCAAAAACAATCCTCCCCAACCGGCTCCTGTAGCAGGTTTTTGACCAAACACCCCCCTGTGCGTTGTTGCCAATGCCAAGCCTGTCACACCAGAATTATTGGCAGCAAGGGTAGCATCAGTCTCACCTTGAATTGACCCCCAAACCCCTGCAGCTGCAGCTTGCCTTAATCCATAGACCCCTGCGCCATTAAAGCTTGAGTACCCATTTAGAGCCCATGGAAATGCCGCATTAGCTAAACCATTCATTAAGTCACCGGTGAATACGGTATTGGTCGTTCCAATAAAAAATTCGCCTAGATTACTCAATCTACCTCGAACTAAATTGTTCGATACAAGATCGACATGGTCATTTGAAATTGTTCCCAAACGGTATGGCAAAGCTGTTGTCCCGAAATTATTCCCTCCAACAAGCCAAGCTTGATTTGTAGAAGTCACAGTTTGAGGCAAAGTTGTTACGATTTGCATATTGCCTGCCGAAGTAAAATTGTCTGAAGTGATTGTCCATGTTGGACCTGCGGGGCCTGTAGGACCAGCAGGTCCAGCAGCTCCAGCTGTACCGGCAGGACCTTGCGGACCTATCGGACCTGTTGCTCCCGCTACGCCGGCCGGACCTTGAAGGCCGGTAGAACCTGTAGCTCCTGTTAAACCAATTGGACCTTGTGGACCTATTGCACCAGTGGCTCCAGTCAGACCAGTTAGACCGATTGGACCAGTAGCACCAGTTGGTCCTGTTGGTCCTGTTAAACCGATTGGACCATCCGCACCTGTTGCTCCTGTTGCACCCGTCAAACCAATTGGACCTTGCGGACCTGTTGCACCGACTGCTCCTGTTGCACCAGTTAAACCGATTGGACCAGTTGGACCCGTAGCACCAGTAGCTCCAGTCGGACCCGTTAAACCGATTGGAC
>CALPWQ020000136.1 GCA_943327315.2 Chitinophaga pinensis
CTGCTGCGGGGCCACCAAATTCGTAATTCGTGGCTTCGAGTCTGCTAGCGCACCTCAGCCACCACGTAATTCGTCATTTGTAACTAGTAATTCGTAACTCGTCATTCGTAACTTCGAGTTCGCTGCTGCGGAGCGACCAAATTCGTAACTAGTAACTAGTAACTCGTAATTAGTAACTCCTCATTCCCGACTCGCCACTTTAATGATCGTATAAATCTCCCTTGCGGTGTTGTCCCAACTAAATAGTTTCGAGCGTTCAAGGCCTTTTGCACCAAGTGTGTCAAGTGCCAATTGATCAGAATACAACGTGTTCATTTGTGCGACAATCGATGTCTTATCAAAGGGATCGCAATAGACAACAGCATCTCCACCCACTTCAGGCAAGGCAGTTTTGTCGCCGCTTAAAATCGGGGTGCCACATTTCATTGCTTCCACGAGGGGAATTCCAAATCCTTCGAAATAAGGAACGTAAACGAAAAGTTTTGCTGCGGCCATCACATGTGCAAGTTCAACTTGCGACAATTGACCTGTAAAGTGAATCTGTGACTCGATTTCTTTCGGAGGTTTAGTAAACCCGAAGTTGTCCCATAGAGGCACACCAACGATCACGAGTTGATCATCAGATTTTGTTTCTTGCTTAAAAGCACAAAAGGCCTCGATGAGTCGTTCAAGATTTTTCCGCGGATGGATGGTGCCTACAAAGAGAAAATAGGGTTTCCCTTCGGTGTATTTTTTACGAATATTGATTTGCGTATTGACGTCAAGTGGTCGAAAATCATCCGATGCACTGTTCCAAAAGGCACTTACTTTCTCGGGTGAAATGCCATACTTCTGAATGATGTCTTGGCGCGAATATTCTGAAACGGTCACAACATGCGTTGCTTTTCTTGCAAATCGCTGAAAAAATGTTCGAAGGTAATGACGTGCGGCAAAAGGCAAATCCTTCGGATAATGTTCGAAATTGATATCGTGAATCACACCAATCTGAGGGATTTTTGACGAGAGCGAAAGGTATCCATCTGGCGAGAAGAATACGTCTACCTTGTATTTTTTTAAGGCTCGACGGATAGACCATTCAAACCAAACCAAAAATAAAATAGGATGTCGCGCTGGGGGACCAAGAATAACAGGAGTTACATTTTCGCCAAAAATAAAGCGGGGGTCATAGGGCCTATCGAAAAACAAAATGAACTCATCCTCGGGATGCATTTCAACCAACCGACGAATAATTTCCTCCGAATACCGGCCAAAACCATCGATTCGATCGGGCAATAAAAAACGTGCGTTGATCCCAATCCGCATGGCCAACGATTAAAAATTATAGATGTAATTGGTCCGCTTTTCTTTGCCGATGGTGGTTTCAGGTCCATGACCACAATACACAACGGTTTTTTCAGGCAGCTTAAACATTTTTTCAAAAATAGTTGCTTTCAGGATGTCTAAATCTCCGCCGGGCAAATCTACTCGGCCGAAACTGCCAGAAAAGAGAACGTCACCATTGATCACAAAGCCATTTTCAGCATTGTAAAACACGACATGTCCAGGCGCGTGTCCGGGCGTGAAGATCACCTCCAATTCAATCCCACCAAACACGAGTTTATCGCCCTCGTTCAGCAGCACATCTGGCTCGGGTGCTGGGACATATCCCTCGAATCCATACAGATGAGCATAATTGGATACAGCTTGAAGTGTAGGGATATCCAATGGATGCAAATAGGACTTCAAACCAAAAGCTCGATGAACGAATGCATTCCCCAACACGTGGTCGATGTGGGCATGGGTGTTTAACAAAGCCAAGGGCACGAAACCGTTGTCTTCGATATAATCCATCAGCTCCATTTGTTCCTTACGCGAGTAACATCCTGCGTCGATGATGACACAATTTTTAGCTTCATCACTCAGCAAATAGGTGTTTTCTTGAAACCCATTAAAGGTAAAGGTGTGTACCTGAATTTTCATTGTTGTAAAAATAAGGTGATTTTCATGGTATGCTGTATCTTTACCAAAAAAACGACAATGAAATTTGCACTTTTCCCTGTTCTTATCCTACTGTTGATGTCTTGTGGAACGAAGGTTCCATTCAACAACGATATCCGTGAACGATTTGATTTGAATACCGATAAAGACCTGCGCAAGGTTCAGTTCTTCACCTCGCAAACCATCATCTTAGAAAAAAGCAAGTCTTCGGGCAATCAAGGCACCACCGATGCTGGGGCGCTTGTCACCAATTCGAGTAAGGAAGAAAACCGTGTGATTATTCCAATTTTTACCAAATGTGTTTTTGACGGCTTCGGTCCAAACGGCGAATTGATGCTGCGTTTTGAATTGGGTACGGGCAAAACAATCTCATTCTCTGTGAAATCGAAAGAACCCACAGCGAAATACTATTTGAATGCCGAATGGACAGTAAACCAAGGCGGGAAATTACAATACGGAAACGAACAATTCTCCACCATGTCTGCAAGTGGAAACGCTTATTTATTGGTTGTGACACGTCGTCTGCAAAAGACAAAACGCAAAGACCGTGTCGTCAAAGGAATGAAAGTATAAATGAAAAGGCTGCAATTGCAGTCTTTTTTATTGTCCTGAGGAATCGATTTTTACATGGTCGATTTGTTCGATTTTAGGAGCATTTACTTTGGTTTTCTCTTGATGTTTTAGTTTCTTGTACAAGAAAATTCCCATGGCAACAAGCACGATGGTGTACAAGAAAATTTTAAACACATAGGCCTTGCTTACCTTTTTCGGGACATACTGTTGAAAATCGGGACGCTCTCTTTCTTCCATTGCTTAAAAATAACGGATTTATACTAATTTTGAGTAAATGAATCATCAAAGTAAAATTCTTGTTACTGGAGGTGCTGGCTTTATTGGCTCCCACACCATTACGGCTTTAGTGTCCGCAGGATTCACGCCAATTATTGCCGATGACTTCAGGAATGCAGATTCATCTGTTCCATCACGCATGGAAAAAATCATAGGCTACGTGCCTGAATTCATTAGGATTGATGTGTGTGACAAAGAGGCTTTAAAGCAAGTCTTTGAACAACATGCCTTTGCAGGAATAATCCACTTTGCCGCATACAAAGCCGTCGGTGAGTCCGTTGAATTCCCTCTAAAATATTACCGGAACAATCTGTTAGGATTGATTAACACCTTGGAGCTTGCGGTTCAATTTAAGGTTCCAAATTTTGTTTTTTCTTCGTCGTGCACCGTCTATGGTGAGCCAGGAGAATTAAAAGAAGTTACCGAAGATTTACCGAAAGGACTTGCAGCATCGCCTTATGGAAACACCAAGATTATAGGAGAAGAGATATTGAAGGATGTACATCACAGCAATGCCGACCTTAACATTATTTCTTTGCGCTACTTCAATCCAATTGGTGCCCATCCGAGTGGCTTGATTGGTGAATTTCCAATAGGAAAACCAAACAACTTGTTGCCTATGGTGACAGGCACAGCCGTTGGGAAATACGACCAACTCACTGTTTTCGGCAATGATTATCCAACATCAGATGGAACATGTGTCCGCGACTATATACATGTGATGGACTTGGCAACAGCCCATGTAAAAGCCTTGGAGTTTTTGGAATCAGGTAAATCGTCATTTGAAACCATCAATGTAGGAACGGGTGCAGGCACAACAATCTTAAAAGTGATCCAAGTATTTGAAGCCATTTCTGAGGTGAAACTCAATTGGAAATTTGGCCCCAAGCGACCAGGGGATGTTGTTGAGATTTTTGCCAAGGCAGACAAAGCAAATCATTTGCTAAATTGGTATCCGAAATATTCATTGGAAGATTCAGTGCAACACGCATGGAATTGGGAAAAAAAATTGCAGAATGATTAAGTTTCTTTCAATCGCTTTTTTGGCAGTTTTGTCCTTCTCAGCAGCAGCACAAGACCCGTCCCCGCAACCGAATTTAATTTCTCGTTTTCGACCTGGTGCCCTATGGTTTTTTACAGGATATCGTCCTGCCCAAACTGAAAAAGTCCGCAAGTACGACCGCTTAATTTTTGATTTGACCTACAACGATTGGACCGGTGACCGTCAGCCATTCAACAATAAATGGAACTCCATTGGCTTCAATACGAACCTTATGTTTGATATTCCTATCACCAAAGGAAATACAATGTCCTTGGGCTTGGGCATTTGTCATTCTTTGTACCGCATCAGTTACAGCTACCTTCAATTCCAGGTGGACACAAGCAATACAGTAACCAACTTAAATGAAATTCAAACATTTGCTCCAGACTTGGACAAACATTTTCTTTGTGGAAATTCCTTGAGTATTCCTGTTGAGTTGCGCTTCCGATCACCGAAATGGCAACATTTCAAAGTGCATCTCGGAGCAAAAGTTGGCTATACGTTCACGACATACACAAAAGAAGTCTTTGATGCTTCCAACGGAAAATTGGTGGTGAAGAACAATCAATTTCCAGACATACATAGATTCCTGTACTCAGCTCATGCGCGGATAGGCTTCAGAAATTTCGCCCTATTTGGGTCCTATCAATTTAGCCCGGTTTTTTCGAATGCAGGCAGCTCACACTTGAATATCCTTCAGCTAGGATTAAGCATTTCCCTCTTCTAGGCGCATGCACTTTATCGATACGCATACGCATCTTTTTTCCGAATCTTTTGATGAAGACCGCGTCGAGGTTGTAAATCGAGCCATCAATGCTGGCGTGCAAACACTGCTCTTGCCAAACATTGATCTCGAATCCATCGCATCGATGCATTCCTTGGTTGATCAATTTCCAACCCAATGCTTTCCTATGATGGGTCTCCACCCTGGATCGGTGAATATGGATTGGGAGAAGGATTTAGAAGTGATCAAGGGACATCTCTTTTCAGGCCGAAAGTATGTGGCTGTAGGAGAAATCGGAATGGACTTATATTGGGATAAAACATATGTCGAGCAGCAAGGTAAGGCATTTCATAAACAAGTCGAATGGGCGAAGGAGCTAAAATTGCCCATTGTCATTCATGCTCGGGACGCTTTCGATGAAATATTCGAGGTCTTGGATATTTTGAATGACGATGCCTTGAGTGGTGTGTTTCATTGCTTCACAGGGACTTTAGATCAGGCACATCGGGCATTGGCCTATGGCAATTTCAAACTTGGCATTGGCGGGGTGCTTACCTACAAGAAATCTGGCTTGGATGAAGTATTGTCTAATTTGGCCTTGGATTGTATGATCTTAGAAACGGACTCACCATATCTCCCACCAGTTCCACACAGAGGAAAGAGAAACGAAAGTGCTTATCTTTTGCACGTTGCCGAGCGATTGGCCGAAGTGAAAAATGTATCCTTAAAAGAGGTGGAAGAAATAACATCACACAATGCGCGAAGCTTATTTCAATTAGATTAGTTAGCGAATATTAAATCGGAGATTCATGAGCAAGACACCACGCATTTTACTAATCTATACCGGAGGTACGATTGGGATGATCAATGATCCTGAGACTGGACAATTGAAAAGTTTTGATTTTGCGCATGTGCATACCCATGTTCCAGAAATCCACCGCTTGAATGTTTCATTGACGAGCTGTAGTTTTGAAGTACCTATCGATTCATCTGAAATGGATCACTATGGATGGATGAGCATGGCACAGATGGTGTCTGACAACTACGACAACTATGAGGGCTTTGTCATCTTGCATGGATCAGACACGATGGCTTTTTCAGCATCTGCCTTAAGTTTTATGTTGCGAGGACTGAAAAAGCCCGTCATTTTTACCGGTTCACAATTGCCGATTGGAACAATCAGAACAGATGGTAAGGAAAATTTAATTACCGCGATTGAAATTGCAGCCGCCAAAGACAAGGATGGAGATGCTATCGTTCAAGAGGTCGCCGTTTATTTTGAATACTCACTTTACCGGGGCAACCGGTGTTCCAAAATTTCTGCAAATCAGTTCGAGGCCTTTGCATCGCCCAATTATCCTGAGTTAGCTGTTGCTGGAGTAAAGATTGAATACCGAACAGATAAGCTCTTTCGCAGTGAAATCGCAGAATTTAAGTACGAGAGTTCATTGAGCAATCGTGTTGGATTGTTTAAAATTTACCCTGGCTTTCCAGCCGACGCTTATACTTCTCTTTTTGACCGTAAAAATACAGATGCTTTAATACTCGAAACCTTTGGTGCGGGAAATGCGCCGAGCCACCCTCAATTGCGAGAAATGATCACAACTTACTTGAAGGATGGGGGCATTGTAGTGAATACCACTCAATGCAGTTCAGGAGCTGTTCAACAGGGGAAGTATGCTACTAGTTCCTTCTTTAATGAGGTGGGAGTTGTGAGCGGAATGGATATTACTACGGAGGCGGCATTAACGAAAATGATGTTTTTAATGGGGACTTCTAAGGATAGAGAAACAATACTGCACCAATTCAGCAAGAATCTATGCGGAGAAATTTCGACCTTAAGAAATGACTAACTCATATTAAGCATATTTTTTTTTGTACTTTAGCCGCCCGTTTCAGTTGAAAGTCTCAACGCAGATTTGATGAGAAGGATAATGTGAGGAGAGGTGTCCGAGTGGTTGAAGGAGCACGCCTGGAAAGTGTGTATACGCCAAAAGTGTATCGCGGGTTCGAATCCCGCCCTCTCCGCAACAAAGTGAAGGAAGGAAGGAAGGGATGAGGACCCGCAGGGTTCGTGCCGTAGCGCAGCGAAGACCACCGCAGACGAATGTCAAGGTAATCCCGCCCTCTCCGCAACAAAGTGAAGGAAGATTTTAAAAAGTTACTAGTTACGAGTTACGAATGACGAGTTGGA
>CALPWQ020000137.1 GCA_943327315.2 Chitinophaga pinensis
ATACATTGTTCTAAGCATTAAATTTGCATGGTACTTTTTAAAACCGTAAGAACTACATTTATGAGCAAGTCAGCATTTCTTTCCTCGTCAATCGCTAAAAAATATTGGATGGCGATTACTGGATTATTTTTGTGTCTTTTTCTCGTTGGCCACTTGTTGGGGAACCTTCAATTGATTCTAAAAACGGGAGAAGAAGGGCGCAGAGCCTTTAACGAATATGCGTATTTTATGTCGCACAACATCGTCATCAAGGTGATGTCCTACGCCACTTATCTATCTATTTTGTTCCACGCCATCGACGGAATTATGTTGGCGGTGCAAAACAAAAAAGCACGTCCAGTAGCTTATGCCTACAGCAAGCCGGGAGCTAATTCGTCTTCAGCGTCGCGCAACATGGCGGTTCTTGGAAGTGCAATTTTCATTTTTATCGCCATTCACATGTCGAATTTCTGGTGGAAAGCGAAATATTCTTCTGACCCAATGCCTTTGCATTTGATGACGAAAGACATCACCGTTCCTGTTGGACAAAACCCATTAACAGGCGAAGCGATCAACAACACCATCCCCGTAACCTACGCTTTGACTACAAAAGGGGATTACATCGAATATTCATACATCGATCCACAGTCGAAAAAGAAAATCGACATCGTTGAAGTGAAAGATCATGTCAAGTTTTATGCGAAAGACAAGGACGTTCAAATTGGTGAAGGTTACAAAGATTTGCACTCACTTACCGTTGCCTTCTTCGGACAAGACAGAACGAAAGAGGGTGTTCCGGCAAATAAAAATGCAGGTTTAGCGGTAGCTCTTTATGCATTGGCAATGCTTGTATTGTCCTTCCACTTGTGGCATGGATTCTCCTCTGCCTTCCAATCGCTTGGTGTAAATCATCCTCGCTACACGCCTGCCATTCGCACCTTCGGAAAAGTATTTTCCATCATCGTGCCTTTGTTGTTTGCCATTATTCCTATCATTCTTTTCATCAATAAATAAGCTGATACCGTATGTCTAAGCTAGATGCAAAAATACCGGCTGGTAACATTTCAGATAAATGGACCGACCATAAAGATCACTTAAAACTTGTTGCACCAAACAACCGTCCGAAGATTGATATTATCGTCGTTGGAACTGGGCTTGCAGGAGCTGCTGCTGCTGCGTCACTTGGAGAAATGGGCTACAATGTGAAGGCGTTTTGTTTCCAAGACTCACCGCGTCGCGCACACTCTATTGCCGCTCAAGGGGGAATCAACGCAGCAAAAAATTACCAAAATGATGGTGACTCTGTTTATCGTTTGTTCTACGACACCATTAAAGGAGGAGACTACCGTGCACGTGAAGCAAATGTTCACCGCTTAGCTGAAGTTTCTGGAAACATCATTGACCAATGTGTCGCTCAAGGTGTTCCTTTTGCACGTGAATACGGCGGCTTGTTGGATAACCGTTCATTCGGTGGAACCCAAGTTCAACGTACATTCTACGCGGCTGGTCAAACAGGCCAGCAGTTGTTGTTGGGTGCTTATTCGGCTTTATCACGTCAAATCGGTGTTGGACATGTAAAGATGTACAACCGCCACGAAATGCTCGACTTGGTAAAAGTAGATGGCAAGGCACGTGGGATCATTGCGCGCAACCTTGTTACCGGAGAAATCGAACGTCACTCTGCACATGCAGTAATCATTGCATCAGGCGGATATGGAAACGTATATTTCCTTTCAACTAACGCAATGGGCAGTAATGTCACTGCAGCTTGGAAAACGCACAAGCGCGGAGCCTTATTCGCTAATCCTTGCTTCGTACAAATTCACCCAACCTGTATTCCTGTTCACGGAACAAATCAATCGAAACTGACCTTGATGTCGGAATCCTTGCGTAACTCTGGCCGTATTTGGGTGCCGAAGAAAAAAGAAGATGCTGAAGCGATTCGTGCTGGAAAAATGAAACCTACCCAAATCGCAGAAGACGACCGCGACTACTTCTTGGAAAGAAGGTATCCTGCTTTTGGAAACCTTGTTCCACGTGACGTGGCATCACGCGCCGCCAAAGAGCGTTGTGACGCTGGATTCGGAATTGAGGCAAATGACACAAATGAGGGTGTTTACCTTGACTTCTCTTCAGAAATTCGTTCAAAAGGCAAGCAGGCTGCTTTTGGTCAAGGCGATCATGCGCCAAGTGACGCAAAAATTCTTGAACTTGGAAAAAAATGGGTGGAAGAAAAATACGGAAACCTTTTCCAGATGTACGAAAAAATCACCGATGAAAATCCGTACGAAACACCGATGAAAATTTATCCAGCCGTTCACTACACCATGGGTGGCGTTTGGGTTGACTATAATTTGCAAAGCACCATCCCTGGCTGTTTTGTGGCAGGGGAAGCGAACTTCTCTGATCACGGTGCCAATCGCCTCGGAGCTTCCGCATTGATGCAAGGTTTGGCAGATGGTTATTTCGTGTTGCCTTATACAGTTTCTGATTATTTGGCGGATGAAATCCGTACGGGGAAAATTTCAACGGAATCTGCAGAATTTGAAGAGGCCGAGCAAAATGTACGCAATCAAATCAACACCCTTCTCAACAACAACGGAACAAAATCGGTGGATTCCTTCCACAAACGACTTGGGCTCATTATGTGGAATAAAGTCGGTATGGGAAGAAGTGAACAAAGTCTTACGGAAGCAATTGCGGAGATTGAAGCCCTTCGTGCTGAATTCCGCAAGGATGTATTCGTACCAGGAAGTGCTGAGGAGTTGAATCCAGAATTGGAAAAAGCCATGCGTGTTGCAGACTTGATCGAGCTCGGACAATTGATGGCGCAAGATGGACTTCAACGCAACGAGTCGTGTGGTGGCCACTTCCGAGAAGAATACCAAGATGCAGAAGGTGAAACCCTTCGCGATGACGAGAACTTTAAGTTTGTTGGCGCTTGGGAATACAAGGGTGACGACATTCGTCAGGAAGAACTTCACAAAGAAGCATTGAACTACGAATTCATTAAAATCGCAGCAAGAAACTATAAATAATTACGAGTTACGAATTACGAGTTACACAGTGACTCTCCATTCGTAACTAGTCACTAGTAACTAGTAACTTAATAAAGATATGGCATCAAAATTTATCAATATAACCCTTAAAATCTGGCGTCAGAAAAACGGCACAACCAAGGGTGCTTTGGAAACATACGGATTGAACAATGTTTCAACGGACAGTTCATTCTTAGAAATGTTGGATCAATTGAATGAACAACTCATTAACGAGCGCAAGAGTCCGGTCGCATTTGACCACGATTGCCGCGAAGGAATTTGTGGGATGTGTTCATTGTACATCAATGGACGTGCTCACGGACCGGACACCGGTGTAACCACATGTCAATTGCACATGCGTACGTTCAAAGACGGTGAAACGATTTATGTTGAGCCATGGAGATCTCGTGCCTTCCCGGTAATCAAAGACTTGGTTGTTGACCGCAGTGCGTTTGACCGCATCCAACAAGCAGGAGGATTTGTGTCGGTGAATACCTCTGGACGCACCATCGACGCGAACGCTACACCCATTCCGAAAGCAGATGCAGACAAAGCCTTTGAAGCGGCGGCTTGTATCGGTTGTGGTGCGTGTGTGGCATCGTGCAAAAACGGATCCGCCATGTTGTTTGTTGGAGCAAAGGTGTCACAATATGCACTTTTACCACAAGGAAAGGTTGAGGCGCAGCAACGTGTGTTGAACATGGTTCGCCAAATGGACGAAGAAGGATTCGGAAATTGCACAAATACGGGGGCGTGTGAGGTGGAATGTCCAAAAGGAATTTCGATTGAAAACATCGCGCGTATGAACCGTGAATACCTCAAGGCCATCGTCACTGAAGACTAAAAAACAACAACGATCATTTTGAAAAAGTCCGCCTTTGGTGGACTTTTTTTATGATTATTGTTTTCAAACACTCGAAAATCATCGTGGTCTTGCCATACATTTCGTATTTTGTTTTACATTCGTGCAAACTAATATAAAACTCGTATGAAAAAATTATTACTAACAATTGCTGTTGTCGGGTCGGCGTTACTGTCGCAAGCACAAGTGATTTGTGCGGTGCAGTCACCCGCAAACATCGCTGGCAACTACGACTTCACATGGGCTGGACCCGCTGATGGTTGGGGAAATCCAGACTTTTTAATTCCTGGAACCTTCATTACTGGTCAATTGATCATGGTAAATGATGGTACTCCTGGAACAAACGCAACTTACGGAAACAACCTATCAGAAGAAGGATGTAACCCATCTTTGCCAAATGCTTATGCTGGAAAAATTT
This sequence comes from Chitinophaga pinensis, assembly GCA_943327315.2. Lineage (GTDB taxonomy): Bacteria > Bacteroidota > Bacteroidia > Flavobacteriales_D > Crocinitomicaceae > M0103. The sequence goes on from CALPWQ020000137.1 coordinate 4,298, forward strand.
GTGTTATTCGTCGCAATACATGTGAGTTCGGTTTGAAAGCGTTGGAAGCTCAAAACGCTGGAGCAATCGGTGTAATCGTTGTGAACCGTGACCCGTCAGTTATTGCAATGGGAGCTGGTGCTTCTGGAGCAAGTGTAACTATCCCTTGCGTGATGGTCACAAGCACAGATGGACAGACAATGATTGACCAAATGGCTAGCGGACCGGTTTCTGTATTTATCGGAAACAAGGCTGGTTTGTATGCAAACGATGGCGGTATTTCTGCTGGAACATCTTTAATTTCTAAGTATTCAGGAGTTGCTTCTGAGTTGGCTCAAGACAATACTGAGTTTAGCTTCGCTATCGGAACTGAGGTGGTAAACTGGGGTTCTGCTGCGCAATCAAACGCTACAGTAAACGCAAAAGTAACTGACCCTACAGGTGCGACTGTTTACAACAACACAGTAACAATCACTTCTCCAATGCAATCTGGCGACACGGTAGATGTATTCCCTGGTGGAGCATACTCTTTCCCTGATTTCTCTTTGCCAACTTATGCTGCAGGACGATATACTGTATCTTACACTTTGTCTTTGTCTGGCGCGGATGACTATGCGGCTGACAACGCAGTAAGCTCTGACTTCACAGTATCTGACTCTATTCTTTCTTACGCTTTGCTTGATGCAACGACAAATCACCCAGTATCGAACAACGGATACCGTCCATCTACAAACAACCAAACATTCTCTACTTGTATGATGATCAGCGATCCTAACGCTAGCCGTATCGGTGTGAAAGGTGTTTATTTCTCTGCTTCTACAGCTGCAACCTCTGGTGTTGTTCTTACAGGTGAAGAAATTGCCTTGAACGTTTACCGTTGGGACGATCCATTTGTTGACTTGAACGATGCTGCGCTTGCATTTACAGCGTTGACTTCAGTAGCTTCTGGATTCTACTATTTCCCTAGTGATCTTCAAAGTGAAACAGTTTATGGTGCATTTGATGCTCCAGTAGTTCTTCAAGACGGATTGCGTTACCTTGCTTGTGCGCAAACTGTAAACTTGAGCATCTACCTAGGACACGATACAAAAACAAACTACACATGGAACGAAGCATACTACTTGCAACCAATATCTCCTAACGAGAGTGATGCTGCATGGTTCGCTTCTGGATTTGGTGCTGATGCAATTTCTGCAATGGCTGTAAACATTTACGATGTGGCTTCTCAAGGTATTGAAGAAACTACGTTGGAAGGTGTTGCTTATCCTAACCCTGCAACTGATGTTGTCACTGTTTCTATGAAAGCTGAAGGTACTGCTACACTTACTGTGACTGATGTTGCTGGTAAAGTGGCGTTCTCTAACGCAATCAACCTTGTAAACGGTAAATCACAAATCAACATCGCTTCTCTTGAGGATGGTGTTTATGTGTTCAATGTTGTTCTTGAGGATGGTAAAACATCACAATTCAATGTTGTAAAAAGATAATCTACGAACTGGAAAGTGAAAGGGGCGACCAGTGATGGTCGCCCCTTTTTTGTTGCTTTGCATTTAATCTCAATTTCACGTGGGGTAAACCATGTCAATGGTTGGTCCACAATAAATAAACACAACCCAACCTACCCCAGGCTGAAGAACGCTAAACCCCAAGTTAAAACCCTGGGCTGTAAGAAACGATCATCCATTGCAATCGCAAAGCCTCTTATTAGACACAAAAAAAGGCGACCACATTGATCGCCCTTAATTATCATTAAAACTAACTCTCGTTAAAAGTTCAATGTCAATCCAAAGATCAATGGGTTCGCTTGTGGGTTGTTTGTCGTGTAGAACAACGGAAGCAATCCATAGCTTGCGAATGCTCCCCAGCTTCCGTATCCGATGCGCACTGTTCCGTCCAGTCGAAACGTTTGTAAACCAAACTGACCCTTCTGCACCGACACTACATTTTTTCCATCGTCATACGCACGCTTGTAACGTGAGGCAATTTTTACTCCTCCTACAACCCCCACGGCAACATAAAAAGACTTGTCCGCATCCGCATTGCTGTTGAATTCGAGCAATAAGGGCACTGTTAAATAGGTCGCCTTCAATTTGTTTTTTGTGTAGTTAATCAAAGTATCTTGAGAAGCGACAAGATCTCCTCCTCCCTCATTATAAAATTGTAGGGTAGCAACGTAGTTATTGCGAAATGCCACCTGCGTAAAGCTGAAACCAAGACCAGTAGTGATTCCTAAATATTCTTTTGCAATGGGGAATTTGTGCTCAAAAACATTTAAGTTCCACACCATAGATTTACCGATGTCGTTTTTCAAGTAATCCGACGTTCCAAAATCTTGGTTGAATTGATCGTTCATGAGCATGAGGAAACCCATGTCTAATCCAGCCCAATGCGCTTCAAACTCCTTGTC
>CALPWQ020000138.1 GCA_943327315.2 Chitinophaga pinensis
GCACTTTGGGATTGGATACCCTTTCTAATCAAAAGAATTACGAATTACGAGTTACGAGTTACGAGTTGCTAATTTTGTGGCTGAGGTGCGCAGCAGTCTCGAAGCCACGAATTACGAGTTACGAGTTGCTAATTTTGTGGCTGAGGTGCGCAGCAGTCTCGAAGCCACGAATTACGAATTACTAATTACGAGTTACGAGTTGGGGAAATGATTGGCTCCGCCCTGTATATTTACGAGTTGGGGAAATGATTGGCTCCGCCCTGTGTATTTACGAGTTGGGGCAGTGAGTTATGCAAACTCGTCATTTGTAACTCGTAACTGTTAAAGTCCCTTGTCCCGTTTCCTAGTCTTAATATCTTGATGTCTTAAAATCTTGACGTCTTTTGTCAAGACTCCAGAACAGTAAGTTTTGCAAACACAAGAAGCACCGTTTTCGCACCATGATGAGGGAAGAAAATAGTCGCTTTCCGATCCGCACCTTGCCCTTCAAGTTTTGTTACTTTTCCTTTGCCAAATTGCTTATGCATAACATTTGTACCCACCATGATTTCAGAAGATTCGGAGCTTTGACTCTGCTGTGCACCGCGCTCTTTCAGTTCGTCGAGGGATTTGAAATTTGATCCTGGTGAACTCATGGTTTTGTTTAGTCCTCCCTGAAATTGATTGTCAAATCCAATTGTTCTACCCGTCAGTGAACGACCTTGTCCTCTTGGTGGCGCTTCGTGCTGCAGGTATTTTTGATCGATTTCGTCGATGAATCTGCTCGGTTCAGAAGTGACCAAATTTCCCCAGATGAAACGCGACACAGCAAAGGATAGTGTGCAGGCTTCTTTGGCACGTGTCACCGCGACGTAAAACAGCCGCCGTTCTTCCTCAAGGTCCGTGCGCGAGTTCAGTGCCATTTGAGAAGGAAAGAGATTTTCTTCCATTCCAACCAAGAAAACATAAGGAAACTCGAGCCCCTTGCTGGAATGTATCGTCATCAATGTGACATGATTTCTTTCGTCACCCTTGTCTTCATCCGCATCTGTCAAAAGTGCGACATCGATCATGAATTCAGACAAGGATTGATCCGCATCTTCAGGTTGAGAAACCGTAAATTCCTTGATTCCCGAAATCAATTGTTCCACATTTTGGTAGCGTTCTACTTCCTCTGGACCTTTGTCTTTTTCACTGTGTAATTCTTTCAGAATACCCGATGACCGAGCGATTGTTTGCGCCAATTCATAGGCATTTAATTTAGTAAGCTGAGCGGTGAAACTGGAAATCATGGTTACAAACTCAGAGATCTTGGAGTTTGTTCCCGCATTGAATCCTAGAGGATATAGGTCAAGGCTTGAAATGACATCCCACATGCTCACGCCTCTATCGTTTGAGGCAATAATGATTTTCTCGAGGGTTGTTTTTCCTATTCCTCGCGCAGGATAGTTGATGACACGCTTTAGCGCCTCTTCATCCTTAGGGTTGGTCGTTAATCGGAAATACGCCAATAAATCTTTTATTTCCTTACGCTGATAAAACGAAAGTCCTCCATAAATTTTGTAAGGAATGTTCAATTTCCGCAACGATTCCTCAAAGGACCTTGATTGCTTATTTGTTCGATAAAGGATAGCAAAGTCATTGAAGGTGCTTCCAGTATCTTGTTTTAGGTCATAAATCTTTGCTGTAATTACCTTTCCTTCTTCGTTGTCGGTAAGCGTGCGAATCACCCGAATTTTATCCCCAGCAGGATTGTCCGTCCAAACACTCTTTTTAATTTGGTCTTTGTTGCGGGCAATGACACTATTGGCCGCCTCAACGATCGTTTTCGTGCTGCGGTAATTCTGTTCCAACTTATACAGCGTAAAGTCTGGGTAATCATTTTTAAAATTGAGGATGTTCTGAATGTTTGCACCCCGGAAAGAATAGATACTTTGCGCGTCATCACCAACGACACAAATGTTTTCGTAAACAGCAGCCAGTTTTTTAACAATGAGGTACTGCGCATAGTTCGTATCCTGATACTCATCCACCAAGATGTATTTGAATTTTTGCTGATAATACTGAAGGACATCAGGGAAATCGCGAAGCAAGACATTTGTTTGGTACAACAAATCATCAAAATCCATGGCGCCCGCTTTAAAGCAGCGGTTGGCATACGTTTTATAAATCCGCACCATCTCAGGATGTTTCGACTGAATGTCTTCCTTCATGATTTCGGCGTTCATCTCATACGCTTCTGGGGAGATTAAATTGTTTTTAGCGGAAGAGATGCGATTCAAAACAATACCTGCTTTGTACAATTTGTCATCTAGGTTTAATGATTTGACGATTTCTTTCAGCAGTCCTTTTGAGTCTTGGGTATCGTAAATTGTAAAATTAGAAGGGTATCCCAAACGGTCTGCGTTATAGCGAAGAATGCGCGAAAACACCGAGTGGAAGGTCCCCATGGTGATGTTTTTCGCTTCCGACCCTCCCACAATTGTTCCGATACGCTCCGTCATTTCACGAGCCGCTTTGTTGGTGAAAGTCAAGGCCATGATATTGAAGGGATCGATTTCGTTCTCAATCATGTACGCTATTCGGTAGGTGAGTACGCGCGTCTTTCCAGATCCTGCGCCAGCAATCACCATTGTTGGACCGTGGATTGCCTCAACGGCGACACGCTGACTGTCATTCAGTTCCTGAAGATAATTCATGAAAAATCGTGCTTGTTTGTTAGTGTTCGTGGAATCCAGTCCTAACGCGAACAGACAAATATAATGAAAAAATGACGGTGTTTTTGTGTCGCATGAATAGAAAGATACTGACAATGGAATGCCAAAAACTAAGCGATTTGCTTGTTGGTTCAGCTGAGAATTGTGTACATTTGCGCAATTAAAATCTACGGCACAATGAGTCATTCGATCAAGCCAGGAGTTGCAACGGGAGACGCTGTTCAAGAAATTTTTCGCCACGCGAAGCAGAATGGCTACGCTTTGCCCGCGGTAAATGTAACCAGTTCCTGTACCGTAAATGGTGTGATGGAGGCGGCTGCCAAGGTGAATGCGCCAGTCATCATTCAATTTTCCAATGGAGGTTCACTCTTTTTTGCTGGGAAGGGATTGTCCAATGAAAATGAACGTGCAGCCATTGCTGGAGGTATTTCTGGTGCAAAACATGTGCATGAACTTGCCAAATTATACGGTGCAACAGTCATCCTTCATACCGACCATTGTGCAAAGAATTTATTGCCTTGGATTGATGGCCTCTTGGACGCGAGTGAAGCATACTATGCAGCACATGGAATTCCATTGTTCAGTTCACACATGATTGATCTTTCCGAGGAACCTATTCATGAAAACATCGAAATCTGCAAGGACTACCTCGCTCGAATGAGTAAGATAGGAATGACTTTAGAGATTGAATTGGGAATTACTGGAGGTGAGGAAGATGGGGTAGACAACAGTGATGTCGATAGCAACAAGCTGTACACTCAACCTTCAGAAGTGGCTTATGCGTATGAGGAGCTCATGAAGGTGTCTAATAAATTCACAATCGCTGCTGCTTTCGGGAATGTTCACGGGGTGTACAAGCCGGGAAATGTTAAGTTGACACCGAAAATACTTAAGAATTCACAGGAATACGTTCAACAGAAATTCAATACAGGTCCAAACCCTGTTGATTTTGTATTTCACGGCGGATCAGGATCTACGGTGGAAGAAATCCGTGAAGCCATTGGGTATGGTGTCATTAAAATGAATATTGATACAGATCTACAGTTTGCATTTACGGAAGGTGTGCGCGACTATGTGGAAAATAAATTGGAATACCTCCGCACGCAAATTGGAAATCCTGATGGGGAGGAGTTGCCGAACAAGAAATACTATGATCCGCGCAAATGGATGCGTGAAGGGGAGATCACGTTCATTGATCGCCTCGTAAAATCGTTTGAGGATTTGAACAATATCAATACGCTCTAATCGATAGGTGCTGTCGATATAAAACTTGAAACTATATGAGTTGGTTTAAACGAAATAAAACAGGTATTACGACTTCTACAAGTGAGAAGAAAGAAACACCCGAAGGACTTTGGTTGAAGTGTTCCAATTGTAAGACACTTTTTACTTCAGAAGATTTAGCGCGAAATGCATGGGTATGCGACCGTTGTTCAAACCATGAACGCATTCCTTCTGAAGGGTATTTTCACCTTCTTTTCGATGATGGAAAATATACCGAGCTCGACGAAAAATTAACATCGGGAGACCCCTTGACCTTTGAAGACACTAAAAAATATGTGGATCGTGTTAAGGCGACTCAGAAGAACACAGGCTTAACAGATGCTATTCGCACTGCACAAGGAAAGTTGGATGGCCATGATTTGGTCGTAGCAGCAATGGATTTTGCATTCATCGGAGGGTCTATGGGCTCGGTGATGGGAGAAAAAATTGCCCGCGCCATCGATGAGGCCATTAAACTCAACGCTCCTTTTATGATCATTTCAAAGTCAGGTGGCGCGCGTATGATGGAAGCGGGATATTCACTGATGCAAATGGCAAAAGTCTCCGGTAAGTTGGGACAATTGGCTGAAAAACGCTTGCCGTATGTTTCTTTTTTAACTGACCCGACAACCGGCGGTGTGACTGCATCATTCGCGATGTTGGGAGATATCAATATTGCTGAACCAGGAGCTTTGATTGGTTTTGCTGGTCCTAGGGTAGTGAAAGAAACCATTGGACGTGATCTTCCAGAAGGATTCCAAACTTCTGAGTTTGTATTGGAACATGGATTCTTGGACTATATCGTTGACCGCACAAAATTGAAAGAAACGGTTGGACTTTCATTGACATTATTCAGAAGTTAATGGATAAAGAAAATCACTTGAATTTTAACAGGAAGCGTTGATTCGGAAAATATTCCTATATTTGCGCGTCGAAAGTCGACATACATAATAATCATTTATACAATATTAGCATGTACTTGAATACAGAAGTGAAGAAAGATATCTTCAAAAAACATGGAGGATCTGAGGAAAACACGGGTTCTACAGAAGGACAAATCGCATTGTTTACATTTCGCATCGCGCATTTGACTGAGCACTTGAAAAAGAACCGTAAAGATTACGGAACGCAGCGCTCACTTCAATTGTTGGTTGGTAAGCGTAGAAGCTTTTTGGACTATTTGAAGAGAAAAGACATCGAAAGATATCGTGCAATTGTTAAGGAATTGGGACTTCGTCGTTAATTTCTACGAAAGCACACATTTTATTGGAGGGGGCATTCGAATTCGTTCGGCTGCCCTTCTTTTTTGGGTAAATGAAGAGTGAAGAATGAAGAATGAAGAATGAAAAATGAAGGATGAAAAATGAAAGAATCAAGGGTGATTCGTAATTTTTAACTCTTCATTTTTAACTTTTAATTAGAAATAATACAAACATGAATATAGGAACAAGAAAGTCAATCATCACCGGAGGCAAAGAGATCTCAGTAGAGACCGGTAAGTTGGCAAAGCAGGCAGATGGGTCTGTAGTAGTAAGAATGGGGGACACGATGTTGTTGGCAACAGTAGTGGCAGCCCCAGTAGCAAAAGAAGGAGTTGATTTCCTTCCTTTAACCGTTGATTATCGTGAGAAGTATGCAGCGGCAGGTCGATTCCCAGGTGGATTCTTCCGTCGTGAGGCGCGTCCGTCAGAAACGGAGATTTTGGTGATGCGTTTGGTGGACCGTGCATTGCGCCCGCTCTTCCCAGATGATTACCATGCAGAGGTGCAATTGATGATTCAATTGTTATCTTACGATGGCGTGAACAATCCAGACGCTTTGTGCGGATTGGCAGCGTCAGCAGCAATTGCCGTATCTGATATCCCTTTCAACGGACCAATGTCTGAAGTGCGTTTAGGACGTATCGATGGACAATGGATCATCAACCCAACAATGGCAGAAATGAAATTGTCGGATGTGGACATGATGATTGCAGGTACAATAAAAGACATCAACATGCTCGAAGGAGAATTCCAAGAAATCTCTGAAGCAGAAATGGTAGAAGCGATTAAGATTGCACACAAGGCAATCATCGAACAGTGTCAATTCCAATTGGATTTGGGCGCGATGATTCCTACTGCAAATCCGAAGCGTGAATATAGCCACGAAACACACAATGAAGAGATAAGAGCGAAAGTTTACGAATTGGCTATGGACAAGTGCAAAGATGTTGCACGCATGGGCTTGGCCAATAAAGCAAAGCGCACCGAATTGTTTGATGCCATCAAAACTGAAGTGAAAGCGTCATTCTCTGAAGAAGAGTTGCCTGCCGTAAGCGGATTCATTTCTACTTACTTTTCTGAAGTGAAGAAAAAGGCGGTACGTTGGGTGATGTTGCACGAGACAAAACGACTTGACGGTCGTAACTTCGACGAGATTCGTCCAATTTGGGCTGAAGTCGATTACCTTCCTATGGTGCATGGTTCTGCTGTGTTTACACGTGGAGAAACACAATCATTGACAACATTGACCCTTGGTGGTAAAATGGACGAGCAAATGATTGATGGTGCTACCTTCCAAGGAACAGAGAAATTCTTGTTGCACTATAACTTTCCACCATTCTCAACAGGTGAAGCGAAACCATTGCGTGGAACTTCCCGTCGTGAGGTTGGTCACGGAAACTTGGCCTTGCGTGCCTTGAA
>CALPWQ020000139.1 GCA_943327315.2 Chitinophaga pinensis
GGGTGGATTTTTCAGCAAACAGGAAAAAGACGAAATGACGCGTTTTCATGGCTTTGTTCAACGAGGAAATCTTTCGGATTATTTCTGCTCATTGCCCATGAGTCGACTCCCCGAAATGGTCTTCAAAATCAAGGCGCGAAACTTTCCGGAAATATTAACGGATGAGGAAAAAGAGCGTTGGAAGGCTTATGCAGCCAAACGATTGGTCGACAAAACACTTGGAGCTGAAATCACCCTAGAAAACTATGCCACTGAAATGGATGCACTCCGAAAACAGGAGCTTCAAGCTATTCAACACATGGTTTTGGACGAGATTGATGAGTATGTGGAGGGCTTGCTGCGCAATTAAAAATTTAATGCTAAGCAATTTGATCCCTACCGGGAATTTGATGCCTTCGGCAATTCAGAATTTGATGCTACGCAATTTGTTCCTAAAGGAATTTGATGCTGCGCAATTTGATGCCTGCGGCAATTTAGAATTTGATTGCTTTGCAAATTTGTTCTTAACAGAATTTGGTCCTAAAGGAATTCAGCGAATCATTAAGTCTTTTTGTCTATTGTCATTTAGCGCAGCGGTCTTTTGTCCTTTGTCCTTCGAAGCTTAAAAAGCGAAGAAGTGTCCGTTGTCTTAACATCTTAAAATCATGATATCTTGACGTCTTAATGGAATTTGATGCTGCGCAATTTGTTCCTAAAGGAATTTGATGCTACGCAATTTGATGCCTGCGGCAATTTAGAATTTGATTGCTTTACAAATTTGTTCTTAACAGAATTTGGTCCTAAAGGAATTCAGCGAATCATTAAGTCTTTTTGTCTATTGTCATTTAGCGCAGCGGTCCTTTGTCCTTCGAAGCTTAAAAAGCGAAGAAGTGTCCGTTGTCTTAACATCTTGAAATCCTGATGTCTTGATGTCTTAGTTTTCGGAATCTTCAAAACACCACGTGCAAACCATAAAAAATAATCCAGCTCCAACACGCCACATTTTGATCGGAATCTAAGATTTCCAGGAAGCGCTGAGCTGCACTGTAATTGTCCGTCATTTTAGCGCCTATATAATTCAACACCGCCCTGGTATAGGCAAACGACATAAAAACGGCTACGGTGAAGACGAGAATTTTTATTATGCTAAGTATCATGATGAATGGAATTGGTTATACAATACATGAGGGAATTTAGAATTTAGTTCCGAGCGAGAATTTGATGCTGCGCAATTTGGAATTTGATGCTACGCAATTTGGAATTTGATGCTACGCAATTGGTAATTCGTGGCTTCGAGACTTCCTTCGGAACCTCAGCCACCAAACTTCGTGACTGGTGAGGCTCTTGCCTCATATTCGCGCGCGGACATCAGCCAAATTCGTCTCCAAGGTCATTTTTCCATCACGGAAAACTTCTTTCAGTTCTCCTTGATTTTCTTCCTCCCAGGTTACTTGGTCAATCAGTTCATATGTACCATTTTTTAGCACAACCTTCATCAATCCTTTGGCTGATTTTTTTGTGCCATCATCCGTGATTGGGTCTTTGAAAATTGCACGTCCTTCGCCGTTTACCTCACCATAGGTGGCTTTCATGGCAAAACCAAAGGTGTCGCGGGTGTTGTACTGGTAGGTATATGACCCGATTCCCAAGACAATATTCGTAGAGGCGAAACCTTTTTCCATTAATCGTCTACAAATGTCTTCGGCCCGTTTCAGGGTGATGCTATCCCCATAGATGGCACCAATCTGTGGAACCAATTCCTTGTAACCCTTGCTATTTACTGTTCCTCCGAAGATGTCCCACAGCAGCTCAACAACACCTTTTCGTTCGGCTTCGGATTTTCCAATTGGATTGCCACACAGAATGTCGGCGGGATCTCCACTGTCAGGGCGAATAACAACCTTTCCATCACGTGCTAAAATTTCATTTTTCAAAGCAGGAATAATCTCTGTCAACACCTTCCATAAGTCCCAGGTATCGGAAACGATGGAGACAATTCCGGACGGATAAATCTCCGTGATCAAGCGTTTGTAGGTATCAAATTCGCCTGATGTAGTACCCATGCACATCACAGAATGCTCCGTTGCTGCAACCGATCCTGCAATCAATTCTTTGTCCGAATCGGCATTGTAGTATTCTTCCAAGAAGTCGATCGCCGGCAAAGTATCCGTACCTGTAAAACTTAACAAGTGTCCAGCAGATGCAAGAGTCCCTGCTTCAATTCCAGCCATTCCGCGCATAGAGAAGTCGTGTCCTTGCCATTGAACAAACTCTGGTGTACTTGACGTTTTTTCCGCGTAATCATTTAAAATCTCCCGGTACTTTTTCGCAATCGTTGCTGCTGTACAGGGCAACCAAATCACGGTTGACAACACCGTTTCAAAGTAGTTGGTCAACCAAAAGAACTCTGGCAAAGTGTTGTACATGGTAAACATAGGCACGCGCAACGGGACACTTGCGCCTTCAGGCAAGGCTTTAAAAACCATTGGAATATAACCAAGATCATGGAGTGCTTCGATGTGGTCAAATGAAATGGAATGGGCACCTAGATAATTGTTGATTCGTCGCGCATACTTCGCTACAACCTTATCTTTCGGCTGCGCAAAAAAGTGCGTGTCAAAATCTTCAATGATGTACTTTTTTAAAAAGTATTGCAATCCGAAAAACACAACCTCATCCATATCTTCCAATCGACTTTTTCGTGGCGTCCAGTTTGAATATACGAGAGAAGTTCCTGTAGGGTATTGTCTTCTGTGATCCAGTTTATACCCGTCTGTTAAAAATAATGCATTCATGATGTTAAAATTTAGAATTGTGAATAAATGAGATTCGCTACCGAAAGCGTTGTGATCTTGTCCGTTTGAATTTCTTTCACTGAATCTGTGGTGAAGATATGGTCGAAGACATCTGTTAAAGGTTCCGTTCCTTTGCTGAATATCCCATGTGACACCGCCAAGTAAAGTGCCCCTGCACGCTTCGATTTCAGTTCCTTCGCCAATCCGATGAATGTTCCTCCGCCGTCGCAAATGTCATCAACGATGAGGCAGTCACGGCCTTCAAGATCATCCGCATATACTTTAAATCCCGACAAGCGACCCGTTTTCACGTCCCGACTTTTGCTGCATTCGACAACATCCATTCCGTTCAATGCTTCAGAGACCTTGTAGATTTTCTTTAAGGCTCCACCATCTGGAGAAATCAAAAAAGAATCGTTTCCTATGATTTGTATAACCTGATGAATAAACGAATGATTCGAGATCACAACACAGCGATCCAAAACAGCAGCTGTGACATCCGAGTGTGGATCCAAGATCGTCACTGTTTCGAAATGCAATTGATTCATTAAATCGGCATATACTTTAACAGACAGTGGCTCACCTGCGACCATTAATCGGTCCTGACGCGCTGCCGGAAAATAAGGAACAAACAAATCCAAACGCTTCACCCCCATTCGTCTCAAGGCATCCACCGCTAGGTACAAAAGTCCGATATCGCCAAATGAATTTAATCGATGCGTGATGGTTACACTTTCTGCTAACTCAGAAGCATCTATTTTGATGTGCAATTCACCTCCCGCAAAGGTAAATGCTTCGTAACTGATCTCTTCCCCATTCAAGGGGCGAAAGCGGCGATCTAAATTGAGGATTGTCTTCATCTTATTTGCGTATTATTTACACAAATGTAGCGAAACAAATAAATCCACCAAATTATTTTGCGTAATTTTTACACTAATTATAAATCGAAGTAGATGCCTTTTGATTCCAACTCCCTATACTTCAAATCATTAAACCGAAATAATTTTGCTGGACGGCCTGATTTTTTTTGTTTAAAGAGACTGGTTTCCTCCAAAAAGCCGAAGCTCATGATCTTTTTTCGGAAGTTTCGGCGATCAATATCCTTTCCTAAGAGGGTAACATACAGTTGTTCCAATTCCGAGAAAAGAAATTCATTGGGAAGTAAATCAAACCCAATAGGTTGGTAGGTCAGTTTTGCCCGCAAACGATTCAGCGCTGCGCTTAAAATAGCAGAATGATCAAAGGCCAAGTCGGGCAATTCATTCACGGGATACCATTTTGCCTCCATGGCATCCGTATCACCGATGGGAACAATCTTCGATGAATTGATCAAACCGAAATAGGCCACAGAAATAACACGACTGCGCGGATCTCGATCAACGGTATCTCCAAAGGTGTACAATTGCTCCAGATAATCCAGCTGAACACCTGTCTCCTCCTTCAATTCCCGTTTGACAGCCGTTGTTAGCGGCTCATCATCCAGAACAAACCCACCGACCAAGGCCCATTCCTTATGAAAGGTTGACCCTTTTCGTTTCACCAACAACACATGTAAGTTCGCGTTCATGTATCCAAAGACCACCGCATCTACGGCGACGAGTATGTTTTGCTGAATGGACATTATGCGTAATTTTTACACAAAAGTAAGCATTCTAAAACTTCAACAAGAGCTTCGTATTAAAATGCGCTGCAACCTTGCAAGGGACGACAGGTCTGTTACTTTTTTCTCATTGTTTCATTGAATTCATGTTGCAGCACGAGGCTGTCTATTGAATACAAACCAAACGTTATCCCCATGAGAACATTCCTTTTTTTTCTTCTTTTTTCTACGGCTGCTTATGGTCAGCACGTGAATCGATTCACCATCAATACTGTCTTCGGAAGCAATGTTTGGTTTTATTGTTATGAACATCCATTTCAATGGGTCAATGGCAACCGCGTCTTCGGCACACCATTCGTCAGTTATGATTTATCCATCGTGGCACGCGACAAGACCACGTACGATATTTACTTGCCAGAAATGCGCATTTTTGAAGTGCTTTTTTATGACCCGCAAACCAAAGTGGTGAAACATATCTTCATCGAAAGTGACCGCGCAAGTTTCCCCTCCAATTATCTCATCAACTGTGATTTTAGAGACAAAGAAGCGATTCAGGTTTACGCTGATTACACGGATCAAGAATACCATGTCAACCTATTTTTATTTGCCGAAGAATGATGTTTTGAGTGAAAAGCTTGAAGGAAATTGTACTTCGAAGCTTGAAAAAGCGAGGAAGCGCACTCCGTCTTAAAATCTGACATCTTAAAGTCTAAATGGAATTTGTTGCCTTCGGCAATTAAAAATTTGATACTGCGCAATTTGATGCCTACTGGGAATTTGATGCCTTCGGCAATTCGTAACTCGTGGCTTCGAGACTGCTATCGCACCTCAGCCACCAAACTCGTAACTAGTAATTCGTAACTAGTAACTAATAGAGTCTCTTCTCCATCACCCCACCCCGTACTTCTCCATCTTAGCAACAAGTGTATTGATCGCCCAACCAATAGCCAAAGCCGTTTGCCGCTTATTGCCCTCAAAATGTTTCAACACCCTGACAATATGTTCCCGTTCGATGTAATCCCAGTTCATCGGTTTATTGATTGAATCTTGGAACAAGCGCTTTGGCAACACATCGACAGCTACCCGTTCTTCATTGAAGACGTACAATCGTGCAATGATATTTTCTAACTCTCTGATATTTCCAGGATACGAATAATTCATCAATACATCCATTGCTTCTCGCTCAACGATAAGCTTTTTAGACCGCCGCAGGTCTTTCTTTTTCTGTGAGATAAAATGTTCTATCATTTGCTTGATGTCACTCTTCCCGCGCTGAATGAGTGTTGGAATATCCAATTCGACCACCGACAAACGATAGTATAAATCCCAACGAAATTTTCCCGCTTCACACAATTTCACCAGTTGTTGGTTTGTTGCAGCAATCACGCGAACATTTACTTTTTTTGCTTTTCCACCAAGTGGCATAATTTCCTTTTCCTGTAAAACGCGCAAGAGCGCTTGTTGCATATAGGGCGAAATGTCTCCAATTTCATCAAGGAATATCGTCCCCTCATTCGCTAACTCAAACAATCCAGCGGTATCCTTGTCTGCACCTGTAAATGCCCCTTTTTTGTAGCCAAACAAGCGCGACTCCAGCAAACTGTCACTAAAGGCAGAACAGTTGATCGGCACATAGGGCTTATCAGTTCGGACCGAGTTGGAATGGATGTACTTCGCAAGATTTTCTTTTCCCGTTCCACTTGCGCCCAAGATCATTACCGTAACTTGATCCGTTTGCGCGACTTTAAGGGCATTGTCATAAATTTTCTGAATGGTTGGTGTTATGAAATAATCCTCATTGGAAGCGGAAGTGCGTTTGACATTTTCTTGGGTATAGATCGCTGTTATCGGCAGTGCAGACCGTTCTAGATTAATTTTTATCAACTCAGGCTTGTCCTTCTTTTGCGTGTGTAAAGCCGCACGGGTTTGATAAAGTGTAGTTCGTAGGTTCAAACTCATGTGACTCAAGTGCCAAGCGATTTGCATGGCAGGTGTTCCCGGTGATACAAAAATGTCGATGTCGTCTTCTCCCAAGGATACAAGAAAAGGGTCAATTTTAGCACGAATCTCACTTTGATTGATCACATCCTTGATGTCCATGTAGCGAATTTCAATCACTCGATTTGGAAACCGTTTGATTAAGAATGTACGCAAATGTAAAACCCTTAAATCATCCTCTTGTGAATGTCCTGTTGACAGGAGAATATGCCGGTCGTGCTTGTAGAAATGGTCATGAAACCC
>CALPWQ020000140.1 GCA_943327315.2 Chitinophaga pinensis
GACCCCATCGGGGTCAAACCTTTGTAACCATAAGCCCTCCCGAAAGACCAATGACCCCATCGGCCTGTCCGCTGCGGTGGGGGTCAAACAGTTTAGAATACTAAATGACTAAATCGCGTAAAATAAAAACCACCCCCTTACTTTAAAACCACTTCTTGAAACCAATGATTTCTATGGTTTCAAGATGAGAAGCAAAATTTTATCGGACAACAGTAATTCGTAATTCGTAATTCGTAATTCGTAACTAGTAACTAGTGATTATTTTTTAAACCCCTCCAACTCCACAACTATTTCGTTGCGTCGTGCGATGACTTGAAAAGGTGGATTGTAACCTAAATAGCTAAATTTTCCTGTATAGGTCAAACCATTTTCTTTTAAAGATGCCTTGAGTTTGTTGGTGTATTCTTCAATCTTTTCGTCATCAGCCCAACCGCCAAACTCTATTGCTGCCATAATTTTTTGCCCCTGTTCTTCGAAATAAATTCGACCATTATTAGGTTTTGGCAAATCTTCCTTCGACATATCTGAAGGCACCATAAACGACATTCGTGTTGTATCTCCTATTTCCATCACCACAGGCGAAGTCATGGCAATTTTTTCATTCTTGTCATTGCCTCCAAAAATATATCCTGCCAAAGTTCTAAATCCGTTGCTTGAAGTTGATTCATACGAATCGGATACCATTTTCACACTTGAAAACATAGCCGGTGCGTATTGCCGAACTTCAAAATTGTCAAACTTTTTGAGCACAACATATTTGTGTTGTTCAGTTCTTTTTGCGCTTGTATAAATAAAGGCCTGTGCAAGAATCATAATTCCTAAAAGTATCGATGTGACAATGAGCACTATTTTCATGAGAAAGCTTTAAAGAATAACACAGGAATGATGAAAATGTTTTTAGACAGAAGACATCAAGATTTCAAGAGATTAAGACTTGATCAAACTTCGAATGGCTTAGTCTCAAATTCGTAATTCGTGGCTTCGAGTCTGCTATCGCACCTCAGCCACCAAACTCGTAACTAATTTAAACTCTTTCAGATTTAAGGTCGCTTTTCTCCAGGTCAAAAACAGTCGTTCCAAAGTCAAGTTGAAACCATTTGATAAAGACGCTCATGCTTCGGTCTTGTGGCCAGTCTTCTTCGTTCTCCGTAACCATTGACAATTCGTTGGCAAAGATTTTTTTGAAGTGCTGTTCAACAAGTGGCTCTGTATCAAAGAAATCTTCAGTGATCAGGTAGAGATTTGCTTCGATAACTTCATTCGCACCAAAATCATATTCGTCTTCGAAGGTCTTTACCCATTCGTGAAACGGTGCCAATGGTGTGATGCTCAAATATCCCCGGTTAATGATTTTCATAATGTTGCTGTTCGTTTAATGAATAAAGTGTCTTCTTTTTTGATTGAATCGATTTTATATTCGTACCACAGTGCTTTTCGTTGTTTCTTTTGCACGACGACAAGATCCCAAAATTCATTGCCATAATTCAAGGCCAAGCATTTCTGCCATTTCTTTTCATTAAGCGGAAGTGCCGAAGAAATATAGGTGAATGAGGTGTCGTTCAGGAATATCAGCATGGCATCCGACTGGTACTTTTCTTCACCGAGGTATTTGTGTGCTTTGCAGTTTGGACCAAAACAATCCAACCAATTGAAAAAAGCATTCATGGTGCGCAAAGAATCTTTGAAGATCCATTGTCCGAAGAAGACGACTCCATCCTTCATCTGTAAATTCAATTTTTTGATCGATTTTGGCTGAAAGCGATCCACAAACATGGGTTCACCTAAGGTATCGATTTCCATCACAGTGATTCCCGCTTTTTCGGCAAGCCAAATGTCAAATCCATAGTCGATTGCATTTTCCTTTTGACCTTTCTTCCCCTCCTCATCGTTTGATGCTTTGGGGTTGATGTCATCCATGTCCAAGACCTTTTCCTTCTCGCCACCGCAAGATGTCAGCAAAACAATTCCGAATAAAATAAGCAAATGCTTCATGCTACACTTCTAAGTTTTTCAGTACTTCTGAAACGCGTTGAATGTCTTCACTTGAATTGTCCAAGTGGGTTACCATACGAATCATCCCAGGTCCAAAAGCCATAATTCGGATGTGCTCGAGCGCTAACTTTTCAATTACGTGATCACGTTTAGTTGCATCATTCAAAATGGCTACAACGATATTCGTTTGCACGGGCATCACCTCTTTCACCCAAGGCAATTGATTCAAGGTTTCCTCCAATAAAGAAGCGTTGTCATGGTCAATGGATAAGCGTTCAACATGGTGTTTCAAGGCGAACAATCCTCCTGCAGCAATAATTCCCGCCTGGCGCATGCCTCCTCCAAAAACCTTTCTAACTCGTCGAGCTCTTTTTATAAAATCCCTTGATCCCAACAACACAGATCCAACTGGTGCGCCCAATCCTTTGGAGAGACAAAGCGAAATGGAGTCAAACTGCGCGGCATATTCTTTTGGGTCAATACCTGTACGAACGAGTGCATTCATCAAACGTGCTCCATCCAAGTGAAGTGGTAATTTATGTTCTATACAGAACTGACGAATCCGTTTTATTTCTTCAAAATCGTACACTGCACCACCACCTCTATTCGCAGTATCTTCCAAGCTAACCAATTGGGTCAACGGAAAATGTACATCATCCGGGTTGTTGATCCATTGCGCAATCGATTCCACCTTAAGTCTACCGCGATCACCTTGAAGCAGTCGAACTGATGCACCTGAATTGCGCGCAATACCTCCGCCCTCGTATTTGTAAATATGACTCTCCTCGTGACAAATAACCTCACCACCAGGTTGCACATGAACGTTGATGGCAATTTGATTCGTTTGTGTTCCAGACGAACAAAAAAGCGCTGCTTCCATGCCAAATAGATCCGCTGCATAGCGCTGTAATTCATTCACCGTTGGATCTTCTGAAAACACATCATCACCAACCGGAGCAGTAAACATAGCATCAAGCATTTCCTTTGTTGGTTTCGTTACCGTATCACTGCGTAAGTCAATTTCCCTTTTTGACATTTTCACTTTTTAATTTAGATAGAACCTTTGGACTTTTAAAAAATCCTTATTTTGCCGTAAAAATACGGATATGGAGTACATCCTCGTTGCATTGACGGTACTTTTCGGTGCTACATTGACCTTTTTTTCCGGTTTTGGACTCGGAACCCTCATGCTTCCCGTTTTCAGCTTGTTTTTTCCTTTGCCTCTTGCCATTGGAGCAACGGCAATTGTACATTTTTCTAACAACATCTTCAAATTTGGAATGCTCTATCGGCATATTCATGTCCAAACCTTGATTCGCTTTGGGATTCCTGCCTTGATTGCGGCATTAGGCGGTAGTCTATTGCTGGGATGGATTGGGGAAATGCCTATCATCCATAGTTATCATATCGGCAATCATGAATGTCAAATGAGCACTATGAAATTGGTAATTGGCAGCCTCATGATTTTCTTTGCATGGTTCGATCTTGATCCTCGATTCAGCGATTGGCAAGTGGACAAAAAATGGATGCCTATCGGGGGAATTCTTAGTGGGTTTTTCGGCGGGATTTCTGGACATCAAGGTGCATTTCGTTCTGCGTTTTTGACTAAATCTGGTTTAACCAAAGACCAATTTCTTGGCACATCTAACGCCATTGCCTTGATTATTGATATTTCCAGAATTACGGTGTATTCGGCATCCTTAAACTTCATGCAACTGTCAGGCATAAAAGGTGTTTTAATCACAGGAATTGTCTTTGCATTCATCGGAACCTATTTCGGAAAAATACTCGTAAAGAAAACCACCTTGAATGGAATCAAACGGATCGTTGGGGTTTGTTTGTTGGTGCTTGGAGCGTTGTTTATTGGGGGCTTACTTTAGAATGAAGATATAATTACTAGTTACTAATTACTAATTACTAATTACTAATTACTAATTACTAGTGACTAGTTATTTTCAAAAAAACTACCCTCTCAGAACTGTATGATTCTCAAACAAAGACAAAATGCGTTTGAAGTCGTCATGAATTTCACCATTAATTTTTATCAATTCTAGGCTAACGGGATGAGTGAATTCAATCTGTTGGGCATGCAGCAACATCGTGTTCATTTTCCATTGCTCAAGAAATAATTTGTTTTGCTTGTTGCATCCATGGGGGCGATCGCCGATGATTGGGTGAAAAATGTGTGCAAAGTGCTTTCGAATCTGATGCATTCTGCCCGTTTCTGGCCTTACATCCACCAAGGAATAGCGGGAAGTTTCTTGATTCCCAAAAGGGATTGGTAACTCAAAGGTTTTAATTGTGGAGTAATGTGTGGTTGCCTCTTGAGTTTTACCCTTTTCATTCGTCAGTGAATAGTCAATGGTGCCGGAAGCAGGAGTATATCCTCGAACGAGAGCTAGGTATTTCTTTTTCACCTGTTTATTCATGAACGCTTCTTGCATCATTCGGTTCATGTCCTCATTCAACGCAAAAAGTAAAACACCACTGGTTTTACGGTCAAGGCGATGCACCGGATATACTTTCATTCCCAATTGGTCTCTCAGAAGTTGAATGGCAAACTCAGAGGCATCCGCCGCTATGGGTGAACGATGGACCAATAATCCATGAGGTTTATTCACCGCGACAAGGCATTCGTCCTGGTAAATTATTTCCAAGGGCTTGTTCATCATTGGCCCGAATTATCGCTTACGGGCAATCATCAGTCCATCACGAATTGGAAAAAGCACCTCCTGTACACGTTCGTCTTCGTGAACCATTCGATTGTAATCCATGATGATTCGTGTATCGAGATCCGATTGATCATACTCTCCAGTTACCTTGCCTGACCAAAGCACATTGTCCGCAATGATGTAGCCGCCTGCTCTCACTTTATCGAAAACCAACTCGTAATAATTGAGGTAATTTCGTTTATCCGCATCGATAAAGACAATATCGAATTGATCTTCAAGCGTCGGGATAATTTTACATGCATCACCAACGATGTGATCGATCTGTGCTTCAAGTCCTGCTTTTGCAATGTATTCGTTTACCAACTCTTCTTGTTCCTCATTCACATCGATGGTCGTTAGTAGTCCACCTTCCGCCAGTCCTTCTGCCAAGCAGATAGCGGAATACCCCGTGTATGTTCCAATTTCCAGGATGCGCTTCGGCTGAATCATGTGTGACAGCATGCTCAATACACGTCCCTGAAAATGACCACTTAACATGCGTGGCGAGAGTACCGATAAATGAGTTCGACGGTTCAATTCCTTTAAAACATCAGATTCCTTTTCGGAGTGAGCGCACACATAGGCGTCGAGTTGGGCATCAATAAATTCCATGGCTTTTTTCTTAGGGCAAAGATGCAAAAAAAGCACGCGTAAATTCAGCCGATTCTTCGCACTTTTGTACCATGAAGACAAAGAATGTGGAAGGATACTGTGCCATTGGCGTGTTTCGTGGAAAGACCGAACACAATTTGGGCACGCTTTGGCGATCTGCCTACATTCTTGGTGCGGCCTACATCTTCACAGTGGATCACCGCTACAAAAAGCAAGCTTCTGATGTCGTCAAGGCATGGGCGCGCATTCCACTTTTTCATTACAAAACCTTTGACGATTTGCTCCAAAACATTCCCCACGATTGCCGTTTGGTGGGTGTTGAATTGACCAATGAGGCCATCATGTTGGACCAATTTGATCATCCAAAGCGCGCAATTTACTTACTAGGCGCTGAAAACGAAGGCCTTCCAAAGGAAATACTCGACAAGTGTCATTACGTTATAAAACTTGCAGGAAACTCCTCCTTGAATGTTGGTGTGGCAGGAAGTATTGTGATGCACGATCGTGCCTTGAAATTGGGTGGAACGCTACCTCCGAATCATATTTCCTGAAATAAACGACTTAATATTTTTTCTTGATGACTGAAATCAATCTCAATTACCAATCAAAAGACCTTCGTGAAATCTATTTTGGTGAAGGCCATCACAAGTATTTTTTTGGTCCTGATACAAAACGTCAATCCTGGATGTTGGTCATTGCGCTTGTGCTTTACCCATTCTTCTTGGTCTTTTCCATTCAACGCGAAGACAACTGGCTAATGATCATTGGGACCATTTATCTAGGATTGGTGATGTATGATTTCCAGCGAAAAACAAGACCCATTATTTATTGGAAAAAGTCCGTTGAAACGTTCCTTGAACGCGTGGACAACAACTCCGAACATAGCCTGAAGGTCGACGAGGATAGCATTACTTTTATTCAAGGAGATACCGAAACGATCTTGCAATGGTCCATTATTAAACGTGTTTCCGTGAATGCCAACTACATTGGATTAACCGCCGATTCCAACCTCCTTTTCCCAAGAAATTCAATGACAGAAAAGGAATTTGACACGTTGAAAAAATTCGTGACGAGAAAAGTTGCACAGGTAATTAAGAATTAAAAATGAAGGATGAAGGATTAAGGATGAAGAATTTGATGCTGCGCAATTTGATCCTGACGGAATTTGATGCCTTCGGCAATTCAACGTAAGAGTAAAGTCTTTAAGCTTATGGATAATTTGAAATTTGATCCTGACGGAATTTGATGCCTTCGGCAATTCAGCGTAAGAGTAAAGTCTTTAGGCTTATGGATAA
>CALPWQ020000141.1 GCA_943327315.2 Chitinophaga pinensis
AGTTCATTCCAAAGGTGTAGGTACTCGTTTTCTTTCCGTCAATGTAAATGCCATCCTTCTTCTCTTGAAGTCTATGTCCTTCATAGGCTGTAATGATGCGGCGGTACCACGCGATGTTTTCCGCGTTGATTTTAATCTTTTGACCTTTTCTTGGAATTTGAAACTCATGGAAGTCCGTTGTGGTATTGTTCCAATGAATGTCTTTTGGGAACATGTTTAAATTGTTAATCATCTCATAAGGCGTCGGAACATGGTCCTTGGCATACTGCGGCTCTAAGTCAACTGAAAATTTAGCCTCGGAAAAACGTTTTTTCAAGGTGATTAATTGTGAACGTGTAAGGTTCATTTTATAGGTAATGCCTCCATCCTCAGAGTAGTAATCACCACGCTCTTCCTCTAGTCCATAGGTTTCGCGCATCGTCAAAAGACTTGGCATGGTGAAATTCTCAACGACGTAACGTAAATTTTGGAACTGATGCACTTTGGCTTTTTTACCATTCACATAAAGAACTGATTTTTCAACCCACAAGCGATCACCTGGGATACCAACACAGCGCTTGATGTAGTTCTCGCGTTTGTCAACCGGGCGATAAATTACACCGTAATGTTGGATCATCACGCCTTCGCTATTATCGAAAGCAACCTTGTCTTCAGCAAGCATTTTACGGGCTTTATTTTTCCACATGTCTAAATCCTTGATGTATTGACCTCCATGTGCATTCATGAGAAATTCATAGGCCATCATTTGTGCAACACGCTCAGGATTTGCGGTTTTTGGATCGGCTTTGATCAGGCTGTCATAAATAATAGTTGCAGCCTGTTGCATCAATGGATTTACTTTCTCATCTCTCCAAAGTCGCAAAGCCTCATTGTTCACGATTCCGTGGTAGTCATGCCCCATCAAGCCATTTGGCATGCGTGGATCGTAAACGGCCGTATCTCCTGAAGGATAATTGAATACGACGACATCGTTGCGATGAACACCTGTAAATCCAGGAAGTCGGGTGTAGGTTCCCTTTTCAAGGGTTGTGTACGAGCGCACATTGACCCAAGGAACGGTGTTGTGCACCAAAGGATAGGAGAGTGGCGTCACCGGAACTTTTGGGCCGTAGGCTAACTTATTCACAAAAAGAAAGTCACCTACCAAAAGTGTTTTCTCCATGGAGCCAGTTGGAATTTGAAAGGGCTCAAACACATAAGTTCGAATGATCAACGCGGCAACTAGCGCAAACCAAATCGAATCGCCCCATTCTTTCACCTTGGATTTGGTTCCAGGTTTTTCGCGAGTAACTGCATTTAAAGCAAGGGCAATGACATGGCCAATCACTGGTAATGCAAGAAATAAAGCGATATGATCCCCCCATTTGCGGTCTTCTGTTTCTTTCGCATTGGCCCAATTGGTTTCAGGCAGAAAATCTTGTTTTGAAGATGCGATTTTAGCGAAAATCAAATAAGGAAAGAGTATCCCTTGAAGGGTGTCTGCGAAGGAGTAATACCCAAAGCGACGGATGTAACTTACATTGATGACAGACCACATGACCAAGTGAACACCAGGGAAAATAAGGAGTATTGACCAAAATGGTTTATGACAAAATACTTTAAAGGCTATAAAATAGTTATATCCCGGAACCAGTGCCTCCCAAGACTTTCTGCCTGCTTGTTCAAAACTTTTGTTCCACATCGCTAAGTATGGATGCGCAAGGATGAGTAGATAGAAATAGATAAAACTCATGGGTTTATTTTTTAAAATGTAAAACGTCGTTCATTGTGTAGACTCCAGTTTTTCCGTGGAGCCATTCGGCAGCGATTACAGCGCCTAAAGCAAAACCTTTTCGGTTGTGTGCTTCATGGGAAATCTCTAAGGTATCAATGTCAGAAACATAGCGGATGATGTGTGTGCCTGGAACATCTGGCTTTCTGTGCGAAATTACAGCCAATTGACCTTCAGTGGTGTGAGGTGATTTGTTTTCACCATGAACCCAAGAAACATAGTCGTCATTGCTTTCCATCAAGCCATTGGCCAAGGTAATGGCTGTCCCACTTGGTGCGTCCAACTTTTGAAGGTGGTGTATTTCCTCCAACTCAGCATGGTAAGCGCCATGTCCTTGCATCAATTCTGCTAAATGCTTGTTCAATGCAAAAAAAATATTCACACCAATGCTGAAGTTAGACGCGTACAATAAGGCTGCATCTAGTTCTTTTGCTTCGGACAGAATACTTGTCTCGGAAGAATTCCACGCTGTGGTGCCGACGACGATTGGTAATTTTTTATCGAAACAAAAGCGCATGTGTCCAAGCGCTAGTTCAGGTCTTGAAAATTCAATGGCGACATCTGCCTGAGCTAAATCGACCTTTTCAATCGGAGTTGAGCTGTTCACACGCGCAACAATGTGATGTCCACGCTCAATGGCAATCGTTTCGATTGATTTGCCCATTTTCCCGTAACCGATCAGTGCAATGTTCATGCGTCTTGACTTTATGTAAAATTAAGGATTTTCACGGGCTAAGACCGTTCTGTTGGTGAAATTCCATTTCATGCCTATTCCTAAGGATTGTCCCATAGGAAAGGAGGGATAAATAGACATGCTCAGGTCTTCTGAAATATCAAAACGCACGAAATGGGCTTCAATCCCGGCATCTGCCAATTGGAATAAATACACCAAGCCAACACCTAGTATGGATAAATCGCGTTGGTTTTGATACTGTTGAAACAAAGTTAAAATCCCGTAATCATCATAAAGCGACCATTTATCGGACAAAACTCCTCCATTTTGCCGATTGGTATATTCTGTTTTTAATTCTTTAACGGTCTGTTGATTGGTGTAAAGAAAATAGCCTGTCGCTCCCAATCCAGCATAAATCAACGGAACCTTCCAAAGGGCTTTTTTCTTGCCTTTGGGCATATAAATATGGTTGTAAATCTGACCAGAGCCAGGAACGATCGCTGAAAAAATGAGTGCGTCACGTACTGAATGCACATAGCCTTTAGTCGTGTCTATGGCACTATTGGTACTGTCTTTCGTGACATCCTTTTGTGCATATACTGCGAAAGGAAGACAGCAGATGACAAAAATGAAGATTCGAATCAACGGTTTAGAATTTCGATAATGCGGTTTAGGTCAACTTCTGAATTGAAATTCACCACAATTTTCCCACCTCCAGCAATCGATTTTTTAATGTCGATGCGTGCGGATAGTTTGTCTCCCAGGTGTTCCTTGAATGTAAACTGAGTAGGAGTTACTGCAGGTTTTCCAAGAGATTTGTGCTCAGGTGTTTTAGGTTCTATAGGCTCAACATATCCTTCACGAATAAGTGCCTCAACATCGCGCACCGATAAATCATCTTCAACGATACGGCTGTAGATGGCGAGCTGAAGATTTTCATCTCCTGCAGAAACGAGTGCACGCGCATGACCCATCGAAATTGCGGCATCCCGAACTGCAGCTTGAATATCCGCAGGAAGTTTCAGTAAACGCAAATGGTTGGTGATGCTCGATCTAGATTTTGCAACCTTATGACTCAATTGATCTTGAGTCAGACTACATTCGTCAATCAATCGTTGGTACGAAAGCGCCACTTCAATGGCGTTTAAATCTTCCCGTTGAATGTTTTCCACCAAGGCCATTTCAAGCATGGTTTGGTCATTGGCCACACGGATGTAGGCAGGTACTTCTTTCAGTCCGGCCATTTGAGACGCACGAAATCGGCGTTCACCTGAAATCAATTGGTACTTGTCACGTCCAAGTTTTCGAACAGTAAGCGGTTGAATAATGCCGTGTATCGAAATCGATTGACTCAACTGTTCCAGAGCATCTTGTTCGAATGTCGTACGGGGATTGAATGGGTTTGCTTCAATACTTTCGATTGTAAGCATTGAAACGGAGTTTACCACTCCGGTATTATCAGATTTCGTTGTGATATCGGTTTCTGAGTTTTCAAGTAAGGCACTTAAACCTTTTCCTAAACCTCCGCGTTTCTTCGGATTCGTCGTCATCGTTGAATTAAATTATTTTATCCTCATTGTCCATACGCGTCATGTTGTTCTTTTGCAACACTTCACGGGCAAAATTAAGGTAATTTATCGAGCCTTTACTTCCAGCATCGTGCATGACAATGGTCATCCCGAAGCTTGGTGCTTCGCTCAATCGTGTGTTTCTGTGAATCACGGTGTCAAAAACCAATTCTTGAAAATGAGTTTTCACTTCCTCTACAACTTGGTTTGCCAAGCGCAAACGGGTGTCGTACATGGTCAAAAGAATGCCTTCAATTTCTAGGTCTAGATTTAATCTTCCTTGAACAATCTTTATGGTGTGAAGCAATTTCCCTAATCCTTCAAGTGCGAAATACTCACATTGCACGGGTATCAATACAGAGTCAGCTGCAGTCAATGAGTTAACCGTAATTAATCCAAGTGAGGGAGAGCAGTCAATAATGATAAAGTCATATTGGTCTTTGATCTTCTCCAAAGCCATTTTCAACTTCCTTTCGCGATTGGGAAGATTGATCATTTCCAATTCAGCACCCACCAAGTCAATGTGTGAAGGTAGAATGTCGAGGTTGGGATTGTCCGTTTTAATGATCAGTTCCGAAGGGTGAACTTCATTGATTAGACAATCGTAAATATTTTTTGAACTTTTGGGGTCTAGTCCCACACCAGATGTGGCATTCGCCTGCGGATCTGCATCAACAATAAGCGTTTTATACTCAAGTACTCCAAGACAACCACCTAGATTTATGGCTGTTGTCGTCTTTCCAACCCCCCCTTTTTGATTCGCTATTGCTATTATTTTTCCCATCCAGATAAAATTCCTCGATAAAGATAGTACGATACAAGGGATTCAGGGAAAGATTTTTTCCCGAATTATCAACCATGAGTGTGTTGAAACTATGGGCGGTTAGATTTATGCACAATTGGACTTACAAATCTTCAAAGGAAATGGATGAAAACGATGAGTTTTCATCTGTCTTTTCGTCTGCATGATCCGTTTCACGTAGTGATTCAATTTTACTCAACACATCGTCAAGCCCTTCTCTGAATTTTTCAAAATCCTCTTTGTACAAAAAGATTTTGTGTTTTTCAAAGTTCTCGCGACCATCATTAAAAGTGGTCTTTTTACTTTCGGTCAGTGTGATATACAAATCATTTCCCTTGGTTGATTTTACATCAAAAAAGTAGGTGCGCTTTCCAGCTCGAACTACCTTTGAATACACTTCGCCATTCTTGTCCTGTTCCATAGTTTGGATGCGTTTGGGTCAGAGCAATATTACACTAAAATTTAATTTGTTTGCAATGAAGCCTATTTTTCTTTCGATTCGGCAAGTTGTGCGCTGTACATTTCGGCGTAAATCCCATTCATTGCGATCAATTCGTCGTGACTTCCTTGCTCGGCAAGTTGGCCGTGGTCCAAGACAATGATGCGGTCGGCATTGCGCAGTGAGGAGATGCGGTGACTGACAATGATGGTGCTGCGATTCTTTTGAACTTTTTTGAGATTTGAAAGGATAATTTCTTCTGTTTCAGAATCTAAGGCAGAAAAACAATCGTCTAATAGAAGAAGTTTTGGCTCACGGACCAAGGCGCGTGCGATGGAAAGACGCTGTTTTTGTCCGCCACTCAAGTTCACTCCGCGCTCACCAAGTAAGGTTTCATAGCGCTCAGGGAATTCTTGAATGTTGTGATCTACATGCGCCAATTTTGCCATCTCCACAATGCGCTCATGCGAGATGTCTTCGGAATGGGCACCAAATGAAATGTTATTGGCAATGCTATCTGAAAACAAGGTGATCTCTTGAGGCACAATTCCCGATTGATCCCGAAACGCATCTATATTGATGGTGTTCAACGCTGCTCCATCCACGTAAATTTCACCAACTTCTGGGTCAACTTGACGAAGAATCAATCGAAGAATGGTTGATTTTCCACCTCCCGTTTTACCTACAAAGGCCAATGTTTCGCCCTTATGTATGGTGAAGCTTAAGTTTTTTATGGCCGTAATGTTTGAATCAGCATAGGTGTATGTTACGTTCTTGAATTCAATCTTTCCCTGGAAATCAAAGGCGGATAAGGATGGGTTGATGATCTCTGCAGGTTGATTGAGGAATTCGTTGATGCGCTCTTGAGATGCCGAAGCCCGTTGGATAATTGATGTAACCCACCCAATGCTTGCAAAGGGCCAAGTAAGGTTATTGACAAAGAAGATGAAAGCCACAATTCCTCCGATGCTCAATTCACCTGTATAGGTCATTTTCCCACCAATGTAAATGGCGAGAATGGTGCTCAAGCCAATCAGGAAAACAATTGTCGGCATGAAAAGGGCATTCACGACAACAAGTCGCATTGTTTTCTTGTGGTAGCCTTCTGCTGACTGTGTAAATTTGTCGTTCATTTCTTCGGCACGGTTGTAGGCCTTGATCAACCGTATACCTGAAAAGGACTCTTGAACAATGGTGGACATCATCGATTGTTCGGCTTGAACATTCTTGCTTAATGCATTCATTTTGCTCGAAACCTTGTAAATCATGAACGACATGAGCGGAAGAGGAATCAAGAC
>CALPWQ020000142.1 GCA_943327315.2 Chitinophaga pinensis
CCAAAAGATTACATTCATCGAATTGGTCGAACAGGCCGAGCAGAAAGTCCCGGAGAAGCCATTTCACTCATCACGCCTGAAGAACAAAATCATTTCCGTGTGATCCAAAAGAAAATGAAAAAATGGGTGACGATGGTCGACAGTGAATCAATTGATCTCAAGGGGTTTTAAGCGAGTAGAATGTTATTCCATTAACGGAACTTATCACAAGGACATCAAAAATTCCTTTGCAGTCATCTGCACCGAAACATGATTTGGTGATGTTGTTTCAATGTCGAATGGATTTACCCGAATCAAAGGGAAATCACTTAAAGTAATGGACTCCGCTGCGTTTCGAATGGTACGGATTGTTTTACCCGCTCCAATTTCAATGGCTATTAGCTTTCTTTTCGTGGCTTTCATTTCTTTACACCACTTGATATATCTCATTTGTTGATGGGTAGAACGAATCGGAATCCAAAACCAATCTCCAAATAACAAGACATTTGGTCTGCACATGCTTCCACAATTGGGGCAAGCAGGCAGATCCTCAAGTTGTAAATTATCTATTTTGATTTCTGGTGTTATCCACACTTCACGTTCAAGAATATCTAAGCATTGCATATAATTGACCGAACCGTGACATTCAAAAATGCTATGTTCATCAAACCCCGCCTTCAAAAAGTGTTCATCAACGTTTGAGGTGACAATGAAATGTGCCTTGTCTTTTAAAACATCCAATAACTTAGAATATCCCTGATGCGGAGTTGTTTGCTCATACTTTTCTTTTAATTTCAAAATGAACTCCCATGCAGCATTCGGGGATTCAATGAAGGCATGATTAGACATCAACTCTAAATGGCTATACGATTTACCATCCATGACAATTGATTTTGTCCATAAACCATCCTCTCCCCTAAATGGAAGGAGTCCTGAATCAACGCTCATTCCTGCACCTGCAAAAACAGCAACAGCTTCAGCTTCATGGATGAGGGAGATGGCATAAGACATGGAATTCATACGAACTAAATCAAAGGTATTGAAAACGAATGGGCATTTAAATTTAGGAACAATTATTTGAGTTAAATAGTATCTTTTTGAATAAAATGAAAAGTAAACGCAGATGAAGAGAGCTCTTACAAATGCTACAAGGACGTCTTACAAAAACAGGAAACAAAACGAAATGAGCCGATTGATTCTCATTGCGATATGATTCATCTAAGCATCTAAGCTTTTGGATATCAAGTAAAAACCCCAAAGAATATGATACTCCCTAGGGTTTTCTGTTCCCACAGCCATATGGGAAGTTTCATTGTTTTATCAAGCTATTTAATCCCATGATCGTCGCAGATGTCGCAAATTAGTGGTGCGATTGAGACCATCCAATTTTGCAAATAAGAAATAATAAATAGAGTGTATTGAATCAACACACTCTATAATCAGACCCTATTTCTACTCATGCAAACTATGTTTTATTCTACTAACAGAATCAATCAATTTGACCAAGAATTGAATGTAACGCTTCCCTGGGTTTTCATTATTGTAACATTGTTTTAAATGAAGAGTGGTGTTCTTATGAAAAGTATCCTTTTTATGTCCATCGTTTTCCAAATCAAACAAGAACTGATTTTTCAACTGTTTTCCCATCGAAAATAAATGCTTGGCGCTTTACATAGGCAACCTTTCGTTTAAATTTCGTTGGATCCGTATTTCCCTGTATCGCTTAATCTATCGTCATATGAAAATGATACTCTCTTCGCTATTTGTAATGTTTTATGCATCTATCTTCTCTCAAGATAGCATTAACGATTATTATGAAGAAATCACTAGTGGTAGTGAGTTCCGTAGTGCCTTAGGCAGTGATTCAAAAACCAAATTTAAATTTCAAAAGGATGTGAAAATTTATGTTTTTGGAGAAAAAAACGATACTTTAATGTTAGAATTAAATAAAATTATTGCTGAGCTTAATGATTTAATAGAAACAGTTAACATAGAAATTGTTTCTGACTCAACAAAGTCTAATATTGATATTTATTTTGGATCTGGAGAATATTTTCGTTCACAAAGAAGTGAAAAATTTATTCATAATTTATCGAAAATTGCTCAGGGATTCGTTGTTACTTACCCTTATTATGAAATTTTAAATGGTTCATTGGTTTTTGTGAATACAGAGGTGATAGATAATATGACTCGTAAAAAACATGTTTTACGAGAAGAATTAACACAAGCGTTTGGATTTTGCAATGACTCATACAAATACCCATCAAGTATTTTTTACGAAAGGTATTCTCGTGTTACTGAGTATTCTGAGTTGGATAAAATGATCATTATGAAACATTACAAAATCCAGTAGGTTAACGATTGGCTACAGTCGTCATTGGCTTGATCTAAAAGTTGATTTAAAGCTTTTATAAAATTAAGGTGTTTTGGTTCAGATTCAAAAGACAGCTATTCTCGTTTGAAAAGTAAAGAATTTCATTCCTGCACCTGCCTCAACGGGATTCTTCACCAAGCTTCGTTTACCAGGGTGGTATGGTGAAATTTCAAATCTGAATCTATAAAATGTTTTACATTTTGTTTTACAGACGGAATTTTACCCCATAAAAAAAACCTTGTAAGGTATACATTTACAAGGTTTTACACTTTTTACAATTGCAATTTGGAAGGGTTCGAACCCGTCCCCAAGGTCCTTGGGGATGACGGGCATAAATTACTAAGGGGCAGAACCAAGTGTTGGGGATGAATTAAACGGTATTCTTCAACTAGCCCCGGGTTTCAACCCGAGGTATAATGAGCGCAATTGAAGAAATGAATCAACCAAAGTAATGGTTTCCCCTTATAACGTTTTGAAAAACAAAAACCCCAAAGAATATGATACTCCCTAGGGTTTTCTGTTCCCACAGCCATATGGGAAGTTTCATTGTTTTATGTATGTAAAGAAATAAAAAGTTCTAAATGTTGTCCCTTTTGTTTCCCCTTTTTCATTTGCGACAATAAAAAAAAGCACTGTAAACCCAAATACTTACAGGGATTTAAACATGCGGCATAGACGAGATCGAATCCCGTCCCCAAGTTCCTTGGGGATGACAGACATGTATGCTAACCAAATAAATCAATAACTAAAAAAGCCTCCTCAAAACTGAGAAGGCTTTTACTTTCAACGTTTCTAGCGGCATAGACGGGTGCGAGACCCGTCCCCAAGTTCCTTGGGGATGACAGACATGTATGCTAACCAAATAAATCAATTCTATTTTTAGGCGATTCCACCAAATTTTTAATCTGAGCTTTGGAATATTTCTTTACAACTTTTTCGCGGATCAATGCTTCTCGCTTTGTCTCAAAGCACTCTACAAAAACCAATTCCCAATCTGCAAATTTACTCGTGTAGCGACTTTGACCTGATTTATGTTGTTCCAACCGATTTAGTGGGTTTTCAGAAAATCCACGATAATAACAATCCCCAGTAGCGCTGAATATTATGTAAACGAAAAATACACCCATAACACTAAATTTACAAAACAAAAAAGCCTTCTCAAAACTGAGAAGGCTTTTACTTTAAACGTTTCTTGCGGTCTGGACATATTTCGAACCCGTCCCCAAGGTACTTGGGGATGACATGCTTGTATTCTAACCAAATAATTCAATAACAAAAAAGCCTCCTCATAACTGAGAAGGCTTTTACTTTAACTTGTGACATAGACGGGACTCGAACCCGACATGTATTCTAACGCAATAAATCAATTCTATTTTTAGGCGATTCCACCAAATTTTTAATCTGAGCTTTGGAATATTTCTTTATCACTTTTTCACGGATCAATGCTTCTCGCTTTGTCTCAAAGCACTCTACAAAAACCAATTCCCAATCGGAAAATTTACTCGTGTATTGACTTTGACCTGATTTATGTTGTTCCAAGCGATTTAGTGGGTTTTCAGAAAATCCACGATAGTAACAATCCCCAGTAGCGCTGAATATTATGTAAACGAAAAATACACCCATGATATTAAATATACAAAACAAAAAAACCTTCTCAACACTGAGAAGGCTTTTACTTTAAACTTGTGGCATAGACGGGATCGAATCCGTCCCCAAGTGCCTTGGGGATGACATGCTTGTATTCTAACCAAATAATTCAATAACAAAAAAGCCTCCTCATAACTGAGAAGGCTTTTACTTTAAACTTGTGGCATAGACGGGACTCGAACCCGTCCCCAAGGCACTTGGGGATGACATGCTTGTATTCTAACCAAATAATTCAATAACAAAAAAGCCTCCTCATAAGTGAGAAGGCTTTTACTTTAAACGTTTCTAGCGGTCTGGACGGGACTCGAACCCGCGACCCCATGCGTGACAGGCATGTATTCTAACCAACTGAACTACCAAACCAATTTTCTTCGTATCCTATCAACAACAGTTGAATTCAGAAATTGTGTAATGCTTAACGTTCAAAGCGGAGACAAAAGTAATCACTTTTTGGAAGAGTGCAAGTCGAACGCATGTTTTTTTTTCAAAATTGTATAAAATAAGCGCCATTTAAGGCAATGGCGTGACATTCATATTTTAACTTGACAATAATCAGTTTTTACTTTGCTCCTTCAAAATAGCTTTGCATCATGAGATCGTGAAACCACTCTCCGTTGAGAAACATCCCGTTTCCAACGCAAATCCACGTTCCTCATTCGCATTTTATTCACCGAGCCTTTGGCTCTAATACACTTCTTATGGAAAGGTTTATCCCATTCTTAAAGAATCGAATTCTCTTGTTGGTAGGATTCGTTTCATTTCTCATCACCGGCTGGTCTCAGACGCAATTGCCCGAATGCAATGCCGATGTGCCATTTTTCATTCTCGACTTGTCGAACAATCCAGACAGCACCTACATCTCTCCAGAGATTGTGCGCACTGGACAATGCTGCGGGGATGCCATCAACCAAAACTATGTGTCCTTCTACGTGACATTGAACCCCAACGTGGCGATGATTGAAATTGGCATTGCTCCGGGCTATGCCGACCCAGGAGGTTCGGGGTTTTACAATGTCGTTTCGGGCGGAAATATCTTGACCCCTGGAATTTGTGGTCCAAACATACCCGGAGGAACACCAACGTGCCTCACGGGACCAGGCCCTCACAAAATCACCTACCACAAACCTGGAGGGAACAAGGTGAAGTACTATTTTCACCAGATCCCACGTCCAATTTTCCCGACAGATCAAACAACGCGAGTTGGCTGCACAAAGCCCATGCAAATTTATGGATTGAACAACATTTCAATAAGTGCCATCAATTCCTCAGCAGGCACAAGCCAACTCGCCACTTACACTTCCTACATGAGCTGCACCAATTGTGCAACACCTACATTTTCACCGGGAACTAGCCCGACCTACCCCTATTGGATCGATTATAAAATCTGTGGAACACCTCAGGCATCCGCATGTGGCGTTTTTCAGTCGTGTGACACCATTCGAATTACAATCTATCAACCTTTAGAAGTCACTGTGAATCCAAACCCAGCGCAATTCTGTACTGGAGGTTCGGGCGTTACACTCAATGCCACCGCAACAGGTGGGTTCGGTACATATACCTATACATGGAGAAATTCTTCAGGAGGCATCGTCGGAACGGGTTCAACCTTCACCACAGCAATTTCAGGTTCGTATACGGTGGAGGTCAGCGATGGCCTCAACACAAGTACCTGTCCTTCCGATTATCTTTCGGTCAATGTCACCGAAGGCAATCC
Source organism: Chitinophaga pinensis (assembly GCA_943327315.2). GTDB lineage: Bacteria > Bacteroidota > Bacteroidia > Flavobacteriales_D > Crocinitomicaceae > M0103. The sequence continues at coordinate 5,715 of CALPWQ020000142.1, forward strand.
TCCTTTGGTGAATGCTGGACCTGACAAATCTGTGTGTGCAACGAACCCTGCTGTCAATCTCGGCGGCGTAGTTCAATTTGCCGCAGGTGCTTATTGGACAGGAGGAAATGGCAGCTACATCACCAATGACACCACACTATTTGGCACCTTTGCCAACTCACCCACTTCAGTTCTCACGACCTACATGCCGACATTGGCAGAAATGAATGCTGGTTCAGTGACTTTAACCCTTCACACCCTCGGTGCAGCAGGTGGTTGCGGAAATATCAGCGATGCCATCACGATTTATTTCCCAGACACCTTGCAGGTGAACGTCAGCGCATCTGCCATTCCGTGTTATGGAGGAACAAGCACATTACTCGCAACTGCCACGGGTGGTTCGGGCGGATACTCCTATGTTTGGAGCAATGGAGACCTTGGAAATACAAGTACGATATCATCTGGAACATACAGTGTACTGGCGGTGGATGCACTTGGTTGCAGCGCCGTTCATTCGATCTCTGTTACTCAGCCATCGACAATCCAAGTGGTGGCTTCTTCCACAAATACCAGTACGGACGTAGCCTGTGATGGCAGCGCTAGTGTGAGTATTTCAGGTGGAACGGCACCTTACACCGTTTTGTGGAGTAATGGTCAGACAACAACTACAACGACTTCCACCTTATGTTACGGATCGTATGGTCTAACCATTACTGATGCAAATGGCTGTTCGATCACCACCATGGTTGTGGTCAACAAACCGAGCTGTTCAAGCTTCAATGCCAGTTCAAC
>CALPWQ020000143.1 GCA_943327315.2 Chitinophaga pinensis
CCCTCTTTGAATTCAATCAAATTTTGCATGCCTTTGTAATACACTTCAACGCTGGTTTCATAATGGTCGTTGAAGAAATTGCGGAAATATCCCGCCGAGGCTTGCCATCCTTTCTGTGGCTTTGCCAAATCTGTCGTAGGGTACCAAATATCTGTTGGAAGGGAGACAGCGCTCAAACTCGTGAGGTGAACATATTGATAATTGTAGGAATAACCTGCCTTGATCGAGCTTTTGTCGGGCAGCAACCACCGCATGGAAAATCGGGGTTCTAAACCTTGATAAAATTTGATTAAATCTCCACTCGGGTATTTGATTGAGGTATCTGGCTTACTGATGTCGCCTTTGATATATCTCGTAAAAGGACCGACAAACTCATAGGTGCTGTAGCGCAATCCGGCATTGATTTTAATGTTTTCATTGACATCAAATTCATCCATGAAGTAAGCCGCATTCTCATGGCTGTAGAGCCGTTGAATTTCACCTGTATCGAAGACCACATCCTCCGATTCGGCAGAAACACTTGTTGGCGTAAAGGTATGGTAGATGTAATCCAATCCCCATTTCACACGGTGTCGAGAATTTGGATACCATGAAAAATCAACTTTTCCACCGACATCGCGCACACCAGAACGCAACTCAAAGTTGAATTGATCCTGTGACGATTTGAAGGCAAACATGTAGTCAGAGAAGGTGCCCGTCACATTCATGAACAACTTATTGGTAAAAAGGTGATTCCAACGCAATGCTGCAATTCCATTTCCCCAAGGCATTTGTACGTTGAAGTTGTCGTCCTTGCTTTTGTAGGTGAACATGTCCTTCCCATAATATCCAGAAAGAAAGATGCGGTCTTTGTCTCCCAGTTTATAATTGAGTTTTACATTGACATCGTAAAAATAATAGCCCGAACCGTTGAATGGAGATGTATCAGGAATGAATGCTTTCATGAGCAGGTCAATGTAGGTTCGACGGCCAGAGATAATAAATGAACCGCGGTCTTTTTTCAAAGGGCCTTCAATCGTAAGTCGGCTGGAGATCACACCAATGCCGCCCTTCACCTTGAATTTCTTCATGTTCCCCTCATTCATATTTACCTCCAATACAGAAGACATGCGCCCACCATAATTTGCAGGCATTCCACCTTTGATCAGATTCACACTTTTCACGGCATCTGCATTAAACACGGAGAAAAATCCAAATAAATGGGCCGCATTGTACACCACACCTTCGTCCAACAAGACCAAGTTTTGATCTGGACCACCTCCACGCACATAGAATCCTTGTCCACCTTCTGAAACTGAAGAAACTCCCGGAAGAAGTTGAATGGTTTTAATGATATCTACTTCTCCCATGAACGCAGGAAGTGTTTTTATTTGGTCCATCTGCAATTCAATTTGACCTATTTTGGTGGAATTGACATTTTCACCCTTCTTGGCATTGACCTGAACCTCTTGCAGTTCTTGCAGACTTGTGCCCAATTCTACATCAAGTTTGACGTCATTCGAAAGGTTTATTTCTTTAATCTCTGTATCCAACCCGGTGGCGCGAAATTCAATGACATAGGTGCCAGCGGGAACCGTTAGGGAGTAAAATCCATAGGTATTTGTAACTGCGCCCTTCGAAATAGATGGAATATAGACCTTGGCACCAATCATCGCTTCGCCACTTCTTCCATCGGTAACGTAACCGCTAATCGTCTGGTTTTGCTGTGCAAACGACACTACAGAAAATAGAAACAGAAAGGTGAATGACAAAAAGTTTTTCATGAATAAATGGGTGCTTTTTTATTGCTGTGCAAAGTAACAACAACTTGACGCATTTTTGGTTTGTTTTCGTCGAATTTTCACACTATTTTTCTATAGTTAACATCATTAATCTTTAGATAATCGTCTCTAATTAATCCGTAAATTTGTCGCGCATTGAGCATTAATTTATTCGCATGAAAATCTCATACAACTGGATTAGACAATACATCAACACGGACCTTAGCCCAGAGGAAATTGGTATCCTATTGACCGATACTGGTCTTGAGGTGGAAGGAATTGAGCGAATTGAATCCGTGAAAGGTGGCTTGGAAGGCGTTTTTGTGGGTGAGGTATTGACCTGTGACAAACATCCTGATGCCGATCGATTGAAGGTGACTACAGTTTCCATCGGCGGTGAACCCTTGCAAATAGTTTGCGGTGCAGCCAATGTAGCGGTCGGACAAAAAGTAGCTGTTGCGACCGTTGGAACGACCTTGTATCCTGCGTCGGGTGAACCGATGAAAATGAAACTTTCTAAAATTCGAGGTGTTGAATCGCACGGTATGTTGTGTGCAGAAGACGAGCTTGGCCTGGGAACATCACACGATGGAATCTTGGTGCTCAACGCAACAATTAAAGTGGGAACACCTGTCGCACAAGTGTTTGAATTGGAGGATGATTTTCAAATCGAAATCGGCTTAACCCCAAATCGTGCGGATGCCATGGGACATATCGGTGTGGCGCGCGACCTTTTGGCATCCCTCAATTTTCACCACAAGTCAGCACTCACGTTAAAGTGGCCTTCGATTTCTGAATTTAAGGTTGAAGATAAGGATACGAACATAACCGTTTCAGTGGCTGAACCACTGCTGTGTCCAAGATATACAGGAACAGTAATCAAAAATGTAAAAATAGAAGCATCACCAGCTTGGTTGCAAAAGCGACTGCGTTCAGTGGGCTTGTCACCAATCAACAATGTGGTGGATGTCACCAATTTCGTTATGCGCGAGTTGGGAACTCCTTTACATGCCTTTGATGTTGCCGCCCTCAATGGCAAGATCGAGGTGAAGTGTGCAAAAGTAGGGGAGAAGTTCACCACCTTAGATGGTGTTGAACGAAGCTTGGAGGATGATCAATTGATGATTACCAATGGGTTAGATAATTTGTGCATCGCTGGAGTTTTTGGCGGGCAAACTTCGGGCATTACCGAACAAACAACGTCAGTATTTCTTGAATCGGCCTATTTCAACCCTATATCTGTTCGAAAAACAGCCCGTTTTCACGGCTTAAATACGGATGCGAGTTTCCGCTTTGAACGCGGAGTGGATCCAGAATTGACCCTTTACGCATTGAAACGTGCTGCCTTGCTTATCATAGAGATTGCTGGTGGAGTTATAGCCATGGAACCTTGTGATGTGCATGCGGAAACACCAAAGCCAGCGCGAATTGACTTCAGTTTTCACCGATGCAATCAGTTGATTGGAACAGAAATCGATCGCGAGGGGGTGAAAAATATCTTGGCTTCCTTGGACATTAAAGTCATTTCTGAACATGAAGATACTGCCGTTCTTGAAGTGCCGGCCTACCGAGTTGATGTCCTCCGTGAAGCGGATGTCATTGAAGAGGTCTTGCGTATTTATGGGTTCAATAATGTACCACCGCCAGAAAAATTAAACACATCCATCGGAACATCACGAAAACCTGATGCAGACCATTACCGTTTTACATTGGCAGAGATGCTCGTGGGCAAAGGGTTTTACGAGGTGATGAACAATTCATTGACAAGCTCAAGCTATGTGGAGACACTTGGAAATGAGGTACTCAGAGCAGAAAACAATGTGGAAATGCTCAACCCCTTAAGTCAGGAATTGGATGTGATGCGTCAAAGTATGGTTTTTGGTATTTTGGAAGGAATTCAACACAATCAAAATAGACAGCATCCAGACTTGAAATGTTTTGAGTTCGGAACGACCTACCACAAATATGGCGATCGCTATGTGGAAAGCAAACGATTGATCCTTGCCATAACAGGTAGAAAAAGTCCTGAATCATGGAATTCAAGTGCCGAGATGGTCAATTATTTCTCCATGAAAGGTGTTGCAGAAAGCATTTTCTCGCGCTTGGGATTGAAAGGATTTTTGAATTATGCCGAATGGAAAACATCTGTTTTCGAGGAAGGTGCAGAGTTGACCCTATTGAAAAGTAAGGTAGGACAAATTGGATGGATTGGGAACAAGGTAAAGAAACACTTCGGAATCAAACAAGATGTGTTTTTTGCTGATTTGGATTGGGATGTGCTGATGGAACATGTCAAAAATGTGAAGATGCGCTCCAATGAGTTGCCGAAAACATTCGCTACTCGTCGCGATTTTTCTTTGCTCCTAAATAAAGAAGTGACTTTTGCAGAGATTGAATCTGCAGCCAAGTCTTGCGATCGGAAAATCCTTCGCGAAGTTGGACTTTTTGATGTCTACGAAGGCAAAAACCTCGATGAAGGCAAAAAATCTTATGCGGTCTCTTTTGTATTTCAGGACGGCGAAAACACCTTACGCGATGAAGCTGTTGATGCCGTAATGGAAAAGATTAGAATAGAATTGGACCTTAAGTTAGGCGCCCAATTGCGCTCCTAATACACACAACCAATGGAATTAAAAGGATTGGTAATCACGGGTATCGGAACGGATGTAGGTAAAACGGTGGTCAGTGCAATTATTGCTCAGGCCTTGGAGATGGACTATTGGAAACCAGTGCAAGCCGGAGATTTAGACAATAGCGACACCAAGAAAGTGAGGAAGTTAACGCAAGGCATTGATTGTTTGCCTGAGCGTTATCAACTGACAACACCCGCTTCTCCGCACTATGCGGCAAACCTCGACAAGCTTACCATTTCTCCCAATGATTTTCAGTTGCCATCAAGCGATCGTCCCCTTTTGATTGAAGGTGCCGGTGGAGTAATGGTTCCTTTCAACAACCAAGGGTTGGTCTTTGCGGATTTAATTGAACATTGGAAGTTACCGGTGATTGTCGTTTCACGGCATTATTTGGGAAGTATCAACCATACCTTGATGACCTTGGAGGTACTAAAGTCAAGAAAAATAAACGTGGCTGGGATTGTATTTGTAGGGGATGAAAATAGCGCTACGGAGTCGATTATTCTTTTGAAAACAGGAGTGAGATGTATAGCGCGAATTCCAATGGCTGATGAAGTGAATCAAGGATTTGTCGAAGAACAGGCACAACGAATCGCTCCGACATTAAAGGTTATTTTTTCATGAGTGATATCCTCAAACGAGATCAGAAGTATGTGTGGCACCCGTTCACGCAAATGCATACTGCTCCCGAACCATTGTCCATCGTTCGTGCCAAGGATGCTGTTCTTTATGCAGAGGACGGCTCTGAATACATCGATTGCAATTCATCGTGGTGGGTAAATATCCATGGACATGGAAATGAGCACATTTCCAAAGCAATCACAAAACAACTGGAAACTCTAGATCACATTATTTTTGCTGGAGTGACACATCCCGTTGGGGTTGAGCTCGCCGAAAGAATTGTGGCCGTTCTGCCTCCCAATTTAACTCGTGTTTTTTTCTCGGATGATGGTTCTACATCCGTGGAGGTCGCATTAAAAATGGTTTTTCAATATTGGTTCAATCAAGGAATTCCACGCCACCGGGTTCTCGCTTTGGATGGTGCTTACCACGGAGACACATTTGGCGCGATGTCCGTTGGACAACGTGATTATTTTAACTCTCCTTTTGAGCAGTTTTTCTTTGATGTAGATTTTTTAGAATTTCCGGTAGAATCCAACCATGTTGAATTGCTTTCTATGGTAGAGTCGCTTTTTAAAACAAATGAATTTGCCGCGCTTATTGTCGAACCACTGGTTCAAGGGTCAGCGGGGATGCGCATGTATTCAGCCGTATTCTTGGATCAGTTGACCGCTCTTGCACGAAAGCACGGCGTGAAGGTAATCTTCGATGAGGTGATGACGGGTTGGGGAAGAACAGGGACGCTCTTTGCCCTTGATCAATGTGATGAAAAACCGGATATCGTTTGCCTGTCTAAAGGCTTAACAGGGGGTGTTCTCCCGCTAGGTTTAACTGTTGCGAGTGATGAAATCTATGAGGCCTTTTTGTCGGATGAAAAAGTAAAGGCACTCCTACACGGACACTCTTTTACCGGAAATCCACTTTGTTGTGCTGCTGCGGTAGCCAATTTGGAACTTTTCGAACAACAAGCGACGTTTGACAATATGGCACGCATTGCCGAACAGCACACCTTGTTTGTCGATAGAATAAGCGCACATCCCGGAGTTTTGGATGCCCGACAGCAAGGAACTATCTTGGCGATTGAATTGAAAGATCCTTCAGGGCGAGCTTATTTTTCAAACATTCGAGATTTGGCCTATGCCTTTTTTCTTGAGCGTGGATTGCTGATTAGACCTTGCGGAAATGTGGTTTTTTTAAATCCCCCGTATTGCATCAGCAATGCCCA
>CALPWQ020000144.1 GCA_943327315.2 Chitinophaga pinensis
AGAGTCAATCTCAACCGTCCTCGCGGCCAAATCGGACAGTCCCAAGGCCAAAGCCAGACTCAATTTAAAGGTTTCGCCTCCGGAAAGGGAGAAAATGGAACGCGTCGTATTTCCCATGTAGGTATCCATCACCTTCAAATCACCCGTATCAACAGCGCTCGGCATGGCAAGCAAGTACCTGTCTGAAAAAGAGGTCAAACGATTGTTGCCAAATTCAATCAACTGCTCAAACGTAAGGTCTTGAACAAAATTGGCAAAACGATTCCCCGTTTTTTCACCAATCAACTCATTCATTTTCGCCCAAAGTTTATAGTCCTTGTTCAGTTGATCTAAATGCGCTTGAGAATCTTTAAATCGTTCTCTATCTTGGTCATCACGGTCCAACTTGCCTTTTTTCAGCCCTAAATCTTCCGATAACTTGGTGAATAAATCGGTCGATTTCTCCAAGTCAGCCTTTAGAGTGTCAATGTCTTTGGTCATATCGTCGTTCGCTTGTTGGTCTTGAATGTCTTTTTGGAGCGCATTTTTTGTCGTTTCCAATGCTGTTCGACGATTGTCTACCGCGTTCAACTGAACCCGAATTTTCTGGGCCAAGGTTTCATCAAGCACATATAAACGATAGGTGTCAAGATCAGGAATACCGCGCTCATGCAAACGCAACAAGAGATTTTTCTTTGATTCGCCCGCAATTTTCACTCTGCTTGTGACAGCCGCCTCAGCTGTCGTCACCCATTTTATTCGATCATCCAACTTTACTCCATTATCCCTTCGGGCATCGATGATGGATTTCGTGTCTTTTTCGATATCCACTCCCGCATATTTCTCACCCAGTTCCTTTTGAAGTGTGGTCAGATTATCCTTTAACGGAGCAATCTTCTCAAATTCAACACGAATGGATTCAAGTAATTCACTCTTTTTAAATTCCTTTTCTCCCTGCTCTAAAGCCACAATCTGACTATTCATGACGTTCAATGCTTCTTCCCAAACAGTGACAGGTGCATTCAGATCCCATCCAAAAGGAATGCATTCTTGCTGAAGAACTTCCTTCGAAAGCTTCAGCTTTCCTTCCAAGTCATTAAGTAGATTTTTCTCTTCTTCGATCTCTTTGAAAAGTTTGTTTTTCGTTTCTTCGTTTCGAATGAAGTCCGCATTGATTGATGAAAAAATTGTGTGGGTTTGATTCAATAGTTCTTCAAAAGTGCTCAACAATTTTTCTTCATACGACTCATGGTAGGGATGTTTGAGTGACCCACACAATGGACAAGGTTCATCCGGAATCAAATCATTTCGAAGATCATCCAATCCTCGTTCTGCCTTCATTTTATCAAAATCCTTTTGCGCTTTCTCCTTATCTTCGGTAGCTTTTATTAATTTGCTATTTAATTCGGCATGTTTCTCCGTCAGGGTACCAAATTGGAGCTCATTTAGTTTGAGATTCTGAGTTCTTTGCTCAAAATCCGACTGTTCTCGATCAAAATCTTTTCTACTGAAGAGCAAGTTGTTGGCGGGCTGATATGACTTTCTCAAGGCCTCTCTTTGGGACTTCAGATCCTCCAAATCGCTCACTTTCAACAGGGCAATTGCGCCTTTAACATCTGCAATCTCTGTTTTCAAACGTTGGTCAGTCAATACTGAAAATGGAATCGACAAATCTTCCTTGCTCAAATCATCGAGGAATCTACCGATCTCCTTTTCGATTTGAGTCATGTTTTTTTGTTCATCCTCAATTTTCTTCTGAGAGGACTCGATCAATTTTCTGAAGGCCGTCAGTCGATCATTCAAATCCTCGTCAGCTACTGCTTCACCCATCAAGCTAGCGGCCGCACTCAGAAGCTCGTCATTTGACTTTTTGACCTCATCCATCTCCTCTTTCCAACGCTCGATTTCCTTCTTTAATTTCTGAATTTCAGATTCTTCTTGGACAATCGCATTGACCTCTCCACGAAATACAGCCATTTCATCGTGCTTTGCCAATTGAACACGTTGGTCCTTAAGCAATTCTTCCTCAGTGATTAATAAAGCAAAATCTATCTCGTTCTGATTGCGTTTTTGCTCCAATTCAGCTAGCGTCGTTTTCAGTGTAATTAACGCTTGAATGGCATCCCGTTCTTTTTTCATTCCATCGCGGATGGGTTCAATTTCGGCAATTTCCGCTTTAATTGTTTGAATTTCCTCCTCGGTCAACAATTCAATGCCTTGCATTAAAATTTTTTGATCTTCAACAGCACGCCACGCTTTACTGTTTCTTTCAAACACGCACTTTCCAATTTCGCGGTAAATCTCCGTGCCGGTAATGGTCTCCAATAAGGCATTTCGATCGGTACGCGAGGCCTGTAACAACTTCGCGAATTTTCCTTGAGCAAGAATCAATGACTGCACAAACTGGTCGTAGTTCAATCCAATGATCTCCTCATTTTTCTTGATGACATCATCATTTTTATCTGTAAGGATACAATCGCCTTCGATGTCGAACAACTCTTGCTTGCGGTCGTTGAGCTTATTGTTACGATTCTTGCTCATCGTCCATGACGAACGGTATTGCTTCCCTTTCACTTCGTACACCACTTCAGTGAAGCAATCCTTCGTGTGTCTCGTTAAAATGATTCCACTTTGTTCAACCAATTTATTGTTGATGATCTTTTGCTTGATTCTCGGAATTTGACCGTAAAGAGCCAAAGTGATGGCGTCTAAAATGGTTGACTTCCCCGAGCCCGTTGGTCCCGTGATGACAAAAAGCCCTGCCGAACCCAATGGATCTTCGGTGAAATCAATCTTATGTTCGTCTTTCAACGAATTGATGTTTTTTAGGCGTATGCTGATAATTTTCATCGTGCTTTCCTCGCTTAATTTTCGTTTTGACCCAATTGCTCCATGATTTCACGGAAGGCATTCAACAGTTCATCTTCATTGTCCAGATTGGGTTCCAATTCCAAGCGTTTCATGAACAAGTCTTCGGGATTCATCTCACTCAACAAAGTTCCTGTAGCCAATAGTGTAGACAATCCTTTTTGCTGGTTATCGAACTCAACTTTAGACTTAATAATCTTTAAACCAGGTATATTCGTCACTGTACGCAACTCCTCCAATCCTTCCATGGTACTCAAGCTAAATTCTTTCTCGCGCACAATAATTTCAGCCAGATCAATGAGAGGAGAATCTGTTGTGTATGCCTCAATTTTTTGGCGTACGGCCTCTAGTGTGTCTTCAAAAAGTACGAGTTTTCTGCTCATCGGAATGTCATACCGAGTTTGCGTCATTGTTCCTGCATCAAATTCCAGAAGTACAACTTCCTTTTGGTCATTCTTCTCACTAAAACTCATAGGAATAGGCGACCCACTGTAACGAATATTGGGATGCCCCACTTCTTGCGGTTTGTGAATGTGCCCAAGCGCCACATAATTTGCTTGGTCACCAAAAATGCTTGAATCCACCCCCGCCTGATTTCCAATCTGAATATCGCGCTCACTTTCAGATACCGTAGCACCTTGCGCATACAAGTGTCCCATGATCACGAAGGGCAATCCTTCATAATTTGCTGAGTAATGTGCGTTGACATTTTCGAAATAGGTCTTCAATCCATCGCGAATTTGTTCAATTTTATCATTGTACGTTTCCCCAGCTACCGACTTGCGGATATCTCTATCTCGCAAGAAAGGTACAGCCGCAATGACGACAGACTGCTCATCCTTTTGATATTCTACAAACAGTTCATCAACCGTTTCGGGAGCGCCTCCCACCACATCAATTTTCAACAACTGAAGCAGATCTTTCGGTGCGTTCAAGACCGCTGGTGAATCGTGATTACCACCTGTCAAGACGATGCGACACTCCAGCGGAATCATTTTTTCAAGAAACGCATAGTACTGCTTCATGTCCAACTGTGTTGGATTTGCCTGGTCAAAAAGGTCACCCGACATCAGTAGAACATCTACCTGATTGTCCCGAATAAAATCAATCAACCAAGTGAAAAACCGATCCATATCTTCAGTCAATTCGACTTTGTGCAGTTCCTTGCCGATATGCCAATCGGAGGTGTGGAGAATTTTGATGCTCATACTAGGGGATTATGAATAATGGACAATAGACAAGGGACAATAGACAATAGATTTCAAGATATTAAGACTTTGAATAAAACTTCGGTACTCACATTCACTTGAAAGGGGACAAAGCAACACAAACATTTCAATATTTCGCAAAAAATACGTTCGAGAACTATCTTTTTAACCTGTTGAAACGAAAAAAATAAACAAACTTTTAAGCAATACCTTCTGCCGCTGTAGTAACATCCTCCTCTTTTTTCTTGCTTAGGTCAAACAACAACGATTCGTTCAGAGTATTCGCATGAAATACTTTCGCTAAGCTAAATTCTTGAATAACAAATTAAAAGTATCAATTATTCAATATAATTCTATGATTAGCACTCCTTTTATTTCAACATCTGTTAGGATTCGATTCGCCGAAGTAATGAAGCTTCATAAATCTATTTGTTTATCGCATGAAATAGAATTTTGTCAATTTAATTTCCAATATCTTTGTATTGAATTCACCACTACTCGATCTTCAGATATCCTTTTGGATTATAACCCTTTAATCGAGCATAAATGAGTGATTCACATCCAGACTTTACCTTTCTTTTCATGGACTATGAAACATTTAATTCAACACCCCGAGGTGGGAAAGCGTCACAGTTTGCCGGAATTCGTACGGATGCAGATTTAAACATTCTTCCCAATAGAGCAGTAAATATTTTCTGTGAACAAAGTCCTGACAACATTCCGTCACCCATTGCTGCCATGATTACAGGGATTACACCACAAAAAATCAAACGCATCAAATCGGGAATCGAACAACCGCCCAAAGGGAATGCAGAAGCCAATGTAGAGGTACTGAATGAGTATCGCTTCACAAAACGAATTCTGGATGAAATGAAAGTTCCCCATACCTGCACATTGGGCTACAACAGCATACGTTTTGACGATGAGTTCACACGCAATTTAGCCTACCGCAATTTGTTTGACCCTTACGAACGTGAATACGCCAATCACAATTCCCGTTTTGATGTCTACCACCTGGTTTTGGCAACCTATGTCTTGCGCCCTCATCTGTTGACTTTCCCAGATGCAAAAAACAGAGAAACAGGAGAAGTCGACATACACCCACGCACAGGAAAACCCATACCTAGTTTTCGTTTAGAGGAATTGTCCAAAGCCAATGGAGCAGAGCATGCCCATGCGCACGATGCCTTCAGCGATGTGGAGGCAACCATTTTCATCCTCAGAAAAATCAAAAATGGCGACCCTTCATTCTTTGATTTTGTGTTTTCACTGCGCGAAAAAAGCGTGTTTAGCACCTATTTACAAAGCATAATTCAAACTGGAGGAAAAGCGAAAAAACCTATTTTTCACATAAGTTCCAACTATGGGAAAGAGAACGATGTATTCGGTGTGGCTTATCAAATCATGGATCACCCCACTCAATCGAACACAAAGATTTACTATGATTTACGAAAAGATGTTTCGCCACTCATTGAACTTGACGCGAATGGAATCAAAGAACGACTTTTCAGTAAGACCGCTGATTTAAAAGAACAAGGGCTTCAACGACTTGGACTTACCACCATTAAAGCCAATCAATGCGAAGTCATTGCCGACTTGAACGAAAATGGCGCATTGCTCGAAACGTTTTCTATCGACAAGAAAGCACTGCGCGAAAACCTTGATCTTCTGCGCACGCATGAACTGTCGATCAAAGAAAAACTCAAAGAAGTTTACGCCAATGAGCATGAGCAGACTGAACAAGATAGCGATTTGATGATTTATTCAGGTGGATTTTTCAGCAAACAGGAAAAAGACGAAATGACGCGTTTTCATGGCTTTGTTCAACGAGGAAATCTCCACGAATACAGTTGTGCAATTCCACTCAGCCGGCTACCAGAAATGATTTTTAAAATCAAAGCACGCAACTTTCCTGAGCTATTGACGGATGAGGAAAAAGAGCGTTGGAAGGCGTATGCAACCAAACGATTGGTCGACAAAACACTTGGAGCTGAAATCACCCTAGAAAACTATGCTGCTGAAATGGATGCGCTTCGAAAGCAGGAGCTTGAACCTATTCAACACATGGTTTTGGACGAGATTGATGAGTATGTGGAGGGCTTGCTGCGCAATTAAAAATTTAATGCTAAGCAATTTGATCCCTACCGGGAATTTGATGCCTTCG
>CALPWQ020000145.1 GCA_943327315.2 Chitinophaga pinensis
AATGGTTGATGCCATGAAGCCCTATTACATTCTACGTTCGTTGGGTGGGACATTGTATATCATTGGCGCAGTCATGATGTTCTACAATTTGATTAAAACTGCAAAAGCTGGAAACTTCCTTGCAAATGAAGAAGCTGAAGCTCCTGCTCTTCGAAACATCGAAACATCCTCTAAAGGTGAATACTGGCACCGTAGAATAGAAAAACGACCTATTCGCTTCATGATCATCGCGATTGTTGTTGTTGCCATCGGGGGATTGGTAGAAATTATACCTACCATGATTGTAAAAAGCAATGTACCAACGATCTCGAGTGTAAAACCATATACACCACTTGAATTGGAAGGACGCGACTTGTATATCCGAGAAGGTTGCTACAATTGTCACTCCCAAATGGTTCGCCCATTGCGCTTTGAAACAGCGCGCTATGCGCCAGGACCTGAAAGTGGGGGTTATTCCAAATCGGGTGAATTTGTCTACGACCACCCGTTTCAATGGGGATCAAAACGCACAGGTCCAGACTTGGCGAGAGAAGGTGGTTTGCGCAGCAACTACTGGCATTACCAACATACCTTGCGTCCAAAAGAAGTGTCTCAAGGAACGATCATGCCTGCTTACATTTGGATGGATGACAACAATTCGCTTGACTTGACCATGACGAAAGAAAAAATTGAAGCCATGCAAACGCTTGGCGTTCCTTACAAAAAAGGCTACGAAAATCAGGCAAAAGCAGATGCTAAAAAACAAGCTTTGGTGATGGCAACGAACATCGTAGATGACATCGCCAATTCACTACCTAAGAAACTGCAAGCATCTTACAACAAGAAGGAAGCTGTAGCGAAGATGAAGACCAAAGAAATTATCGCGCTCATCGCATATTTACAACGCTTGGGCACGGACATTAAAGTCGATGTGAAAAATAAAACCGCTAAAAAATAATCAGATGCTCCGCTTTATCACACACAACCTCACAGGAATCAATGGGGTATCCATTTACCCGATGATTTCCTTATTGATTTTCGTCATCTTCTTTGCCATCGTGCTTACACGTGTCATCAATATGTCAAAATCCGAAATCACTGAATTGGGTAAAATTCCCTTCGATGAACACGAGCAGACAGAACAAATTGGTTAATGAAAACGGACAGTCAAAAATGAATACCATGAGAACAACCTTGAAAAACTCATTCTCAATAGCAATCCTTTTACTTGCAAATGCAACTGTTCAAGCACAGGATGGACAACAGCTTTTTAAAGCGAAATGCAACACCTGTCACATGGTGGATAAAAACTCTACAGGTCCAAACCTGAAGGGAGCAAAACAAAAATGGACGGATGCCGGTGAAGGAGAATTAATTTATGAATGGGTGAATAACCCGCAAACGCTCATCGCCTCTGGAAACAGCATGATGGCAACGGCAATTAAATCGTTCAGTCCAACGGATATGACACCGCAACAAGTCACCAAGGAGGAAATTGATGCCATCTTAAATTATGTGGACACCTATGTGCCACCAGCAGCTGCACCTGCAGGAACAGACGCCACATCAGGAACGGCAGCTGCTCCTATCGCAACGGTTCCAGATTACAATGGCAACCTTACGCTATTCTACTGGTTGATTACAGCCATTATTGTTTTACTCATCGCCATCATTGTTATGTCAACATCCATCACCACCTTGATTCGTTCTGATTACTTCAGAAACAAATTAAAAGAAAATGGACAATCCTCAAAAGTGCTTAAAGCAATTGTTTTAATCCTTGGATTCACTTCATTGATGTCCTATACCAACCAGACATTGGCCCTAACATTCATGCAACCTGGTGAGGCAGAAAAAGGAACTCCATGGTTGTTGGTGGAATCCATGGATCTATACTTCCTGATTGCCATCAACTTCACCTTGCTTGGTGTTTTAGTATACCTCCGTCGTATGTTCAATGATTTCATGTTGATGGCTCGCCCTGCAAAACACGTTGAAGCACCGGCTGCACAAACATTAAAAAAAATCAATACCATTCTCACGGACGCTGTAGCCATTGAAGAAGAACACACGATCTTGATGCAGCATGAATACGATGGCATCCGTGAACTCGACAACAACCTTCCGCCTTGGTGGTTGTGGGGCTTCTATGGAACAATTGTTTTTGCTGTTGTTTACTTGTTCAATTACCATGTATTTAAAACATCCGATTTGCAGTACAAGGCTTACGACAGAGAAATGGCACAAGCGAAAAAAGAGGTGGATGCCTATTTATCAAAAATGGCCATGAATGTGGATGAAACGAATGCAAGCTTATTGACGGATAAAGATGCATTGTCATCTGGAAAGGCCCTGTTCGCAGCAAACTGTGTGGTATGTCACAATCCAAATGGCGAGGGAAACATTGGACCAAACCTAACGGATCACGCATGGATTTATAGCCCCGATGTCAAAGACATTTTCAAAACAATCAAAATGGGAACGCCGAACGGGATGCCTGAACACGCTTCAAAATTGAACCCGATTCAAATACAACAAGTTGCAAGTTTTGTTTTGTCCATGCCTTACGCGAAGGGCCTTGAGCCAAAAGGAATAGAGTATCCGAAGGACTCGACAAAATAAAAATTTATTTGAATGCCTCAGGGAATCACCTGAAATGAATACAAGAATATGATTGAGGAAGAGGATGAATACAGAGACCACATTGCCACGGTAAACGAGGAAGGCAAGCGGGTGTGGATTTTCGCGAAAAAACCGAAAGGTCCACTATACAACAAGCGAAAAATTGTAAGCTATATCTTGCTGCTCGCATTGTTTAGTGCGCCTCACATCAAATTTCGAGGCGAACAATTGTTGCTTTTCAATGTGATCGAACGAAAGTTTGTCTTGTTTGGAAATATCTTCTGGCCGCAAGACCTGTACTTGTTTGCCTTGACACTTATTGTTGGCGTTGTGTTCGTCATCCTATTCACCATCATTTACGGACGGATTTTCTGCGGATGGATGTGTCCACAAACGATCTTCATGGAAATGGTGTTTCGACGCATCGAATATTGGATCGACGGAGATTATACACACCAACGAAAACTAAAGAATGGTCCTTGGACTTGGATGAAAATCCGAAAGCGAATCCTTAAAAATAGCATCTTTTGGATGATTTCCTTTCTTATTGCCAATACCTTCCTAGCCTATATCACTGGTTCTGATCACCTTTGGAAAATTCAGACCGAGCCTGTCGGCAAGCACATTGGAGGATTTACAGCTATCTTTATTTTCACCACTATTTTCTACCTTGTTTTTGCGCGTTTACGCGAACAGGTGTGCACGACCATTTGTCCGTATGGACGTTTGCAAGGCGTTTTGCTCGACCAAAACTCAATGGTCGTCGCTTACGACTACAAACGAGGAGATCAACGCGGAAAATTCAAAAAAGGCGAGAATCGCAAAGCCGAAGGATTGGGTGATTGCATCGATTGCAAGCAATGTGTGCATGTGTGTCCAACCGGGATCGATATTCGAAATGGAACTCAATTGGAATGCATCAACTGTACCGCCTGTATCGATGCCTGTGATACCATGATGGAGGGCGTTGGTTTGGAAAAAGGTCTTGTTCGTTTTGTGTCTGAAAATGGCATTAAAAACCGTACACCCTTTCAGTGGACGCGACGGGTAAAATCCTACACCGCATTGCTTGCCGGATTGGTGCTTATCTTGCTTACTTTACTTGTCACGCGCCGCAGTTTTGAAACAACCATTTTAAGGCAGCGCGGCAGCACCTATCAAATCGCTGGCGATGGGAATGTGAGCAACATCTTTGAGATAGACTTAGCCAATAAAACACGAGAAGACTTCACGGTTTCATTGGAATTAGAAGGATCTGTTGGTAAAATCGAAACCGCTGTACATTCGCTTAAATTGAACGCGCAAAGTGAATTGAAAGAACGATTCATCATTGAAATACCGTTTGAAAAGCTCGAGAAAGGAAAAAAGATCCTCTATATACGCGTAAAAGGGAATGGAAAAGAAATTGAACGCGTTAAAGTCAAATTTATCGGACCAATATTATAATCACATGAACTGGGGAAGAAGAATTGTTATCGGAATGGGCTTATTTATGACCTTTATTACCGTATTGGTGGTCATCTTAATGTCCCAAAATGTAGATCTCGAATCGGAGGATTACTACCAACGGGAAATCAATTATGAGCAAGAACTGAATGCCATGCGAAATGCTGACAAACAAGCAAAGCAGATTAAAATTGGACTTTCAGGGGACTATGTTGTGGTGCAAGTGCCCGACAGTGTAGAGTTCACCAATGTATCCGTCTACTTGCGTCGCCCCAACAACAGCAAGGATGATCAGTTCTTTAAATTGAACAACTCGAAGAACCTATTGATTCCAATGAGTAAACTGCACAAAGGAAACTACGGCATTGAAATCTCCTATTATGTTGGTGACAAACCCTGCCTTCAAAAAGACAATTTAACACTATGAATTCTGCACTGATTATCGGGTTGGTTCTTGGACTGAGCTCTAGCTTGCACTGCATTGGCATGTGTGGACCAATTGCGATGGTCTTGCCTTTGAAGGATCGTTCAGCATTCAGTGTTTTCACTGGAGTTTTACAATACAATATAGGTCGCGTCTTTGTGTATGGCTTATTGGGCAGTGTCATTGGTGCCATCGGTTTCACCGCTTCCTTGTTTGGTGCTTTGCAAATTGTCAGTATCATTACAGGAATCGCTATGATCATCTTCGCTTGGCAAAAACGCCTCTTTTCAGGTTTTGCCGCATGGAATAGCTTTAACGGCTTTTTGACTAAAGGAATCGGATACATCATGGGAACTGATACATCCTTTAAATTGTTGCTTTTAGGCTCCGTAAACGGACTCTTGCCCTGCGGAATGGTTTTCATCGCATTGATGAATGCCGTTACCGGTGGCTCTCCGTTGAATGGGGCTGCAGCAATGGTAGCCTTCGGACTTGGAACGATGCCTGCCATGATGATCGTAGGCATTGCAGCCAACAAAATGAATCGTTCCTTGCAGCTACGCATCAATGCATACGTTCCTTATGCACTGACACTTGTTGGTTTGCTTGTATGTCTTCGCGGAATGAACTTGAACATCCCCTACATTTCGCCATCCATTAAGATGGCTAAGAAGACTGAAGTCGCACAGGAATGTAAAAAGCCAAACCCACAGAAACAAGTCCAAATGGACTGTTGTCACCGATGATCTGACATGTATCATCACTTCGCATGACCATTGTCATATTTCATGAAGAACAAAAAAGGAATCTTTGCAATGTAGAACAACACAATGAATATCAAATAATTAAATTAAAAGCCATGAGTAAGCCAGCACCAATTTATCAGCAACACGAAGAGAATCGCGAGTTTACAAGCAAGCTTAATTTCTACAAGGATGAGATTAAAATTCTTGAAGGGCGATTGGGCGAATTGGCATCAAAAAACTCAAAAAATGACATCTTGGGTGAGTTAGAAAAATACCAAAATCAACTCATCATTCAACGCAATAACATCGATGAAATCGCTCATAAGGTAAAAATCAATGAGGATGCATTGGTAAAAGAAATAGAAAAAAATCCTGTTGCCGTCGATCACCGCCATGTGCCATATCACGGAGCAGAAAAAGAACTTGTAGAGGGCTTCGAATCGAATTTCAATTCGCTTCGGTCCGATCTGAACGGATTCATTTCAAAATGGATGTAAGTATCATAGTTTAAGTTTAGCGCAGTTAGGTTTAGTTAGTAGGTAAAGCGGCTCTGTAAAGAGCCGCTTTTTCTTTGGATTGGATGTTAAGATTTCAAGATGTTAAGATGTTAAGACCACTTCTTCGCTCTTTGAGCTTCGAAGTTTGAAAGACTAAGGACAATAGACTCGCTGCGCTGAAAGACAAAAGACAAAAGACAAAGGACAAAGGACAAAGGACAAAGGACCCAGTATTCCACTTCGGTGGGTGAGGTTCCGAAGGAAGTCTCGAACCCACACTAGGGGACAAGGGACACTTCTTCGCTCTTTGAGCTTCGAAGTTTGAAACAGATTACAACCCGA
>CALPWQ020000146.1 GCA_943327315.2 Chitinophaga pinensis
CTTGCAAAAGACCCTCCCAATGAAATGTCCAGCGCTTTATTTTCCATCCATTTGATGGCTTCATTTAAGTGTATTTCGGCATCAAATCCACGAACGATTCCAGGGCCATGTTGAATGCGGCCTTCTACAAATGAGGCACGTTGATAGCCATAAATCCCTTTAATAACAATCCCTTTGAATGGGCGAATGATGGCCCGAAAACCATCGAGCATGTTGTCGTAACCTAAAGCACGGTCCTCATAGGCACGAAGTACTAATCCTGAACCGAATTGCTCATAAAAAGACCCAAGGGTAATGTCCACGAAATCATTGGCGTACCCAATGTAACGCATCCCGATTCCAGTACCGTTAAAATAATCTGGATAGCCTTGAATTCTAGGGAGATACGACTCCAATCGCATTCCCGCTTTAAAATTCCCTTGCGTATAAAACACATTCATGTACGAATTCAAGAGTCCTTTCGAAGGAGGCTGAAGCGCATGAATTACAGTATCTTCATTTAAGTACTGGAAATTACTTTCAATATTTCCAGAAAAATTTCCTAGGCCAACCTGACTAAAAGAGAGTACAGGAAGTGTTAAAGTTGCAGCAAGCAGTAGTCGGATTTTCATTCAGCAGTAGTACAAATTAGTCGGATTAATTCGCTCCTTTCACAGCGATTTTTTTAATCTCTTCGTAGAGTTTTTCTTCATCACCTGGTGCGTAGTTGTTGTGCGAAAAAACGATATTCCCATCGGTATCCACTAAAAAAGTATGAGGTACATTGTTCACCCCCATGGCGCGTTTAAAGTCTCCATTTGGATCCAACAAGACAACATATTCCCATGCTTTTCCATCGACATAAAGGCGAACCTGAGCTTTGGTTTTTTCATCATCAATTGAAACAGCAACGAGCGTTACGCCTGTTTCCTCTTGCCAGTCTGGGTATAAATCCTGTATGGTGTTGAGCTCGCGTTTGCATGGCGCACACCACGTTGCCCAAAAACTTATAACTATAGGGCCTTTGAATCCCATTTCAGCCGTATTAATGGTTTTGCCATTCATGTCCAACAACATCACTTTTGGGAGCTGTTTTACGGAGCTGTGATTTTCAGTTTCAGTCTGAGCAAAAAGTGTCCATCCAAAAGACACAAATAGGAGTGCAAATGCAATTTTCTTCATGATTTATTTTTTTATTCGGCGCCACTTTCAAATAGCTTGCCGTGATTCAAAGATACATTTCTTTCCGTATTCGTGATGACTTTCGTGAACAGTGAAATGTTTCAATTCGCTGACAATATTAAATTAAATTTTGCAGAAAATTGATGACACCCGTGTTGCAAGTACCAAGAAAAGTATTAATTTAGGACTTGGTACGTTATTTTAGGACCAAATTTTACCGAAGATTATGAAACAAATTATACTTTCTGTCGCCACTTTTTTTACTGTTTTAGGCGGCGTATTTGCACAAAGTGGCATTGAAATCCGTTACAATGGTGTTGGGAACAACTTGGCCGGATCAAGCCTTGACTTGTATCTTTATGGTTCGCATCCTGATCTTGTTGCCGGAACAATTGACGTTCACTTTGTCGTGACCAACAATACTGGCGCAGACAAACAATGGAAAATTACCCGTAAAGAAATTAGTGTTCCTTCTACGTGGATTGATCAATTGTGCTGGCCACCGAGCTGTTACCCTTCGGTTGACGGTTTGTTTACTACACCAAGTACAGTAGGTTCGCCTGCTCCAACAGTATTGAACGGCACGTCAACGGCTACAACTTCTTTAGGAAATCTTGAAGCCGAAATGAAGCCAAGAATCACTCCAGATCCTGCCGTGAACAGTTACGCACATTACCGCTATTACATCAATGAAGGAGGGGCTTATGTTGACTCTGTTGATTTAAAAATCAATTATTCTTTGGGAATTGCAAGCCCGAAACAAACACCAGTGTTGACTTTAATGCCCAATCCAGCCGACAACTATGTTACTGTATCCACAGGGACTTCTGGAAATGCTACAATGAAAGTAGTTGATGTATTGGGCAATGTAGTTATGACGACTGTAATTACTGACGGAACAGAAACGATAAATCTTAACGACTTTAAAAACGGGGTTTATTTCATTCAGGTTGAATCCTCCGAAACGAAGTTAATGACGCGCAAATTAATTGTTCGGCATTAACAAGCCTTTAGACATTGAAAAGGACCGAAATTCGGTCCTTTTTTAGTTTACACCATGTTGATAGAATCGTTAATTTTGAAACACTATGCTATCTCTGCCTCCCCATTATCTCATTGCTTTGCGCGCTTCTATTGAGGCAGCAGAGAAAATAATGGAAATCTACACCCTTGGTTTTGAGGCTGAGTATAAAGCAGATGGATCACCAGTTACCCATGCCGATCTGGCATCATCAGAAATTATAGAAAATTATTTACGTAAAACAGGCATTCCGATCACGGGGGAGGAAAGCGCCAAAAAACCCTACCATGAACGACAATTGTGGGAAGAATTGTGGTGTGTAGACCCCTTAGATGGCACGAAAGAATTTGTAAAAAGAAATGGTGAGTTCTGTGTGAACATTGCGCTTATTCGACAAAAGAAACCTGTTTTTGGCGTTATTGCTTCGCCAACATCGCGAAGATTGATTTTTGGTGGACTGGAGACAGGTGTGTTTGAATGTTCATTTGAAGATCTTGAGCATGACGTGAGGTGGGAAAAAATAAATGGTCAACTACATCAAAATTCCCCAATCGTTATGGCAGGTTCGAGGAGTCACCATTCAGGCAATGATTTAAAATTTATCGATGACCTAAAAGCCAAGCATGGCGAAGTGGATTTTATAAAATTGGGTTCCGCATTGAAATTCTTCCATCTCGTGCGTGGCGAGGCAGATGTTTATCCAAGATTTGCTCCTACAATGGAGTGGGACATCGCTGCGGGGCAGGCACTTTTAGAAGGTGTAGGAGGAAAAGTGATGCACGCCGAACGAAACGAACCACTGCATTACAACAAAGAGGATTTAACCAATCCTTTTTTCGTGGCGCATTCTTGTGCCTTGATAAATAAATCACTCTGAGAATACTGATTGCGATAGTGCTCCTTGGGTGTATCAAATACACTTTTGCTCAGCAAAATGCGGTCTTAATGAACACCTTTTACAAGGACCAATTGTTCAACACTAAAAACAGTCACTACTTTGCGGGATCCGGGTTTTTACCTGTACTAGAAAGTGATGTAGAGGTTAAACGATGGTTGCGTGATTCAAGTGTTCAGTATTATGACGGTGGGGAGCGAATTTTTAAAAAGCATCTATTCGAAATGACGGGGGATAATTACCACTTAACGATTTCACCTGTTGTCAATTTCTCTCTTGGAAAGGATTATTCTGACACCTCGACCCGTCGCTTATTTCAAAACACGCGGGGAATATTTATCGAGGGGGATTTAATGAAGAACTTTTCGTTCAGCACATCCATCTATGAAAATCAAGCCCGATTTACGCGCTATGAATCTGACTTCTATCAGTCAATTGGTGAATTGTACCCAAACCAGACGACTGGGGTTTATACCACACAAAATGCCGTAATTCCCGGAAGCGCCAGGTGCAAACCGTTTAAAGGAGATGCTTTTGATTATGCTTATGCCATGGGCAACCTTGTTTATAGGCCTCTGAAACAATTGGCGATTAGCGCAGGGAATACCATGCAGTTTATTGGCGACGGATACCGATCTATGCTTTTGTCAGACAATGCATTGCCAGCTCCATTTATTCGTGTCGATTATAAAATCAGTGACCGTTGGGAATTTAATTATTTGCGAATGCGGTCCATGAACTTCATGCGAAAAGCTGTTTACAATACTGTTGAGGCATTTTACGAAACCAAAGGGACTTCTGTAAATTACCTTACCTTTCATGCAACGAAAAACATTGCGCTTAGCTTGTTTGAAAGTGCAGTTTGGTATCGAGGAGATTCAATCAGTGCGAGACCTATCAATCCGCTGTATTTCAATCCCATTCCCCTGGTAAATGGATTGATTGTAAACGATAGTTTGGCGAGCCAATTAATAGGATTGAATGTTTCACTCCTTGCTACAGAAAGACAACGATTTTACGGGCAATTTGTGCTGTCCAACTATTCATTAAAATCCTTTGCAGCTCAAGCTGGATACCGCTGTTATTTCGGTAAAAAATTCTTTTCCATGGTACAAGTAGAATATAACTATGCGTCGAAAAACATGTATGTAGCTAACAATATCAGGCTAAACTACACCCATGGAAACGTTTCTATGGCCCACCCTAAGGGCAATGGTTTTCAAGAAATTGTGTTGCGCTATGCCTTTGACAAAAACAGGTGGTATGCGGATGTACGCGCAAACATTTACCTGTTAAACGGGTATCGTTCAAGCTCTCTACTTTCAGTGGTTAAACAACAGCTTCCCGTTGATGGAACCATTTTTTTACACCACATCGAGTGCGGCTATCGGATCAATCGAAAAATGAACTTGTGTTTCTTCGTTTCGGGTGATTTTCGGTATGGCACCGCCGCAGGTCCGAACACGACGAAAGCGCTCAATGTCGGACTTCGGACTGCAATTAACACCCATTATTCTGATTTCTGATGAAGGGGATTCTCGCCATATTTATACTCATCTGTCCTATTGCACTTGGACAAAGTGGAATCGGTTTCGTCATTGACGATGCGCCAAGTGACCAAGACACAAAGAAACGCACACTCCAAACACACACAAGCGTCCTTCCGTTAATTCGTCAAACTACTCTTGGATCCCATCAGATACTCAAAGATTCCTCCTTTCTTGCCGTGAGCGCGATTGGGGAAGCTGGATTTCGCTATGGAGGAGCTTCGCAATACCGCTTTGGAGCAGGAGTTCTACTTGAAAGTGGCATCAAAGACAAATGGGCGTTCCGTGTTGGTGCAATAGAAGGCATTGGACTGAGCGATTCCATTTATGCGCCAAAATCCTATTTTTCAAGCCCATTAAAAAACAACACCCTGTACACCGACGTTCGCGCACGTATCGGGTACACGCCCAATGCCATTTTCAATTTCCAAGTTGGACTGGACCATAATTTTATAGGTGAAGGATCGCGGTCCCTTTTTCTGAGCGACTATGGCAAGCCCTATCCTTTCGGGCAGATTCGGGCAAAATTCTGGCGTTTGGAATACACCGTATTGTATCAGTTCTTCAGAGAACAAAAAAATGACACGTGGTTTTTGAAAAATGGGGCCACCCATCACATCAGCTTCAATGCTGCAAAATGGCTAAACATCGGCGTCTTTGAAACGGTTATCTTCCAGCCAAAAGATACAGCACTGCGGCGCGGATATGAAGTTGAATACCTCAATCCAGTTATTTTTTATCGTCCACAAGAATATGCACTCGGTTCCTCAGACAATGTATTGATTGGGGCAAGTTTCAGCGCGCACATTAAATCACACACCATTTATGGCCAGTTTATTTTAGATGAATTCTTCCTGACGGAAATTAAAAACAAAACCGGTTGGTGGGCGAACAAATATGGTGGGCAAATTGGTGTCAAAGGAAATTTCAACGCAGGCCACGCGCATTGGTTTTACCGCTTAGAGTACAACGCTGTTCGACCCTTTACCTACTCTCACCTGAACAATGGACAGAATTATGGCAATCAGGGAATGACTTTAGCACATCCCTATGGGTCCAATTTTATGGAACTCTTAGGCGAAAT
This sequence comes from Chitinophaga pinensis, assembly GCA_943327315.2. GTDB lineage: Bacteria > Bacteroidota > Bacteroidia > Flavobacteriales_D > Crocinitomicaceae > M0103. The sequence goes on from CALPWQ020000146.1 coordinate 5,709, forward strand.
CAAAGCGCGCAAAGACAGATGGAGCGCAAGTCTTTTTATGAGTTATTTCCTACGTGGTTACGACAAAGGTGGAAGTAGTTATGGCGGAGACATATATGTTCCTTATACGTATCGAAAAGAAGATTACGGGAATCACATTGGACAAGGACTGGGGAACAATGGAATAAGGGCTATTCTTACTGTTTCTTACTTGGTGGCAAAGCAAGGGAATCTTCAGGCATTCATAGAGCAACAGTTTCGATACGACAGCGCCTTTGATCGGTATTCTTATATCCCAATGATTGGGCTTCGCAGTCAATTGTGGAACGACCGCAGAAACTATTAAAA
>CALPWQ020000147.1 GCA_943327315.2 Chitinophaga pinensis
GAATTGCGGGACACAGTAACCTTAAGCAAGTAGGTCGAATTGGTTTAAAGTCTATTCTCTATTTTGAAATCGTTACCACCTTGGCCTTGGTCATTGGTTTATTGGCCATTAATGTTTCGCAAGCGGGAGTTGGGGTGAAAGTAGAAGCGCGTGAACAAGACAAGGCAAAATCGATCGAGTTGATGGAGCAAAAGAAGGAACACAAGGACCACTTTGTGGAGATTTTTCCTGAAAACATCGCAAAATCCATTGCGGAAAACCAAGTTCTTCAAGTGGTGATTTTCTCTGTGATTTTTGCCATTGGACTTGGCATGGTGAAACATGAGAAGCACAAGCAGACGATGTTGAATTTCAGCGAAAGCTTGGCTGAGGTGATGTTTAAGTTTACGGACATTATCATGTATGTGGCACCACTGGCTGTTTTTGGCGCTCTGGCAAGTACCGTAGCAAAATCGGGGGTTGATATTTTATACAACCTCATGAAGCTTGTTGGGACCTTGTATGTAGCTCTGCTTATTTTTGTTGGTGGGGTGTTGTTGCCGATTGCCTTGATCGCAAAAATTCCCATCAAGCGTTTTATTCAGGCCATTGCCGAACCATTGACCTTGGCCTTTGCAACGGCGAGCAGTGAAGCAGCGCTCCCGAAAGCCATGGAGAACATGGAAAAATTTGGTGTTCCTCGAAAGATTGTCGCATTTGTGATTCCAACAGGATACAGCTTCAATTTGGATGGTACAACCTTGTATTTGTCATTGGCATCTGTCTTTGTCGCGCAAATGTGTGGCATTGACTTGAGTATCGGTCAGCAGATCTCCATGTGCTTGATCTTCATGCTCACGAGCAAAGGTGTTGCCGGGGTTCGCGGCGCTTCCTTCGTTATTTTGGCAGGAACCATTGCTGCAATGGATGTTAAAGGGTTCGACTCAGAACGTGCAAGTGTAATTTTGGCTGTCGATGCGCTGATGGATATGGCACGTACTTCCGTGAACGTTCTCGGAAACTGTTTAGCCTCTGCAGTGATCGCACGAAGCGAAGGGGAATTGGTGGTAAATGAGGATCTGTAAATTATGACGTTGTGAGCGATAAGAAATATTACCATCAAAATGGAATGATCGCATATTATCCGTATGAGTATTATGATGAAGACCTGAGAGGCAATTTTTATCATGATAACAGTCAAATTGCCTTTTATAATCGTGAATATTATGATGAAGACCTTCGCGGTAATGTTTACCATGAAAATGGGTCAATAGCCTACTATTCTGAAAATTTTTATGATGATGACCTTAGAGGAAATGCTTATTACCCTGACGGTAGCACCGCATTTTACTCATTGACTTTTTGGGATGAAGACCGTCGAGGTATGGCGTATCATCAGGATGGACGAGTTGCTTATTATTCCACTGAATACCATGATAGTGATAAGGCTGGACACGCGTATCAGGTGAATGGCGATTACCTTGGATTAGATGGATTGCGTATTTATCTTTCAGAAAAAATACGAGTTTATGTATCGGATTGTGGAATGACGGTAAATTTGATAGGGGATTGTTTCTACGAGGACTGCCAGGTGGTATAATGTAAAGATTGAACGAAACAACTGTCATGCATACTTTATTGCCTTTTTATAATTCTAAGCCTAATCCACTTGAAAATATGAAAAGAAAAATAGGCAGCGAAAATCAATAATGTAATACCCCAAAAAGAATCCCCATCCTCCTTTTTGTTTTCTTGATTGATACATAAATCCTTGTTGATATTGATGTTTCGGGAATTGGCAATCTGAACGAATTGATTTGCTTGTTTACTGGAACATTCAACCATTTCCATCATCTTTTCTAGCTCAACTCTTGCGAATTCATCGCTGAATAAAAAGTGAAGACGATAAAGCTTTTGATGCGAAATAGTGTAATTGTATACTTTTTGTCCAATGAATAAACGTACCAGATCAATGGTGCTTATTGTGTTAACTTTTAACTTCTTACATACTGATTTGTATAGAGCTGGATAGTTTTGATTGTGAAAGATTTGATAGAGGTAAAATGATTCTTTCGCACTACTTTCGATTGCGTTTGTAAACGAATCTTCAGCAATGTCCTCGGCCATTTCTTTAATCCTTTCCTTATTCTCATTCCAAAATTTTCTCAAAATTGTTTGGTGTTCTTCAACGAGAATGTGACTGCTTTTAATTCCCCTGATTATGCTCCTAGATTCATTTGTTAAATTTCTTGATGTCTGAGAAATCACATGGCTTTCGGTTTCAAAAAGTGCTTTTAATGCCCCCCTCTGGGAAAACAAATTTGAAGAAATGAAACAACCGAGTAAGACGAGAATAACTTTCGTTTTTTGATTAGAAAAAATCATAAAGAAATAATGAAGTTTTAAGGTTATTTCCACATTTTTCGTAAATATTGGCCCGTAGCATTATCCTGCTGTTGCACAAGTCCTTCCGGCGTTCCAGCAAAAAGAATGTGTCCTCCATTTTTACCACCTTCCGGACCCAAATCAATCACCCAATCGGCGCACTTGATGACGTCAACATTGTGCTCAATGACAATGACACTATGTCCCGCATCAATCAAGGCATTGATGGCAAGAATTAACTTTTCAATGTCGTATAAGTGCAATCCTGTCGTTGGTTCATCGAAGATAAAAAGCGTAGAAGGTGAGCCTGGGCCTTTGGATAAGAAGGAGGCTAATTTTATGCGCTGTGCTTCACCACCACTCAATGTACTGGAGGATTGCCCAACCTTTAAATAGCCTAAACCAACATCAATCAAGGGTTTAATCTTGTCAGCTATCTTTTGTTCCAATTTGTCTGTTCCTTTTGTAAATAAATCAAAAGCCGCCTGAATGTCTAGATCCAATACATCGGATATCGTCAAGTCATTGTAGATGATTTCAAGGGTTTCTTGCTTGTAGCGTTTCCCCAAACAGGTTTCGCACTGCAAATGCACATCAGCCATAAATTGCATTCCAACAGTTATTTCGCCTTCACCTTCACACATTTCACAGCGACCGCCTTCAATGTTGAATGAAAAGAATCCTGCCTTGTATCCGCGCGATTTCGCCAAAGGCAAACGGGCATACAGCTCACGGATATCGTCAAAGGCCTTGATGTAAGTGATGGGATTTGATCTCGACGATTTTCCTATAGGGTTTTGATCGACAAATTCTACTGCTTTCAGTAGCTTTAAATCTCCTGAAATACTTGAGAAATCAGCCGTTTCACTACCTCCTTCTCCCAAGTGCCTTCGTACGGCGGGGTACACAATTTCGCGAATGAGGGTTGATTTTCCAGATCCGCTGACGCCACTGATGCAAACGAAACTATGCAAAGGAAGATCTACGGTTACATTTTTTAGGTTGTATTGTCGTGCTCCAGAAACGGTAAGTTTAGTGTTGGAATTTCGGCGTTTTTTTGGAATAGGAATGGCTCGTTTTCCAGTGAGGTATTCAGCCGTTAAACTGTTTGTTGCGCCTACCAACGCGGCATGGTTTCCTTGAAAAACAATTTCTCCACCAAAAGCGCCTGCCAGTGGACCGATGTCCAAAATTTCATCTGCAGCACGCATGATTTCTTCTTCGTGCTCCACAACGATCACGGTATTTCCTTCATCTCTCAATCGATGCAAAACAGAAATAAGCCGTTCCGTATCTTTCGGATGCAAGCCAATTGAAGGTTCATCTAATATATACATGGATCCAACCAAACTGCTTCCCAGAGATGTTGCCAAATTTATGCGTTGTGATTCTCCTCCCGATAAGGAGTTTGACCGTCTGTTTAAGGTCAAATAACCGAGCCCAACATCCATTAAAAATCCCAAACGACTCGTAATTTCTGGGAGAATTCGTTTTGCGACTTGCGTATCATAAGTTGAAAGGGCAAGCGATTTAAAAAAAGCATGACTTTCATTAATTGGCATGAGGACAACGTCAACAATGGATTTCCCTTCCACACGAACATAGCTCGCATCTTTCCTTAAGCGAGTGCCATGACAATCTGGACAATCTGTTTTTCCACGGTAGCGAGAAAGCATCACGCGGTATTGAATTTTATAGGTTTGACTTTCCAAAAATTTAAAAAAGGCATTCAGACCAGTAAAATGTTTGTTCCCTGTCCACAGGAGTTCAAATTCAGCAGCACTTAATTCTTGTATTGGACGGTGAATTGGGAAATCGAATTTTTTCGCGCTGTAAATGAGCTCGTTGAGGTATTCCCCCATGGTTTCGCCTTTCCACGGTTGAATGGCACCTTCGTAAATGCTCAATTGTTTGTTTGGAAAAACCAGGTTTCGATCCACACCAATGACTTGTCCATAGCCTTCACATGTTTTGCATGCGCCGAAAGGATTGTTAAACGTAAAGAAATGAACACTCGGCTCCTGAAATTCCATGCCATCCAGTTCGTAGCGATTGGTGAATGAACGTGTTTCACTCGAATCCACGATGCGAATTTGACATTCTCCAGCGCCTTCAAGAAACGCCATCTGAATTGAATCTGCGTAGCGCGCCTGTTCTTCTTCCGAAAAATTCAGTGCAATGCGATCAATGACAAGGAAAGCATTTGCAACTTCGGCGTCAGCCCTTTCCAATTGATCTTCAATCAGCAATGTCTCGTTGTTGAGCATCAATCGGCTAAATCCTTGTTGGTGCAAAATAGACAATTGCCGTTCTACACCATATTTTGAAAAGCCCGGAATCGGACAGCACACAAGCATTTTTGTTCCTTCAGAAAAGGAATTGATGGCATCCATGACGTCCTTCACCACATGTTTCTTCACTTGATCTCCAGAAATAGGAGAGAAAGTGTTGCCTATTCGGGCAAATAGAATCTTCAAATAATCGTAAATCTCGGTGCTTGTCCCAACCGTTGATCTTGGATTGCTTGAGATTACCTTTTGTTCAATGGCGATGGCTGGTGAAATTCCTTTGATATAATCTGTTTCAGGCTTATTTAATTTACCCAAAAACTGTCGTGCATACGAGGAGAGGCTCTCGATGTACCGACGTTGTCCCTCCGCATAAAGCGTATCAAATGCCAAGGAAGATTTTCCCGAGCCAGAAAGACCTGTGATCACCGTCATTTTTCCATGAGGAATGCGAACGCTGAGATTCTTTAAATTGTGCACTCGCGCACCTTTGACTTCAATGTATTTCTGAGTGGACATTCCGATGATTTAATTCAAAGATAACAACACTCCAGCGAAGTTTCTGTTTCTTCCAAAAGAAAGAAAAAGTTTGTTTTTTTAAAATGATGTAGTATATTAGCAGCTGTTAAATCTAAAATACGATCGCCTATAGATAAAAATTTACTCTGAATTTCAATTAGTTACACTAAAGTAGAGTAGATATGTTGTTAAACAATCTTGACGATCGTGACCTTATAAGCACGTATGTAAATGGAAATGAAAAGGCTTTTGAAGTCCTTTTGCTGCGTCATAAAGACAAAATGTACCGCTTCATTTACATGAAAGTTAGAAACCGGGATTTGGCGCAAGACATCTTTCAAGAGGCTTTTGTGAAAATCATCAATACCCTAAAGCTTGGGGCCTACAATGAAGAGGGGAAATTTTTACCTTGGGCAATGCGCATTGCACACAACTTAGTGATTGACCATTTTCGCAAAAGCAGCAAGATGCGCATGATTTCGGAATCATCGTCTAGCCGCGAGGACTTCAATATTTTTAGCGTGCTTTCTTTGGATGAAAAAAATGCATACGAAACGTTGGCTTATGGGGAGTTGGAAACTCAGATGGTTGGATTGATTGACCATTTGCCTGAAAGCCAACGCGACATTCTCATTAAGCGATTGTACCAAGAAATGTCATTTAAAGACATTGCAGAAATGGAAGATATTTCCATCAATACAGCTCTGGGTAGAATGCGTTATGCCTTGATTAACTTGCGC
>CALPWQ020000148.1 GCA_943327315.2 Chitinophaga pinensis
CAACATCAATTTCAACAGATATATGACCCCGATGGGGTATTTTAAAACCAACGAGCGGAGCGACTCTTCAAAATCCAGCAAAGAAATTCACAGCACCAACGAGCGCAGCGAGTAGTGCTTTTATCCATTGCACGTCGATCGGCTGGGCTCATGCAATAATCCCAGAGGAATCAGAGCGAGAGCGGGTGCGAGAGCGAAGAATCAAACCAACGAGCGCAGCGAGTAATATCTTAATCAACTCCATGAAACCAAATGTTCGACCCCGATGGGGTCGTGATCCAATCTCAACATCAATTTCAACAGATATATGACCCCGATGGGGTCTTGTAAAACCAACGAGCGGAGCGACTCTTCAAAATCCAGCAAAGAAATTCACAGCACCAACGAGCGTAGCGAGTAGTGCTTTTATCCATTGCACGTCGATCGGCTGGGCTCATGCAATAATCCCAGAGGAATCAGAGTGAGAGCGGGTGCTAGAGCGAAGAATCAAACCAACGAGCGCAGCGAGTAGTTCTTTTATCAACTTCCAAAAAATCAGAGTGAGACCACGAAGCTCTAACGAAGGTATGCAGTGTGCGAACGAAGAACCAAACCTGAGCGCATAACGAAGCCATCCTATTCACTGTAATAAGCGATAATGTAAGTTTGTGATCAAAACCACATTCACTCAATTTACACAGCCCAAATCAATTCAAACCATTATCTTTGACCAATCCGGGGATGTAGCTCAGTTGGCTAGAGCACTTGGCTGGCAGCCAAGGGGTCGTGGGTTCGAGTCCCATCTTCTCCACTAAAAGCCTTGCATTGAGTAAGGCTTTTTTATTTTCATCTAACTTCCAACCTCTTTTTCATTGCTGAAACCTCATTGATTACCGAGTTTTTTTTGAATTGATCGAGGCAATTACTACTTACCCTGCTCATTTTCATTTGACTCAATCGCATTTTCAAAAATCATTTTTTTTATCAGCTTCAAATAATTAGGTTTGATCAATGAGGTTTCAAAGACTTTTATCTAAGTCAAATTTTCATTAAAAGGTTCTGTATTTAATTTTTTGATTCATGAAAAGTAAAGCTGACATATTAAATGCTATTCCTTCAGGGATGGATCTAGAAACTTATTTCGATTCATTAACTATTTTTGAAAAGCGAGAATTAATCACTGAGCTAGACGTTTGTAAAGGTCATTTTGAAAAGAATCTTAAACCGAAAATGTACCTTGCACTATTTTCCTATATCTCCTCTATTATCTGTTATTTCGGAATTAGAGAGGAATGGTTTATCTACTATTTGATCGGTATAAATGTGCCACTCAGTATTTTCTTATTCTTGGATATTAAAGACACATCATTTTACACCAAAGCGATTAAAAAATTAGAAAAAAGAATGTCTCAATAAAGGTGTTTGGACTCATTTTCAATTTCGACAATCGTTGAATCTCAATGATACTTAGAATGAATTTCTATCACAATGACTTTCATTTCAATAAATTGACCAATATCCCCAAACACTTCGCGAAAAATGGTGTATAAATCAGATCGGTGGACTCCACAAAAAAAGGAGTATGTTCACACTCCTTTTTATTTATCTATAAGTTAAGAAATTGTTCTTTCTATATCTTCTTCACATGCACGGCACTCCATCCTTTCGGACTGCGAACGCGTTCAAAAGTGACATTGTCATTGTCTGTGATTGTTTCCAAAACACCATTGATGTGAACGAAAACGGTTTCTTGGGTTTCTAAGTCGCGGATAAAACCGTAGCCTTTTGATGTATTGAAGAACGACACCTTTCCTTTGCGGATATGCTCGTTTGGATCGACTTCGCGACGAACAATGCCAATTTCAATGGATTCAGCGTCGACTATTTTTTTCAATTTTGGATCCAATGGCACATCGCTGATGTTTCCATTTTCATCCAGGTAAGCCATCATGTTATCGAGGCCTCCACCTTTAGAAGAACCTTTTCGCTCTTCTTTTCGCATCATTTTTTCTTGACGCTTTTTAATCTTGTTTTTTTCCTTGTCTTTTTTGCTAAAGGTCTCTTGCGATTTTGCCATTTGTATAATTGAAATAAAACTTATTGCGGACCAAGGTCCGATTCAAATGGAAGAAAACAAATCACGTGGACTTATTGGTCAAACCCAGCACTAGAATAACCAAATAACGCGCTGGCAACCATTTGTGCAAAGATAGTATGTTTTATTGAGTTTTTTGGGATTTTCTTTGGAAGACAGCTATACTTGAAAATTCTACTTAATTTCAAGCAATTAAACCAAAAAAACACCGCGAACATGAATTGGAATAAGATCGTCATCACTTTCGTATTTCTTGCTTTATTGCATTTGGTGCTGGACACTACCCCCTCAATCTCTGAAAACTACAGTGCCTTGTTGCTGATTTTTGATGGGATCATCACCATAGTCTTTATCACAGATTTGATATTTAAGTTAAATGCATCTCGAGATAAGTATGAAGAAACGCACAGCATTCGCGAATACCTGAATTTCGAATTGATCATTGACCTTTTAAGTATCTTGCCTTTCTTCATGGCGCTGACCTTCAGTGGACTTGAATATCTTGGTGTACTCCGCTTGTTCCGATTATTGAGGGTTTTCAAACTGTTTGCTCTGGTAAAATCTCATTCGCTCATCATCAATGCCATGCGAAATAAAAAGTACGAGTTGTACATTTCCATGCAGGTGGTCATCATCATTACGGTAATCCTATCCGCCATTCTTTACTTTGTTGAAAACCCTAGTCAGCCTGAAAATTTCTCAAGCATAACGGATGCATTCCTTTGGTCTATTTCCAAATTCATTGGCGAAATTGGAGGCTTTGGAGATTTTGCACCAGTCACCGTTATGGGAAAAATATTGGCCACTTTGGTTGGAATACTTGGAATAGCCATTTTTGCTGTTCCCGCCGGAATCATTGCCTCAGGTTTTGTAGAAGAAATTGAGAACATTAAAAAAGAAGAGGAAAATGACCACTTCTTTCACAAAATCGCCACAAGCTTTACCACAGAACATTTGGTCGCACACATACGTGCAAAAAACCGGCTTAACCTTTCCCATATCCGTCGAAAGCTTCTCACTTTCAATGATGTGAAATTTAAAATGAATGTGCCCGAATCCAACCTGCTTTCTATCGCTGAAATGGAGAAAAGCATTCGTTTGCGCAACTATATGAAAGATGGAAAAGAATTTACTGTTGTTGAATTTTTTAAAGACAATGCGCCTTATGGTACTTGCACCAATCGCACTAGTTCCGTTACCGTGGTGAGCACCCATTCGAAGGACCAACCATTCATGGGACATTTTAGTTACGCCCTTTCTGAATACCTCAACGCGAATTATTTGAGCGTAGAAAAATATTCTGCAACAGATTTTGATCCTGATAAAAGTGTCAACTTCGCGATTAACGATGCATTTCTAAACGAAACTGCCGGTGATGCCATAGAATCATTTAAGCATGATTTACATACGCTCTCTACCACAAATAAACTGACGATTCTCGTTCGGGCAGCAGGTTCAAATTTTGATGATTTTGAAGTTCTGAATGGTGGTTCCCCAGAAATTGATTTTTGTTCTGAGGGAGGAACGTATGGTGATGCAAAGAAACTCGACGGATTCAAGAACTCTTTTAAAGGAATCGTGGACCAAGCCGAAATGACCTTAGGTTTTCAATCGAGGCTTCGCAATGATGAAGAAAATAACCTGTCCAAGTATCTAAAACGAGAATTGAACATGGACAATCTTCAAATTCACATCAATGCTGACTTACTCAAAGCCGATGCTGAAGTGTACTATAAAACAGTAGAGGTGGTCGGAGAAGGATTTAAATCACTCCTATCATCTGTAGGTCAGAACGTCGAAGATAATCCCAGTGAAACAGTTTAACGCTTAAAGACCACCTCCTCGTAAGGCACGCGGAATCGAGGACCCCAAATTCCTTCTTCTGTACCCTGGCCTACCGCAATGACCATATTGATTTCTGCACCCCATGGCAAGTTCAATGCGCGACGTATACGCCAAGCATCAATTCCTTCCATTGGACATGATTCAAAGCCTTCTGCTGCAATGGATAGCATAAAGGTTTGTGCCGCAAGAGCACATGACTTATGCACGGTAATGCGCTGATCGGCCTTCCCTCCCATGCGCATGAACGGTTTTTTAATTCCCGCAAAAAAACAAATGGTCCGCCGAAGGAATGTCAACACGCCAAAAGGATCGTTTGCATACGCCAAAGGCATGACTTTTCCGTAATAATCCAATCCGCGCTTGATTAACTTATCGGATTCACCTTGAGCCGCTTCACTAATTTTTGATTGATTCCATTTCGCACGTTTCTTCCACAGGTCTTTGCGCGTCACAAAAACAACCATTTCTTGAGCTGTTTTCGCTGCCGCTTGTCCCAAGCACAAGTCTCCGAAGCGCCTTTTCTCTTCCTCGGAATGAATCCAATAAAATTCCCAAAGCTGCATATTGCTGCTGTTCGGAGAAAGTATTGCACGCTCCAAACTGCGTGTGATCACTTCTTCTGGAACAGAGACATCGGGATTAAACTTGCGGTTTGAGCGTCTACGCTCGATGATTTTTTGAAATTCGTTCGAATACATTGTATTTTTCTTTTTTGTCCTGATGAAGTAAGTTTTATTCTTGATTCAATCGCTCATTTACCTCCATCCAGCCGCCGCCATTTGAGCAGTCGTATCCTTTTGCTTTGAAATAGTCAGTCGCCTGACCACTGCGCCCACCACTTGCACAACAGAAGATAATCGGCTGTTTCAAGGCATCCAATTCTGATATGCGCTGAAGAATTTCTTGTAAGGGAATATTTATTGATCCTGCCACATGTCCGCCCATAAATTCTTCCTGCGTGCGCACATCGACAATCGTTAAGTCACTTTTTTTCATAGCTTGAACTGTTAGATGAGTTGAGCACAAAAATACAAAAGCTTGCGCTGTATAGTTGATGATATTTGTTTGAAAAATCGATGAGATTTAGGCGAAAGCAGTCCAAAGTGCATCTTCAGGTGTAGGCGCCACAACATGAATCGTTTCTTTCGTCGTCGGATGGTGAAACGTAAGCTCACGTGCATGAAGGCAAATCGACCCATCTGTATTCGGTCTTCGCGCACCGTATTTCACATCCCCTTTGATGATGCAGCCAATTTGTCCAAGTTGACAGCGAATTTGATGGTGTCGTCCTGTTTCCAACACGATTTCCAAGAGGTGATAGCGCTCTGAAGATTTTAACCAGGTGTAATGTAAAATTGCCTTTTTAGACCCCTGAACTTCAACCGCAGTTGCGTAAGATTTATTCTGTTTTTCATTCTTTTTCAGAAAGTGAGTCAAATCACCACGATCCGTTGCAGGTTTTTGCTCCACAAGTGCCCAGTAAATTTTATCTGTTTCTTTTTCTCTAAACTGCGCATTCAAGCGTTCGAGTGCTTTGCTAGTTTTTGCAAAAACAACCGCACCACTTGTTGGACGATCGAGGCGATGCACAACGCCACAAAAGACATTTCCGGGTTTATTGTATTTTTTTTTGAGGTATGCTTTAATTTTATCGGGAAGCGTTTCATCCCCCGTTTTATCCCCTTGAACAATATCAGAAGCACGCTTATTAATGACAATGACATGGTTGTCTTCGTACAACACTTCGAGTTCCTCTGCCATGGCCATCAATACTGTTCCTTTTCATTCGGAAAATCTCCCGAACGCACATCTTTGATGTACTCTTGAAAGGCACCCATCATTTGCTCATACAAATTGCTGTATTTTCTCAAAAACCGGGGACTGAATTCATTGTTTATCCCGAGCATGTCATGCACCACGAGCACTTG
>CALPWQ020000149.1 GCA_943327315.2 Chitinophaga pinensis
AAGTTAATGTTATTTCAAAAATAATTTCTCAAAATTCAAAAATTAGAGATAATCATGTTGTTTATTACATTGATAATGATTGCGTAATCTCGATTGTTACTTATTTAGCAAATGAAAAAAGTGAATAGATATTTTTTATTTTTCAATTCTATTGAAATTGTTACATGGATGTAAAAAATACAGGATGGTTTAGAAGGAATTGGTTCGAAATCGTAGTTAAATTAGCAAGATATTCAGGTATACTTGCATTGATTGTTTTTATATGTTCACTGGTTTTATTTTGGGCATTTGAATATGAAACAATCAATGGGATTAAGGCGTCCGTAATTATTTGGTTGTTTTCGCAAATTATTGGTGCTCTTCGCGGACTAAAGTAAATATAAGTTAATTAGATTTTTTCTTGATTTCCTTCCAATCCATAACCCCCTCCAAATCCTTATAAAAGTTAGATTTTTCGACCTCGGAGGTCACAAAAGGAACCCCGACTTTTTAAGTCGGGGTTTTTCATTTTTCAGCGTGTTCAAAACGCGTTTTGATAAACGATGGTGAGTGAAAAACCGAGAACTGCGTTAGCGGTTCGGGGTTCTATGCTTGTAATGAACAATTTACGATAAGGATATGCAATCCCTCCGGGGTCACGAAACAAGCTAAAAGCCCCATTCCTAATAGGTTTGGGGCTTTTTTGTAGGTTAACCCCAAGCGGATGGCTTTGAGCGTATTTGAATTCTGTATTGCTTTATCTTATTGGGTTTGATGTAAAAATTGAAAAGTTAGAACTATGGATGAAGTCATGAGCATAAGATCATGAAATACAATATTTTAAATAATTTTTGCTAGAATATCAATATTATTTATCTTTACATTTCTATTAAAGATATGTCCTATATTTTACCACATATCCTTTCATAAAATGTAAAAATGTCTAGAAGATATTTATCGAAGAATCTACTGGAGGACCAGCAACAATTCATTCGCCTAATGGATGAATTTGAAATTGATATTTTTGGAATAGATTCTATTGAAAAAACAATAGATTTTGAATTTTCAAACTTGAATGAAATTTTAGAAAATCTCGTTGAAAAAGAATTTTTGTCTAGAATTGAACGAGGAAAATACTGTAGAACGAACTTTCGAGACGAAAAAGTGATTGGTTGCCATTTGGTTTCGGATGGAGTTATTGCGTATTGGTCTGCCTTGAACATTCACGGTCTTACAGAGCAATTTCCAAATACCGTATTTATTCAAACGACCAAGGTAAAAAGTGAAAAAAGTGTGTTTGGCGTACCTTATCAGTTCGTGAAAATCAATCCGCGAAAACGATCAAATATCCAATATGAAGGATTTGGAAATCACAGATATACGATTACAACAATAGAAAAGACCATTGTTGATTGTTTCGATTTGCCACAATATTCAGGAGGTTACTCAGAGTTAATGCGTGCCTTCAACGATGCTGAGCTAGATCAAGACAAACTAATAGAATCCTGTGAGGCTATAAACAATTTATCGGCTATAAAAAGAATGGCATTTCTTGCAGAGTTATTGCAAAAAAAGAAACTTTCACGCTTTTTAAAATTTGCCGAGACAAAGGTGAATCCTCGTTACATATTAATTGATCCTTTTGGACCTAGCGAAGGTGTCTTCAATAGCAAATGGAAACTACGTTTGAATATCACGGAAGCGGATATTCTCCATATTTGTAACAAGCAGTATTAATGATTAGAAAAAGGGAAATAGAACAAAAGGCAGAAATGCAGCATGTTCCTAAATCAACAATCGATAAAGATTGGTTGCTTGGTCATTTTATTGATGCTATATTTTCCGTTTCGGCATGTCGTGATAGTTTGGTTTTCAAAGGAGGAACTTGTTTACGTAAATGTTATTTCCACGATTATCGTTTTTCTGAAGATCTCGATTTCACATCGGTCAACCCTGCTTTTGTGATGGATTTGAAATTATTGAAACAAATAACAGATTTGATAACGAGCCGAACAGAAGTTCCTTTGTTCATTCAAGAAGTCACTGAATTACGATTCAATGATCAATTAACTGGGTACAAGGCAATCGTCAAGTTTTGGGGCGCCGATCATTCATCCAATCAAGCACCTCCATCTCCAGATCGTTGGAGTACTAGCGTTAAAATTGAAATAATACTTTACGAATTGATGGTTTTCCCAGCTGAGGAAAGAGAAGTATTTCATCCCTATTCTGATTCACTATCGACTTCACCGTTGACAATCCCTTGCTATTCATTACGTGAAGTACTTGCTGAAAAACTGCGGGCGCTTATTCAACGATCATATACAGCCCCAAGAGACTTTTATGACATCTGGTATTTAGCAAATAATCAGTTAGCAATTGATTGGGAAGAAATAAGAAAAGCTTTTCATATCAAAATGAACTTTAAAAATTTGGAGTTTGAGGGGATTCACCAAATGATGAATGAAGGCAATGACAAACAAGTAAAAGCTGGATGGCAAAATAGTTTATCACATCAAATCCCAGGAGGAATAGAACAATCTTACGAAGAGGTGAAGCAGGAATTACTAGAACTCCTGACTGAAATTTTTAATAATTAGTATGTTCTCTGTTTTGAGTTCAAAATCAGGTGTTAAAATCAACTCATACGGTAAAATGAGACAAATCTACCGTTTACTCTTTTTTTGACGGTAAATGGAACTCTGCGATCCCCTCCAAATCCTTGTAAAAGTTAGATTTTTCGACCTTGGAGGTCACAAAACAGAGTGAACCTTCGATAAACTCAGGGCTAAAAGTGAAATCCCGAAGTATCGGGACGAAAGCGAGAGCGGTTCACTCCACTCTGTTTCTCTTCGCTCCGTGCCCTGAAGTCCTCCAATGGCCACACTCAACCTCACTCTTTACTTACAAATCTTGAAGGATTCTTACCACTCCAACACCCTCTCCAAATTCCTATAAACGTTAGACTTATCTACTTCCAACTTCACAAAACCGAGCGAGAGCGACTCTTCGGTAAGCTCTAGGCTAAAAGCGTCTTTAACTTCATTGAAGCTGTACAGCTATACTCTTCACAAACATTGCTACTTGAACTCTACAAAATAAAACAAGTGCACGTCGCTCGATTAAACCATTGCCATGTACCAAAAAATAGTGAACAATAAAAAGGAGTAGGCAATTGATTTAAGGCATCCTCAGAGATGTATCAAGGGGTTGTAGATTTTATTTTAACTTATTGTTATTAAATAGATTAGTTTTTTTTGTATTGTGAAGTTTTGTATTTTTAGCAATTATTTGGTTAAAAAGATGAGTGATTTGGATACCTGCATTTCATTTTTCTGAATCAAATAAACCATTTTACATCTGGTTTTGCGCTAACAATAAATAAATGAAAAGAACTTTATACACATCAACATCCTTCCTCTCCAGCCTTTGTTTCGTTCTTTTTTTTGGGACTTTCATGTTTGGTCAAAACAACACCTTTTATCGTAAATACAACCTTTCAGGAATGCAAGGAGCACTTCAGTTGGAAGTGACGGACGACGGTGGGTTTATTGCCACTGGTCAGCACGAAGGAAATGGTTCGAATGGTGACTGCGATGTCTACGCATACAAATTGGATGTATGTGGGAACATCGATTGGTTTCGAATTTATGGTACCGCTGGACAGGATGGTGGGAAAAGCATCATTGAATTGAATGATGGAACCTTTTTAGTTTCTGGTTTGTATCAAGCCGTTGGAAATGGACGTGCTTTTAATATGCATTTGGATGCCAATGGAAATGTTCTTTGGATCAAGAGATATGGTTTTGAATGGATGATGTATTCCAAAGAGGCACAAAATGGTGATTTTATTTCCCTCGGCAGAAATGCGGGACAAATTTATTTACTACGCACAGACAGCAATGGAAATGTGATCTGGACAAAACTAGTCACTGGTTTGGGAGATATGGGATTGTTTTTGGAAGAATTGCCCAATCAAGATATCGTAATAACAAGTGTGCAGGGTTCTTATGGACGTGATTTTACTGCTGCAAGATTTGATGGGCAAGGAAATATGCTTTGGTCTAAAGCCTATGGAGGAACAGGTTGGACGGATGCCGATCACACATCATGGTCTTGCAAGGCAGCAGTGAACACCTTAGAAAACACAATGGTTGTTACCACGCCAACGTACATGGGAGGATTTGCCGATGAGAATGTGTTGGTATCTAAAATATCTCTCGTGGATGGTTCAGTGATTTGGGCCAAAGCATTCGGTGGTGCGGGACGAGATCAATCAAGAGACATTACTCATTTTCCAGGTGGATATGCCATAGTAGGACACTCAAATTCATATCCTACCCCAGCAAATCCGGCACAATCAATCTATGAAGCACTTGGGGAAAAAGATATCATGCTTTTTGCCATTGATGAAAATGGGAATTTATTGTGGACAAGGACCTATGGTGGAGCTTCGCGGGATAAAGGGGCAGGGGTGAAATACAACATGGATAACGGATTCTCTATCTCTGCATTTACAACCTCGAATTATTTTGGAAATGCCGACGATAGCTTTGATCCACTATTTATTAAGACAGATAGTGTTGGAGTTGTGGGGTGTCAAATGGCTTCGCCGAATTTAGGGGTGGCACCAATCGCATTGCAAGTCTATGCTGCTGGTGCGAGCCAAGGTGTTGCCATTGCCAATGATAGCCCACCAATTAACATGGTGCAATTTACTCCAAATGACCAATATGTATGTCAATCGTGCAGCAGTGTCCCTTTATTCTCGCTTTCTGATACGGCGGTATGTATCAATGAACCTGTGTATTTTACCAATACAACCATTGTGGGATTGACATGCTTTCAGGAATGGAATATTGATGGGATTTCCTATGCTGGGGATATTGATCCAATGATCTCTTTTCCTGCGGCTGGCGACTATTCCATCTATCTTTATTCGACATGTGGTATCAACTCTGATACAGTAGTTAAAACAATTCACGTCTTAGCTCCAGTGATCAATGCGCCAGACTTCTTGTGTGAAAATGCTGCCCCAGCACAAATGTCTTCCAACATTCCTAACGGAACGTGGTCGGGTCAAAATGTGAATCAAGCCGGTGTTTTCAATCCTCAAGGTTCCACACAAGGAAGTTACATGGTTTATTATAATGTCCCAGAATATTGCCAAGTGAGTGATTCCATCCAGATACGCGATTTACCATTGCTTTCAGTAGATCCTGATACTGCATTCTGTTTTAGTGCAAATTATGTGGTTTCCGCTACAAACAACGCCAATTATTTATACACTTGGTCACCCGCACAAAATTTATCACAGGTGAATATTTCCAACCCAACATTTAGTGCAACGAACAATTCAACGTCAAACCAGAATTTTCCTTACACGGTGACAGTGACAGATCAAGTAAGCACATGTGTATCCGTAGACAACATTATCCTGACTGTTTTTCCTGCGCCAAATGTGAATGCTGGACAAGATGTCATTGTGTGTGACGGTGATCTTTACCCTCAATCTGCCAATGGTGCCATTTCCTATGTTTGGAGCAATAACTCACCAAACAATTCATCTGTCCTCTTGCCCATAGGTGTGAATGAACTCTGGGTCATTGGTACCGATGCAAACGATTGTGTCAATGCAGATACAGTGCTCGTGAATATTGTATCAAATCCAATTGTTTTTGCGG
>CALPWQ020000150.1 GCA_943327315.2 Chitinophaga pinensis
GCGGTAACTCCTATTTGTTGGAAGGCAGTTGAAAGTGTTCCTGATTCAAAATTATCATTAAAAACATAGCACTGTGCGTTTATTTGAAGAGAAGCAAATCCTATGAAAATAAGTGTGTATATCTTTATCATGCAAAATATGGTTTTTGCAAAAATAAGAAAGAATAGCAGCAGTAAACAAAATTTTTAATTCCATTTTTAATAGCAGAATCTACTCATTAGACAGGTAAGATTCTTGAATTGGTCTAGAGCAAGTCTTGAAAAATGCACTTATAAGGTACATTCTGGTTAAAATTGAGCAAATAGAAAACAAAATGAGATATCGACTACTTAACGCCGATTGAAGATGATGATTTGCTTTGATTCCTTTTGCGCGATTTGCAATTAAACGCTATGCCTTCAAAACCAATCTCCACTTCTTAATTTACGAAATAAAATGCGCACTATGACATCATCAATCCCAACCCTGCTCCTTTCCTGCCTAATAGGAAGCGTCTTTTACCTCATCCTTGGCTGGATTATTTTTGATGTCGTGCTGGGGGCTTATACCGAAGAAAATACCACACAACTGAAAGGTTTTAAAAAGACAGCAGACTTTAATTTTCTGTTTTTGTATTTGTCCTGCCTGGCCTACTCCTTCCTCATCAATTTTATCTTGTTTCATACGACGATCAACTCCTTGGTGAAAGCAATTTCCTTCAGCGCGATTGTCGGAGTCTTGGTGGCGTGTATGACGGATTTCTTTTGGTATGCCTCGAGTACGTTTTACTCCAATTTCAACGTGGTGTGTTTGGATCTTGCAGGAGCGGCGGTGAGTGTAGGGGCATTGGGGGGATTGTCCTTTTTGTTGCTTCGAAAGAAATAGGGCGTTGAATCATCCTTCATTCGCCATGGAAAAAATGACCAAATAAACACCTACATCGACAGTCTTTCTGCTGAGACGGCTGCAGATCTTCGTGCCTTACATGCCCTCATGATCCAATGGCTTCCAAACGAGAAATTGTGGTTCGACAATGGACTCAATACCGACAATAAATTGGTGACTAACCCAACCATTGGCTATGGGTCATATCCGCATACCTTCGCCAATAAAACCACCAAAGAGCTATTTCAAATTGGCATCAGCGCCACGAAAAGTGGAATCTCGGTGTATGTCATGGGGATTCGGAATAAACTAAATCTCGCGCATGCCTTCGGTGAAAAACTAGGGAAGGCCAAGGTGAGTGGCTATTGCATTTACTTTAAAAAATGTGAAGACCTGAATTTGGACGTTTTGGAAGAAGTTGTTCGTCAAGGGGTTGGAATAACATGTTTGAATCACTAATTCCTCTCGAGAGATTTCACACAGTGAAACAAAAAAAGAAAGTCCAACGTTTCCGTCAGACTTTCCGTTTTAGTATTGGATGCGTTTATTCTTATTCTTTGATGATGCGCTGAACACCAATCACTTCATTTGCCACAAGGATGCTGACCATGTAAACACCTTCAGACAACGAAGACAAATCAATTTGCTCTTGGTGCTCAATCGTTTTCTTCAACAACACCTTTCCAGAAAGGTCGTTGACCAGCACTTGTGGAGAGTCAAGATTGTCATTGACTGAAATGGTCAACATTCCTTCAGTAGGATTGGGATATACCTTGAACGCTGCTGAAGTCGTTTCGTCAATTTGCGCCGAAGCGTCATAAATCACCTCGAATACAAATTGTTTGGTTGTGACTCCAGCAGGGATGCCATTGTCGGTTACTGTAATGTCAAGGTGATAAAATCCAGGTGCAATGCCTGTCGCATTGAATGTTGCCGCAACATCGTAATATTGTGTGCTAATTGGATTGAGTGTGTAGCTGAATGCTCCCGCAGGAATGTCTGAAGAAGCGGTGATTTCTATCGTCTGATCGACTTCTGGCGTCATGACACCAAAATTGAAATCAACCGAGTTTAGTGCCTTGACTAAGGTGTCTCCTGTATACACGTCGATGGTATCACAGATTGAACTGCTTACCAAAAGTGGTGGTGTGTTTGTCGCACTAGCGCCTGACACATTAAAATAAATCTCTTGTCCATCCAAGAAATCGACGCCGTCTGCAAGACCCGTTGGCCCGTCAAAATCAGTCCCTGGTTGGATGAATTGTCCTACTTGAAAGTAATTTACACCATTTCCAGTGTTCAAGCCGACCGTCGCTGGTGAGCCACCGAATCCACCGAATCCACCTGAAGCATCACCTGTGGTCCATTGCATGTCATCATAACAAAACGACACATTTCCTCCCGCTGATACCAAGGAATCCGAACCGTTCGAAATGATCAATTGAAAGGTCGATAACAAGTCTGTATGGTAGTTAAAATAACCCACTTGATCCCAACGTATGATCAATGCTGTTGGGGTAAGTTTATACCAAACATTTCCCCCGTTTCCAGATACATTTCCCGTGCTATCTAAGGTTCCACGCGTGTCCACATCTGCCCAAAATGGCGCAATCATGAGTGTAGATGGATCAGGGAAAGCATTCGGAATAAAGGACATGTAGGGGAAATCAAAGGAGATGTTCCCGTTGTTGTTGATGTAGAGGGAATCCATTGGTGTCCCATAAAAATCAAAGGTAAACGGCAGGTTGATGATTGCTGAAGATCCGTCATCGTTCTGCAACATGGCTAAAGTAAATGTGGAATCCAAAGGAACCATGCAATCACACACGGCATTTTTTTCGTTTCCACCGAGGTACTTGATGTTCGTGGGAACTACGGCATCTGAAATTTGGTATTGAACATTGGGAACCATCATTCCCGATTGCTTCAGCTGTTGGTACTCCGCTTTGGTAAGGGTCATGGTGTTTTGACCATAAACCACTGTTGCTGAAAGAAATAAAATTGTCAGGATTTTTTTCATAGTCGTAGGTTTTTATATCCACAAGACTATCAAAATGTTTATCGGTTGCCTAATTCTTCGGGGAACACCTTGAAATGTTCGCTAGATTTTTATGAAAACCGCTGTTTTACTGGTGTTTATCTTAGCAAATCAGTTCTTATTGCTCCGCAAGATGACCTCCATCTTCTTTCCCTTCGCCAACTCATCCACCAACTTATCCAAGATCCGCACATTCTTGGTGAGTGGATTTAACAATTCTTCGACGCGGTAGCCACAAATCATTCCTGTCACCATGTGCGCGTTGGGGTGAATGTTGGCCTGCTGAAAAAAGGCATCAAAGGTTGCGCTTTCCTGAACGAGCTGATCTACCTTTTGCGCGTTAAATCCCGTCAACCATTCAATCACTTGAAGCAATTCGGCCTTCGTTCGGCCTTTCCGTTCAACTTTAGCCACATAAAGTGGAAAAACTGTGGCAAAGGACATTTTTGCCATGCGTTCGTTGTGTTCAGGTGTTGTTTTCATCCTATTTCAAACGTTCTAACTTTCCTTTATTTTTAACGATATTTTGATAGTCCCACTGAATGCCTCGGGACTTTTTCAGCCATCGATTTAAGGCAGCCACATCGACTTCCGCTATTTCCTTATAAAAAACAGAGGCGTCCTTAAACTTTCCAGCACGCACAACCAATCCCTCTTCATGGAAATCTGCCCCGCTCCAAAACATCAAACGGATACCTAGCTTTTGCTTGCTGTACCCAACAATAGGGTTCCCATTGAGAAACCAAACGGGGTGCGCGTGCCAAATTTTGCTTTCTGCTTCTGTAAGTTCTTTGTTTATTTCAAGCTCCAGAGCAGAACAGACTACTTGGTATTCAGGTGTTTGATGCGAGTTGTACTTGAGGATTTCCAAATTCATTTTAACAAATTCTTTGCAAGGTGTTATCATTCTTCATGCGCGAAATTAAGTTTTATTCCTTAGTTCATTTTCACCGAAACAATCTCATCTTTTTTGCTTACATTTACACGTACTAAAAAATAAATAGAGCATGGAAAATATGGAATTTCCCCTTATTGCACTCGGACTAGTCGTAGTTGTTATTCTCAGTGGATTATTAACTGTTTCACAAGGAACAATTGCTGTGATCACGATGTTTGGCAAATACCGTCGTGTGTTACATCCCGGGTTACGTCTAAAAGTTCCATTTATTGAAAAGGTGTTCAAACGCATTTCCATACAAAACCAAAGTATTGAAATGGAATTTCAAGCGGTAACAATCGACCAAGCCAATGTCTATTTTAAAAGCATGTTGCTTTACAGCGTAATGGATGAGCAGGAAGAAACAATCAAGAAGGTTGCTTTCAAGTTCATAAGCAACAAAGATTTTATGCAAGCCTTGATTCGCACCATTGAAGGATCTATTCGTTCTTACGTTGCCAGCCAAAAGCAGTCTGAGATTTTAGGACTTCGTCACGAATTGGTGGACAATGTAAAAGAACAAATTGACCATACCTTGGAATCGTGGGGTTTTCACTTGTTGGACCTCCAAATCAATGACATCACCTTTGATGCGGCGATTATCGAAAGCATGAGTAAAGTGGTTGCGTCTAACAACCTAAAAGCAGCGGCGGAAAATGAAGGTCAGGCCTTGTTGATTACAAAAACAAAGGCGGCTGAGGCAGATGGGAATGCGATTAAAATTGCAGCGCTAGCGGAAAAAGAAGCGGCTATGTTGCGCGGTCAAGGTGTTGCCTTGTTCCGACAAGAAGTCGCAAAAGGAATGAGTGAAGCGGCAGAAGAAATGAAGCAAGCCAACCTTGACACCAATGTGATTTTGTTCTCGATGTGGACCGAGGCGATCAAGAACTTTGCAGAATACGGCAAGGGAAATACCATCTTTTTGGACGGTAGTCCTGCAGGAATGGACACTACCATGCGTCAAATTCAGTCCATGCTGAGTGCAGAGATTAAAGAGAAAAAGAAATAAGGCGTGTACATTTCACTGACGCAATTAAAGCCCAAGGGCATACTTAGTTACTTCAGGTTTTGGGTCTTAGCCATTCCAACCTTTCGACAGGCGCAAATCGCCAAAGGAAGTTTGAGTGTTACTGCGAAACGCATGAATGGCAGTCAATGTACAATCACTTCCTGGGGAAGTAGAGAAGTCATGTTGGAATTCATGCGCAGTGGTGCTCACTTGAAAGCCATGAAGGCGTTCCACAAAATTGCTACGGGCAGAACCTACGGCTATGAAGCAGAGCAGCTGCCAACATGGCCTGAAGCGATGACTTTATTGAAAGAAAAGGGGAAGGATTACTGACAGGACTTCTGAAAGTTACGAAAATTGGACAAAAGACACTTCTACGCTCCTTGAGCTTCGAAGGACAAAGGACCGCTGCGCTTAAGGACTTGATCATTCTTCGAATTGTTTAGATTCATTGAAGTAATTCGTGGCTTCGAGACTGCTGCGCACCTCACGTGTTCGCTGCGGCGGAGCCACCAAACTCGTAATTAGACAAGAGACCACGCCGCCGCGGACAACGCGCTGCGCTTAAGGACTTAATCAATCTTCGTATTGATTAGATTCAATCAAGTAATTCGTAATCATTGTTGTCCGACTAAATCCATCTTCATGTTTTATCTAAATTGCACAGTGTACTTATTGGTCATTTTGAATTATGTTCAGGTTTTGTTCGCTCACCTCCGCTCTCCGCTGCGGAAAAGCCGCTGGGGCGGAATATCAAAAGCGAA
>CALPWQ020000151.1 GCA_943327315.2 Chitinophaga pinensis
GAACTAAATACTGATGCGAAAACATCCGTAGCCGTCAACGACATTTCTTTTCGCTGTGAACCAGGTAGAATCTTTTCACTTTTAGGTCCAAACGGCGCTGGAAAAACCACGACGATGCGCATGCTCTCCACCATCTCTAAACCAACTTCTGGTGAGATTATCATGGGTGGCATCGATGCGGTAAAAAATCCTCAAGAAGCACGTCGGAAAATTGGCTTTTTAACAGGCGCTACTGGACTCTATGCTAGACTGACGCCCAACGAATTGATTCAGTATTTTGGTGAATTGTACGGTGTTTCAAATGAGGATATCGCGAAGCGGAAGGAACACTTGTACTCTCTTTTGGACATGCATGATTTTCAAAACAAACGCATTGGAAAGTTGAGCACAGGCATGAAGCAAAAGGTATCCATCTGCCGCACCATGATTCACGATCCAGAAATCATTGTCTTTGATGAACCAACAAGTGGATTGGATGTCATTACAGCGGAGAACATTATCCTCTTGATTCAAAACTGCAAAGAGCAAGGGAAGACGGTCATTTTCTCAAGTCACATCATGAGTGAAGTTGACCTTTTATGTGATGACTTGGCCATTATACACAAAGGAAAATTGTTGTTCTCAGGAACCATGACAGACTTCAAAGGTCAAATGCAGGCCGATAATCTCACGGCTGAATTTATCCGTATTGTTCATCAATCTCAAAACGCATAAGCATGATATTTACCATATTTAAAAAAGAACTCAAGGAAACATTGCGCGATCGACGGACATTGATGATGATGTTGGTGATCCCAATTCTCATCTTTCCGATCATCATCAACATCACCACCTCTGTATCTTCATCTTTTCAGGAGGATGCAGCCACAAAGAAAATTAAAATTGGAATTGTAGAAAATAAAGATGGATTCTTAGCCAAAGAACTGTCTAAACTTCCAGAAGACTTAGGAAAAAAAGAACTGGTCTCGTATTCAGACACGTCAACATTAATTAAAGACTTGAAAAAAGATAAAATCCAGTTAGGCGCCTATGTTTCGGCAAACTTCCAGATGCACCTCGATTCAATGATACCTGCCCCAGTTGTGCTATTTTTCAATGCCACAGACCTTGGTATGCAAGAACGTGCACAAGGATACATGAGTGTTGTTGAACAAAAGAAGCAAGTTGAACGATTTAAAAAACTGAATATCAGTAAAGAAAAAACACAACCAATCGTCTCAGAATACCGAAATATTGCCTCCGACAAAGAAATGATTGGCAAACTTGCAGGCGGATTTCTTCCCTATATCTTTATTGCATTTTGCTTCATGGGATGCATGTATCCAGCCATTGATTTGTTCACTGGGGAAAAAGAACGTGGAACCATTGAAACACTCTTGACCACACCCGTTGCACGTTGGCAAATCTTATTTGGAAAAATGGGCGTTGTGGTACTATCAGGATTGCTCGCTGCAAGTGCTGCACTTTTCGGACTTTTCATGTCTATGGAAACATTGAATGGAATTGACAATGCTGAGCTTATGGCTGTCGTTCATAGTATCCTTAGCCCATCCTTTATTTTCTTGTTGTACTGCCTGCTCATCCCATTGACCGTATTCTTTGCTGGTGTCATGATCCCAATCGCCGTTTATGCAAAAACATTCAAAGAGGCACAAAGCATTATCACTCCTTTGAATATTGTCATGGTGATTCCTGCGATGGTTGGACTTTTTCCAGGAGTTGAATTGAATGGCTTGACCGCTTGTATTCCCGTTGTGAATATCGTTTTATCGACCAAAGAACTCATCGCGGGAACGCTAGACCCTTTGCTTGTTGCGCTAAGCTTTATCGTCATGACCATATTGGCCATTCTCGCGGTCTTCATTTCATACCGCCGCTTTGATAAAGAGTCGAATGTGGTTTTATAAGATAATGGACATTTTGGATATCAAGATGTTAAGACATCAAGATTCTAAGACTTGTTTTTACTTCGGAGTACAAAACAAGTAACTCGTAATTAGACAAAAGACCCGCTTCACTGAAAGACCTTATTTGATATCAAGATGTTAAGACATCAAGATTCTAAGACTGGTTGGTACTTCGGCGGAGCCAACCATTTCCCCAACTCGTAACTCGTGGCTTCGAGACTGCTGCGCACCTCAGCCACCAAATTCGTAACTCACAACTCATATCTCTTCATGACCTAAGTCAGTATTTAGTTCGACATAAGCATGTAAATTTGTAGCAAACAAAAACAGTAAATATGAAAAAAATGTATTCACTCATCGCATGTGCAATCGCAATACATGTAGCTTATTCTCAAAATGGACAGTTGCAAAACGGAGGCTTTGAGAATTGGTCACCATCGACTGTTTATGATTTTCCAATAACTTGGGGAAGTTCGAATCAAGGTCCACAAGGAATGATTCCAACGACTTTCAAATCTACCGACGCGCAAGTGGGCACTTACTCTGCTGAATTAAGATCCGTTGCAGCTGGACCAAATCCCGACTCTTTAAGTGGCTATGTTTTTCACGGCACATTAGGTCCTGGAGGACCAAGTGCAGGTATTCCATATACTACGGTATTTAACACCGTTAAATTTCAATACAAGTCATCCATGTTGGCTGCCAGCGACTCGGCGTACGTGATAGTAATCCGTTATTTTGGAGGCTTACCTATTGAATTCATATCCATACCTGCAATTGGAGGGAGTCATGCATCATGGACACAAGGAAGTGTTACAATAACATCAACACCTCAGCAAGAATTGTTTATTGGATTCGCCATCGGTAACCCATTGAATGGGACTTTAGTTTCTCCTGGATCATGGGTGCGCATCGATAATATTCAATTGTACAATGGGGCAGCAACAGTGGCCAATATCCCCGACCCAAGCTTTGAAGCATGGGATGCGTTTACTGTAGAGAATCCAGACAATTGGAACACCCTGAATACAATGTTGGCTGCGGCAAGCCTTGAAAATGTGCTGAAATCAACAGATGCGCATTCAGGAAATTTCGCTGCGCAATTAAATTCAATGGCCAATCCAAACACTGGAGATACCATTCAAGGAATTTTATCGCTTGGCGCTATAGATCTTACACTACCTAATCCATTCATTCCTAGTCCATATAACGCTATTCCAACAGGTTTCAATGGCTATTATAAATATTCAGGAAACAATGGGGATAATGGCGCTCTTCAAGTGGTATTTTTAAAGAATGGCAACCCAGTCGGTTCTGTTACAGAAACATTTACAAATCAAACTGCATACACGGCATTTTCATCTCCGATCATCCTCTTGGATACTCCTGATTCCCTTGTCATCCTGGCAAGTTCAGGAAACAACCCCGGATCTACCCTCCTATTGGATGATCTTTCATTCACTGGAGGAGATGTTAGTTTAGAAGAATTTGCTGCAATGGATGTTTCGGTGTACCCAAATCCTGCACAAAATCAAGTGTACATTCAATCCATCGGTATATTCTCCTATGAAATTGTTGACATGACAGGAAAAATTCTATTGGCTGAAAACAACCTCAATCAAGCAACTGCTGTGAACATTTCAAATCTTGACTCCGGATCCTACCTCGTTCGTATTGTTTCTAATAGTAAATCTTTGATAAAAACGCTTGTGATTGACTAATTTTCAATTACTAATTACGAATCATTGTTGTCCGACTAAAACCACGTTTATGTTTTATCTAAATTGCACAGTGTACTTTTGGTCATTTTGAATTATGTTCAGGTTTTGTTCGCTCACCTCCGCTGCGGAAAAGCCGCTGGGGTCTGTCGGTGTATTTAGGATTTACTCTTAAGTCCGTTGGGGCGGAATATCAAAAGCGAATTTTAGTGAACTTCTCTGTTATTGACACCTGCGTTATAGCTTAGGAACCATGTATAAACCACCCATTGCCCCTCCACGTGGGGATTTTTATTATTTTCTTGCTGAGTGTCAACTCACCACACATTCATAATTCGTGGCTTCGAGACTGCTGCGCACCTCAGCCACCAAATTCGCAATTGGACAATGGACAGTTCTTCGCCCTTTGGGCTTCGAAGGACAAAGGATAAAGGATATCAAGATGTTAAGACATCAAGATTCTAAGATTAGTTCTTACTTCGGCGGAGCAAACCATTTCCCCAACTCGTAATTCGTAATTCGTCATTCGTAACTCTAATTCGTAACTCAAAAAAGTAACTCGTAATTAATAATAAAGAATTCCAGCTAAAGTGATAATAATCACCCCAATGATATTGAGCACGAATCCCACTTTGACCATTTGGTGAATGTGGATTTGTCCGGAAGAAAAGACGATTGCATTTGGTGGTGTCCCAACCGGTAACATGAAGGCGCAACTTGCAGCCAATGTAAGCGGTACACAAAGCTGAACGACCGAAAGTCCACTCTCCATGGCAAAGGCAGCAACTAGAGGTACAAAAATCTGAACCAGCGCCAAATTTGACATGATTTCAGTGACAAAAATAGCTATGGTAACGACAATAAGAAGAATCACCAAAAGCGGCATATCACTGAATTGAGTAAAGACCTTTGTTAAGGCATCGATCACACCATTCTTCTCAAACATCTTCGCCATAGCAAGTCCTCCTCCGAATAAGAGGAGTATTCCCCAAGGCAGTTTCTCAGTGTCTTTCCAATTGAGCAAAGGCTTTTTATCAGTGGTCCCAGGAATCACTAACATGAGTATTCCACCAAGGATCGCAGCGTTCTCATCTCGGTAAGAAAAGCCAAACCAATCATTCATAAAATCCTTAAGAATCCATGCTGCAAGAACACCTAGAAAGATGACTGATACCATTTTTTGTTCTCGTGTCCAAGGTGTTGATTGCAAACTGAATTGATGATCGTTCGTGTTTCGTTCTGCACCCAAAGAAAAATAGAAAAACCCAAAGGTGGCAAGCAACATCAGTATGCTCACGGGCATACCTATCGACATCCATGTGAGGAAATCAACTTTAATGTTCAAGGTATTCATCAAGTAGCTCGCCATAGCTGTGTTGGTCGGCGAACCTATCAAGGTTGCCATCCCCCCAATGCTTGCCGCATAGGCCACCGAAAGCAGCAAGAAAACAGGGAACTTCCCTTTTTTACCGTGGTCAGGCAATGAATTGTTGATCGCAATGGCCATGGGCAACATCATCAAGGCAGTGGCTGTGTTTGACATCCACATGCTCAGGAAGCCTGTACTCATGATAAATCCGAGTAAAATCCGAGGTTTTGATTGACCGACACGTTTGATGATAAAATAGGAGACTTGCTCATGCACTTTCCATTTTTCAATACCCAAAGCGAGAATAAATCCACCAAAAAACAGGTAGACATTGCCATCTCCATATTGCGAAGCCAAATCATCTTTCGTTAGCACACCCAAGGGGACAGATAAAATCAAGGGCAACAGCGCTGTCACATAAATCGGAATGACTTCAAACACCCAGAAAAAAATCATAAGTCCACCAAGCGCCACAGAATTCCATAGCGTTGATTTGCCACCAGTCAAGAAAATAACCAAGGCAAAAAGAAAAATGCCGAAAACAATCAGCATTCCCTTCCAGTTCATTTTTTCCATACGAGAGAAATCTATTCGCGAA
>CALPWQ020000152.1 GCA_943327315.2 Chitinophaga pinensis
GTCATGATGATGAATTTAACGACTAGTGCTATGGTATATTCGAGCACCTACGACATCCATGCTGATCTGTATACCGTTTCTGATTTTTGGGTGAATTCTGTTTCGGATACATCTGTTGTTGGAGCAACCATTGATGTCATCAAAGATCACGAAGGGAATCACGAGATGAAGACAATCAATGTCGTTTGTTTACCACAATAAAACAGAAATTATTTAATAAGAGAAGGCGCATGTTTGGTTTGCATGGCCTTCTCTTCATCTTTTATCTATTTTTGCATACTTATTCAAAATGTAATGACTTACTCTGATTACTCAGCCATTTTTGATCAAATTCTTTCTGGCACGATACAACACGCACCATACGATGACCCCCATTTTGTTGAGTACACCAAGTTGAATCAATCCCGCTCGCACCGGTGGGACAAGGCAGGGAAATTGACGGAAGAATGCATATCGACTATTCAGTCAATCAGTATTCCCATGCATTGGATTTTGATTACAGAGCCCTGGTGTGGTGATGCGGCGCATAGTGTTCCATTCATTGCGAAGATGGCTGCATTGAATCCATTGATTCATTTAGAAATTCAACTTCGAGACAACAAAGATTCAGAGATTGAATCGTATTTGACCAATGGGGCTAAATCGATTCCCATTTTGGTGGTACGCAATACATTTGGTGAAGATCTATTTGTTTGGGGTCCACGACCGGAAGCATGCAGAGAACTGCACCATGCCTTAAAAGCACAAGAAGTTACCTTAGAAGAATTAAAAACTGGCCTACAGCAATGGTACAATGCTGATAAAGGGACGCATATTCAAGAAGAACTGATCGCACAATTCCGATCACTCACTTAACTTAAAAGGAAATCTCTATTCCTTATAGCGTGATGTAACCGCTGAGCAACAATCCGATGGCACAGATCGCCAACACACCCCACTGAAGTACACATGGCTTTAAAACTGGAGCTTGTTCAGCATCTTCAGAAGACAAAGCAACCATCACAAAGCGTAGGTAGTAGAATACGCCAATACCTGAATTGATTACCGCAAGGATGACCAATATTGGATACGTTGCAAACGCGCTTGAGAAGACCATATATTTCCCAAAGAATCCAGCCAATGGTGGAACACCCGCCAAGGAAAGTACACTCAACACCAATACAAATCCAATCCATGGATTCTTCCGACCAATGCCTTTGTAGGATTCAATGTCATCCGATTCATCATTGACAATCAATGAAATCACAATTAAGGCAATCACAGCAAAGCCATAACCCAACAAGTAAATCCAAAGGTTAAACAACGAAGCATCACTAATAATCATCGGTGCCATCAAGGCATATCCAGCATTTGAAATACTTGAGTACGCCAACAATCGTTTAAATTTCGTTTGACGCAGTGCTGAGAGGTTTCCGACAAACATCGTCAATACTATCATTCCGAATAAGGCCCCAGACCAAAGATCAGAAACAGGAGCAAAAACGTAGGTAAACAATTTCAAGAAGGCATACAATCCAGCCATTTTCACTACAGAGGCCATGTAACCGGTAATGATATTGGGACTTCCGGCATACACATCAGGACCCCAAAAATGGAAAGGTGCTGCCCCTACCTTGAATAAGAATGACGCCATCATCATCAAAATACCCACAAACAAGAGCGGACCATTTGCTGTACCCTCAGCGAGTATGTTCGACAATTCTCTTAAATCGAAGGTACCGGTTGCACCATAGACCCAAGCCGTTCCAAACAATAAAATTCCCGTTGCAAAAGCACCTGTAAAGAAATATTTCAATCCTGCCTCAGAAGACTGCAAGTCCTTCTTCTTAGATCCAGCTAGCACATATACAGGAATCGAAAGAATTTCCAAGCCAATGAAGAACATGAACAAATCGGTATATCCAATCATGCAAAGCGCTCCTGTCAATGAAAATAAAATCAGTGAAATGTATTCGCCTGTATGCTCTGGCTCTCTTTTAAAATATGTATACCCACCCGCAATGATTAACAACGAAAAAGCCATTGCAGCGACTGAATAGATTACCTCACCTCTTCCGAATGCCAAACCATTGTAATCGAACAAAAGGTATGGATTGTACCACTGATTGACCATTAGTCCAATACCAACTGACAATCCAATCAATGCTGTCGCCAACACCAATGCGGGTTTATGTGTCATCGAAATAAACATCGCGACGATTCCACTAACAAAAATTACTATTAACGCATCCATATTACTGTACAATAACTTTAGTGCCTTTCACAGATTCAATTGTGAGGTCAAGGCTAGGTCCTACAAAGTCAATGATCACCTGCGGATAAATCCCAAGGACCAAAATAATGAGCATGATGATAAAGAAGGTCAGCATTTCGTTCCAAGTAAGGTCGCTAAACGCTTCCGCCTTTGGCGCGCCAAACATACTGATCTGATAGGCTCTAAGTGTGTAAACTGCCCCTAAAACAAGTGTGGTACCCGCGACAAGTCCAACAATCCAACTGTAATTGTAAAGCCCTTTAATGAGCAAGAATTCTCCGATAAATCCACTCGTCAATGGCACAGAAACTGAAGCGAATGCTACAGCTGCGAACCAGAAACCGAACTTCGGTGCCAACTTGGCCACTCCGCCCATCTCATACATGTTGCGAGTTCCCATTCTGCGCTCCAAAATATCCGCAGCAAGGAATAAACCGAGTGCGACCAAACTGTGATTTGCAATCTGAATAAAAGCACCTGCCAAGGCATCTTTGTTGAATAACATGATCCCTGCGGCAATCAATCCAACGTGGCTAATCGACGCAAATGCGAAAAGACGCTTGATGTCGGACTGTTTGATGGCAATAACCGCTGCATAAACGACACCAATCATTCCCAAGGTAATCACCAAACAAGAGAGTGTATCCATTGCCTCAGGAGCGATTGGAATCATCCAACGCACCATGCCATACAAGGCCATTTTCAACATCAGTGCAGAAAGTAACATGGTACCTGCCATCGGAGAAACAGTATAAGTATCCGGTTGCCAAGTATGGAATGGGAACAAAGGAATTTTAATGGCGAACGCTAGGAAGAATCCGCACATCACCCAAAACGCCGTTTTTGCAGTTAACTGTACCGCCAATAGGTCCTCATAAGCGAAACTGCTTGAATACGTTCCCAAAGCCATGAAAGACAAGAGCATCGCCAATGACCCAACAAACGTATAGATAAAGAATTTCATCAAAGGCTTCTTTCGATCCGCAGATCCGAACCAGTAAGAAATCAAGAAGATAGGAACTAAAGTCAATTCCCAGAAGATGTAGAACATGATTCCATCCATGGCAGTAAACACACCAAGCAATCCAAACTGCATCAACAATACCAATGCATTGAAGGCACGGTTGTGTGCGATTTCTCGGTTAAGGTTACTCAGTAGAATCAATGTTGTGATCACATTGGTCAATACGACCATGAACAAGCCAATGCCATCGTAACCCATTTTAAATGTCAAGCCAAATGTCAGCATGAAATCCGGCGCAAACAAGGACACATATTGATCTGGTGAAAAGAAAGCCACATGAATGAATGAAACCACCATCGACACTACGGCGCCAATCAATCCCACATAGTTCACCTTGCTTTTCGGTGCAACCAATGCGATGAGTGCGAAAACGAGCGGTAAAGCAAATAATTCCACAGTATCAGAATTTAATTAAATAGTAAACGACAAGGCTGATCACACCAAGGACCATCCAGAATAAATAATTGGAAACGACACCTGTTTGCCATTTGCGCACGATGTCACCTGTTTTTCCGATCAAGCCTGCAAAACCAAACACTGATTTATTCAAGGCAAGAACCTCAACAAAGGCATGAATCTTCACTGAAATCCATTCCAATGGTTTCACAAATAGGAAGTTGTATAGTTCATCGAAGTACAATTTCTTATTTGATGCCAATTCCCAACCTGTTAGTTCTTCATCCGACTTGGCCAAGCTGGATCTTTTCACATAGACAACGAAGGAACCGAATAAAATAATCAAGGTCATAAGCACAGCCCCACCCATCAAAAGCATGGCCTGTGAGGAAGACAAATGGTGCGTTTCAATCAATTCCAATCCACGTGTATTGTGTTCCAAGTAATGTGACATCCAATGCGTCCCTGCTTTCATCACCACGCCTGGCAGATTTAAAATCCCGCCAAAAACAGAAAGAATTGCTAGAATCATCAAGGGCAAAGTCATGTTCAATGGGCTTTCGTGCAGGTGATGCTGTTGCTCTGATGTTCCGCGGAAATTCCCGTGGAACACCAAGAAATACAAACGGAACATGTAAATCGCTGTCATGGCAACAGACACCATTAAGATTCCATAAATCATTGGGTTGTGCATCACGGCATGTGCCAAGATTTCATCCTTGGAATAGAATCCAGACAACAGTGGGAAACCAGCAATGGCCAAGGTTCCAATAAGGAAAGTAATGTGTGTAATTGGAATGTATTTTTTCAAGCCCCCCATCACGCGGATGTCTTGTTCATCGGACATGGCGTGAATGACACTACCTGAACCTAAGAACAAGAGCGCTTTGAAAAATGCATGCGTTGTAACGTGGAACATTGCCGCGGTGTATGCTCCCATTCCCAAAGCCACGAATAAAAGTCCTAGCTGAGAAACGGTTGAATAGGCCAATACTTTTTTAATATCATTCTGGCGCAAAGCAATAAACGCCGCTACCAATGAAGTAGCCAAGCCTACATATAGCATGATGTCTTGCGTCATTGGTGCCATTTCAAAAAAGAAGTTTGAACGCACCACCAAGAAGATACCCGCAGTTACCATTGTTGCGGCGTGGATCAATGCCGAAACAGGCGTTGGTCCCGCCATCGCATCTGGCAACCACGTGAATAATGGAATTTGAGCAGATTTACCTGTAGCTCCAATGAAGAGACAAGCTGTAATTCCGAACATCATCCACGTTGTAGGTTCAATTTTATCGATCAACAATTTGTCTGCTAACTCTGAATACTCAAGTGTTCCAAACTGCGACAAGATCAAGAACAAACCAATCAATAAGCCCAAGTCACCGATACGGTTCATGATAAATGCCTTGCGCGCAGCCACACTGTTGGCGATTCCTTTTTGAGCATCGCTGTAATGGAAGCCGATCAACAAGTACGAACAGATTCCAACACCTTCCCATCCGAAGAACAACATGAAATAGTTGCTTCCGAGCACAAGGATGAGCATCGCAAAAATGAAGAGATTCAGGTAGGTGAAGAATTTATAATAGCCTTTATCGTGGCTCATGTATCCCATCGAGAAAAGGTGAATCAAGGATCCAAC
>CALPWQ020000153.1 GCA_943327315.2 Chitinophaga pinensis
AAAAAGCCCACAACAAAAAAAAAAAAAAAAATGACCCCATCGGTGTCAAATAAGCGCATGCCGAAATGGTTAAAGCCTTTTGATTTTAATCGACAGAAAGAAATCTAAATCCAGTAGCGATAAATATCAATTGTCAACTTTGGGATATTCGTGACATTTAAAGGGTAAACCATTAAAATGGTTGAATTATTTTCGCAGTCCTTTTTATTATTGCCTTACATGAAAAGTCAAACCGAATTGTGCCGTTAAGATTTCTGTCCAATTTCTACAAACCAATCCTTTGGTTTGATTGATTATCGCTTCATTTTTTGGGGAAAAGAGATAGGGTGTGTAGGCAAAAGAGAGAAATGGCGACAGGTAACATGTATTTTTCAATTGAAAAGAATACCCAAACTTTACCTGCACCGCGCCGCCTATTCCAAATGCTTTCGATAGGGTTTCATCATAAACGAAAGGTTCATCGTTTAACACTCTATACATAAGACTTGACGTTGCTGAAACAATCAAATCGGAATAAAATCCTCTGCACTTTTCAGTGTTTTCGTAATGGAGAAGGTAGCCTAGATTTGCAACATGTAAATTGAGCTGATTGCTGAATTTTTTATTTTCTGCCCAACTCCGAAAATACGCATAGGAAAAGTTGAACCCGTGTTTAAAATGCGTGTCGTTTCTAAAAATATAGGAAGCAGATGCGTTTAATCCATGCCTTAGAAGTGGCTGCTTCTCGGTCAGAATAGGTCGAGTAAAATTATAGCTTTGAATCGCCTTGTCCAATTGACTTGAATACAGATAGGTATAGGATGCATCTATTTTGAATTCTTGAGCGGAGGAGTCCATGCATTTGAAAAGCAAAAAACTGAAGAGGAGGATTTTTCTCATTTTACCACGTCGTTTAAGATCTTAATGACTTCTCTGTAACCCGTTTCCACAGCACCGTGAACTGTTTGATGGTGTCCATTGATATTCATGGCTTCACCGGCAAAGTATATTTTTTTATTGATCGTTTGGGCGGCAATTTTTCTGGCATCTCCCATGTCGACAGTACTGTAGGAATATGCCCCTTTCACGTATGGGTTGGTGGTCCAGTTTTGCACATGCGAGGAGAAGAATGATGCTGTTGCTTGACCACCGTACATCAGATCTAATTCTTGAAGCAATGCATTTGTTATTGCCACATCACTTCCTAATGCCGTCAAGTATTCGGCTTGATCGCCCATGATGAACGCAAGGAGCACATTTTCATTCGTCAACTTCCCAATGCTCTCATCTGCATAAGCGGCGCAAATCGATCCCCCAATAATATTTTCATCATAGAACTTATTCGAAAATTTCAAAAACACTTTCATTCCTGCCCCCATGCCAATTTTAGAAAAGGCGATTGTTTTCTCAGCAGGTAAAGTTGGTACAAATTGAATGTCATTTAATTTCAAAATTGAAATAGGAACGGTTACAATAACCTTGTCGGCGAGATACGTCGTGTTGTTGGTGTCTGTTACACTGATGCCGTCTTGTGAATAGTCAATTTTCTTAACAACGGTATTTAGTGTAATTTTGTCATTGACCGCTGAGGCAATTTGCTTGTCAATGAAGTCAAAATAGGTTTCTTGAAATTTAAAATCGTCATCACCAGAAACCCAGTTTTCTTCTTCTTTCATTTTCCAATATGCTGAAATGCTTGAAGCTGAAGCACCCGAGTCTCCCGCAATATTTTCCACGACGTATTGGTAGTCCGTGTTAAACCCTTTCTGAGTGGCGTAATCCTTAAAAGATACATCTGGCACATTCTCTTCCTTTAAAAAGATGGAATTAACGTCTTTGGGTAGCGCATCAATCAACTGATTGGTGAACCAGTATTTTTCAGCACTGTCGTCTAAGGAAATTTTAGTGTTCGATGCAGTAATTAAGTCCCCCAACAGACTATTTTTTCCATGCAGCCATTGTGCCCCTAAATCAATGGGGAAATCCGCGAACCCTTCTAGCTTGGCTAGACGTCCTCCATAACTCGTATTTGCCTCCAATAGTTGAAAGTCAATTCCTTTGGATTTCAAAAGATAGGCGGCATACAATCCAGCAGCACCCGCACCAATAATGATCACTTTGCCACCATAGTTGATGTCCTCAAATAAGTTTTCTTTTCTGCAGGAGGAGAAAAAAACGGAAGGAATGAATAGTCCACCAATGGAAAGAAATGTGGATTTTTTTATAAATTTTCGTCTGTCCATAGTTACCAGCTGATTGATGGGTAGCTTATTTTATTTCATTCTTAATCGGATCGTAACTACCCAAAAGCAGCAACTTTTTGAATTGTACAGCGAGAAGGAAGTATCTCGCGCTTAAGGACAACACATTTTACTCATGCTTCCTCCAGTACAATCGGTATTCGTTTCCTGATTCATAGATCAAAATATCAAACATAAAAACACCTTCTTTCTTTTTCATTGATTTGGTGCCACATTCCAATAAATTCAATGGTCTATTTTTTCCATCAATACTGCCGCACGGCCGATGCAAAGGAACATCGCCTAGCATCACAATTTCATTTAAATTGGATAGAACAACGGCAGAATCCTTAGGGATATTTCCTAAGTAATGCTGGTTAAACGACACCGAATCAAGATCGTAAACTGTTTTATTGAATGCGATTACCTTGATGTTTTGACCAAGCGACCATGAAGGCAATACAAATGAAATGGCTATGTATAAAACAACTTTCAACATGACATTTTTGTTCTTTACGCTATTCACTTGAATTATTATTTTGGTTTTTGGTTTGTGAAATTAATCATTTCGCTAAATGATTTGAGTCATGCACTACTTTCTAGATACGGTTTAACTTGTTTCCATAAAATTAACTTCTAAATCACTAAAAAAAAGATTATGAGAAACTTACTTTATTTCATTGCTCTACTACTTGTCATTGGTTGGGCAATTGGCTTTTTTGTTTACAGCCTCAGTTCCATTATTCATATTCTGCTTGTTATTGCCGTCATAACGATATTACTTAATATCATTCGCGGTGGACAAGCAACATAACCCTTTTCTTGCAATTATTACTTGTATCCCCCCGATTTAATAATTTCAATTAAATCCCTATAAAGGCTCTATACTTCAGGCCGTTACTTGAATTCGAACTACATCAAAATAAAAAAAAAGAGTGACCATCAGCCACTCTCTTTTCAATCAATCTATAAACTAAACTTTATTGTTTCATCATTGGGATCGATGTCGATTTACCAGACACCTCATTCGTTAATAGAATTCGGTAGTAACCGGACATCCAAGTCGTTGAAGGAATTTCAATTTTTCCTGCAGACATTTTTGTTGCGTACAATTGGCGTCCGCTCAAGTCAACAACAGTCAAGGTCAATTGCTCCTCTTGTGAAGTGACATAGACCACATCCAAAGTGGGCACCGGATAAACAGACACTGCCAATGGTTGATCCAATTCATTCAAGGATACTGTGCAATTGTTTGACGCCGCAAATGTAGGAGGTGCAAAGGCAAATACACCGGCATCTGGACAACGTGCATAAGACACGTCAGTGGATTGAATCCCGAAGGTCACATCATCAAAGAAGGCAGTACCATTGCTAAATACTAGAGTTTCTCCATTCGAGCTCAACTTGAAGTTGGTGTGCAAACCGTATTGAGAGGTGTCATCATCCGCCCAAATGATTAAATAGTCATTCGCATCGATGAATGTTCCAGCAGGAATCTGCCACATGTTCAAATATAGTGGATCATCTGAAAGGTACAAACCAGAAACGCTCAGTGGAGTCGATGTCGTGTTGTACAACTCAATCCAGTCATCACTTTCTCCATAATTATCAACGGCTGTTGCGCTATTGCTCGCCATCAATTCATTGATTACCACTTGTCCAGCAGTAGCTAACGGCAAGGTAACCATCAAGGTATGGAATTCATGCTCTGCGCGTTGCGGGCTGAATAGTCCAGCATTCGCGTTTTCAGCGTAAACATAATATTCCATCATCAGGCCTGACAAAAGTACACCTACCCCATACACGTGGTCGCCAGCAGCGCCATCGTTGTGAGCACCATCATCGAACATTTGTACGCGTGTAAATTTCAAGGGGTGATCAAAACGGTAGCCCAAGTAAACCGTAGTTTCGTTGGTACATGTCGCCGTAATGGTTACCGTCTGACCATAGGTAGGTGTGGCAGAACTAAAGTTGATGGATGGAATGGTTGGCGCCACCAAGATGTAGTTGGCATTGGTGCTGAAATAGGTTGCACGCGCCGTCATTAAGGCTTGAATTCCTGGTACCGATGTTCCTCCACCCGGACCACCTCCACCAGTAACTGCAGTTGTTAAACTGGCTTGGTACTGTGCATAGGTATAAAATTTATACGGGTCTGATTGAACAGCTGCATCAATTGTTGTGCGCAAGCTATTGGCAGTGGTTAAATAGTTCCCTGAGACAAAGATCTCTTGAAGCATCGTACGAATGTGCGCCATATACATACGCTTGTACATTGGGTTTCCTAGCATTTTAACAATCAAGGGGTGAATGGTAGACGTGCTATTCGACATCGGATCTAGCGTCGTTGCCGTATAGGCTCCACCACCCGTTCCTCCTGGGAAAGCTGCAAAACTCATGTTCAAATCCCAAACCGTTGGCACAAATCGTCCATTTAAATCGCGGTACATGTAATAGTTTTGACGAAATGCACCAGAATACGAATCAAGATTCACCAAAACGTTATTGAAGGCCAGCATCCAAAGTGCACGATCCACATCAAGTACCGATTCTATCGTTGAGAAGTTGTTGTTCAAGGTATCCATCATCCCAATGAATTCCTCCCATCCATATGTTGATTTGATTTCATAACGTGTCGTATAGGACGATGAATCTGTGCCCAAATAGTTCAAATCTGGATTTCCAGAACCGCCAGGTCCAGCTCCTCCGGATGGATTGCATTTAAAGAAGGCACCATCTGTTGTGTAGTAATGATCACCGTTGAATGAATCATCGATCGATTCCGCACTTGAATACACACCTCGAAGCGTACCATTGATGTACACATTGGCAAAGTTTGCCTTCGGACAATCCATGTATTGCTCAAGGATGGCATAGGACAAAACCTCACGAATCATCGATGGGTCACCATAGCCATTGGACAATTTTATATCTGTATATCCTTGATAATCGGCTCCTCCGTTCACATAATTCAATTCAATATGTATTGGATTTTTGTTGTTGTTTGCGTTGTATGAACTATTCCCTTTATATTTTACCCCTACACTGTCATACATCACACCATTGATGCGCACTGAATC
>CALPWQ020000154.1 GCA_943327315.2 Chitinophaga pinensis
GTCCCTTGTCCATCAGCGGAGCGGTCTCTAGTCTTTCACGGTGACTTCGAGACTTCCTTCGGAACCTCAGCCACCAATGTACGCTCTGTCTTTTGTCTCTTGTCCATCAGCGGAGCGGTCTCTAGTCTTTCACGGTGACTTCGAGACTTCCTTCGGAACCTCAGCCACCAATGTACGCTCTGTCTTTTGTCTCTTGTCCATCAGCGGAGCGGTCTCTAGTCTTAAACGCTTAAACTCCTTACGTCTTAACGTCTAAAATCCCGTCCGCATGCAGCGCAAAGCGCCCCGCCTTCGCATCGTGCACCATATCGTATTTCGGCCATGGCCAGCCGCCAAATTGGGTACGCTGATACTCTTCGAAAGCTTCGTAGATCTCCAATTTAGAATTCATGACAAAAGGTCCGTGTTGCACAACAGGTTCGTTGATCGGTCGCCCTTGTAAAATGAGCACCTTCGATTCACTTGCACCATTTTGAAGTGTAATATCGACATCTGGATCAACTGCAGCGCCATGGTATTCTGGAAACGCCTCTCCTTCAATGAGCAATTTGTCGCCGGAGTAAAAATAGAGTGTTCTGTGAATGCCTTTCACTGCTGCCGGAACGGTAAATGTGGCGTTCGGCTCGAGGATTAAATTGATGACAGCGACATGATTGTCAGCAACAGCAGCCCACGAATCTGGTGGTGAGTCTTGCGCCGATTTCCCA
Organism: Chitinophaga pinensis; assembly: GCA_943327315.2. GTDB lineage: Bacteria > Bacteroidota > Bacteroidia > Flavobacteriales_D > Crocinitomicaceae > M0103. Next base: position 708 of record CALPWQ020000154.1, read on the forward strand.
TCAAATTTCCCAACCATCAATTCAATACTCGTCTTTTTCCCGTTTTCATCTGCCATAGAAAAGCGAGGAATATCTTCGTTCCAAAACATCTTGAAATGCGGTTCTACCATTTTGCTTTTTCTGGGTAGATTCAACCAAATCTGAAACAATTCAGCAGGATTTTTGGCGTTTTCATTCAATAAAGGAAACATTTCTGAATGCTGAACACCTTTTCCAGCTGTCATCCATTGCACATCTCCATTGCCATAGCGACCAGCTGCACCAGTAGAATCGGCATGATCTACCAAGCCTTTTTGCACTACCGTAATTGTTTCAAATCCCCGGTGCGGATGACCAGGAAACCCCGGAATTGTTTGACCGTGATACATGCGCCACCCATCTTTCACGATGAAATCTTGCCCTAGGTGTCGGCCTGCCAATGAAGCTGCTGGACCAAGCTTTCCATTTCCTTTAGGATATTGGTCTTCATGATGAACGCAGAAAAGAAATGGATCGCGGGTTTCCCATTGAAAGCCGAGGGGTATGAAACGGAGGATGGAGGACATGGGTGGGAGTTAAAAATTAAAAATGAATAATGTAAAATTAGTAATTCCCCCTAAAAACTAGAGTGAGAGTGAAAAGCGAGAGCGGTTCACTCTCACTCTGTTTTCCATCGCTCCCACTCTCGTACTCATTCTATATTGTTGGAGGAGAAAACAAAAAAAGGGGATGATCACTCACCCCCTTCTTGTATTTTATTTTGAATTGCTTTGGCATCAAATTCTAAATCCCTATTGGAATAGCATAATGATGTAGTAGAATATCGCCGCAAGTCCAGCACTTACAGGGATAGTAAGAATCCATGCCCACAATAAATTAATTGTAACGCCCCAGCGCACTGCGCTCAATCTTCGAATTGCACCAACTCCGATAATGGAACCGGTAATAGTGTGCGTAGTAGAAACTGGAATTCCCATTTGACTTACCGTAAATAGCGTGAGTGCTCCAGCAGTTTCGGCGCAAACACCTTCCAATGGTGTAACTTTTGTAATTTTGGTTCCCATTGTTTTAACGATTTTCCAACCGCCCATCAATGTTCCAATACCAATCATAAAGTAACATCCGAATGCAATCCAGAATGGCATCGTATCGGAGTGTACTTTAGATTTTAACTTGTGATCTTTTAATAATTCTGCTGTTTCTGGATCGATGTGTTCCTCGAAAAGATCTGCGTGTTGGTAGTTGGTGTTGATTTTTTTATCATCAAAAATGAGTGAATCCGTTCCAGCGTCAAACACTTTTTTACCACGTGTGTATACCAAGAGTTTGTCTCCATTTTCAAGCTCTGGCTTGAACTTATCATGTTTTCCGTCTGCCTTCTTGAATTCGATTTGAATCATTTCAGTTACCTGAAGGTCCTTGTGCACGGAGATATTTTCATCTCTCGCGTAGTTTCCGTAAACCATCAAAGCAGCACAGATAATTCCCATTACTTTTTGAGAATCTGCTCCACCGTGACCTAATGAAAACGCAGCAGATGATAGCAACTGAAGCCGCTTGTGCATCATGGATTCTTTGGCAGAAGAAGGTTTTTTCCCGTACTTGATTTCAAACCAAATGTAAACTAGGATAAATACCGCAATCATTCCTAGGGTAATGTACATCATGATTGGCTTCATGTCCATGTAATCGATCATGTAAAGCATCCCATAGAATGTAGCCGTTGAAAGTAAAAGGATTACCAGCATTTTATAAAAAAATGAGCGGCTAATCGTGACGAGTGCAATAACAAAGGCAATCACGCCCCCAATAATCGGCGCCAAAAATATAAAGGCAACAACTTTCAATATTTCCGTCAATTCAATAACCCCAAAACCTGCGTGTGCTACTGCGGCCCCTGCAAATCCGCCGATGAGGGTATGTGAGGATGAAGATGGAATTCCAAACCACCACGTGAGAAGGTTCCAAAATGTGGCCGCCAACAGCCCCGCGAGAATTACCCACAAGGTAATGGCGCTGCTATCTACAGTTTTGGCTACGGTATTCCCAACGCTCATGTCGAAAACCCAAAACGCAATGATGTTGAACGTTGCCGCCCAAACAACTGCCTGAAAAGGGGTAAGTACTTTTGTAGAAACAACTGTAGCAATGGAATTCGCCGCGTCGTGGAAACCATTTACTAAATCAAACAGAAGTGCGATGATGATAACGACAACCAATAAAGTAAACATGCGTGTTTATTTTAAATGAGTTAATTCGAACGCATTAAGCGTATTTCACAACGATAGATTCAATCACATTTCCAGCGTCTTCACACTTGTCTGTAACTGTTTCCATCACTTGGTAGATCTCACGCTTCTTGATCAATTCTTTTGCGTCAACATCTGAATCAAACAATTTCTCGATGCTCAAATCAAACAAATCATCCGCGCTGTTTTCAATGCTGTTGATCTTGATCACGCATTCAACAATTTTCTGTGTGTTCTTCAAGTTGCGCAATTCAATCACCGCTTGATTCACGGCCAATACTGCTTGCTCAATTGCGTCAGCTGTTTTTTGAATGCCAGAATCTACAGTTGGATCTATTTTGTAGAAGTTAATTTTTTTCCCTGCAGCATAAATGTAGTCAGCGATGTCATCCAGTGCTGTTGCAAGGCTGTGAATGTCCTCGCGGTCAAAGGGGGTGATGAAATTTTTCCCCAATTCAAGAAATATAGTATGTGTCAACAAGTCATTTTGGTGCTCTAAGTCCTCCATTTCTTTGATAATGACCGCGCGCTTGTTATAGTCCGGTTCATTCACAACGAGGACAAGCTTGCGCGCAATTTTTTCAAGGTTGCCACTAGCGCTTTCAAAAAGCGTATAGAACACGCGATCTTTGGGCAGGAAGAATTTTAAAATAGATGCCATTTTAATGATTTTGGACAAATGTAAACAATCGAATCAATCACAGGATTTTCAATCCAAAATGTTAACTTAAACATAACCTTTGAGATAGCGCAGGTTTCGAAAATTTAGAATTTAGCGATTGATACGGGTTCTTGCCCCAGCTTTTTTACCTTTGTTCCATGCGAGATTCGAAGGATACCATTTGTGCCATCGCCACAGGAAGTGGGGTAGGAGCCATCGCCATGATACGTGTGTCGGGGAAAGATGCGCTGCGCGCTGTTTCATCTTGTTTTTCGAAAGACCTCTCGGAAAAAGAAACCCATACCATCCATTTCGGCACCTTTCGTTCACCTTCGGGCGAATTGATCGATGAGGTCTTGGTGTCTATCTTCCGCGAAGGAAAAAGCTTTACTGGTGAAGAAAGTGCGGAGCTTGCCTGCCATGGTTCACCCTACATTCAACAGCAAATTCTCGACACTCTTCTGCACAGTGGTTGCCGCTTGGCAACACCGGGAGAATTTACCATGCGTGCCTTCATGAACGGAAAAATGGACCTCTCCCAAGCCGAAGCCGTCGCTGATCTCATTGCTGCACAGACGAAAAATGCCCACGACATCGCACTCAATCAAATGCGGGGCTCGTTCTCATCTGAACTGAAAGCACTTCGTGAAAAACTCATACATTTTGCCTCGCTGATCGAACTCGAACTCGATTTCGCTGAAGAGGATGTCGAATTCGCCGATCGGACCCAATTGAAAATTCTCGTGGATGAGGTCTTGCGCTATCTCCATCGTTTGGAAGCGTCCTTTGCCTTGGGGAACGCCATCAAAAACGGGGTTCCTGTCGCCATTGTTGGTGCGCCGAATACGGGAAAAAGTTCCCTACTCAACCAACTCATCAGGGAAGATCGCGCCATCGTGAGCAACATCGCAGGCACCACGCGCGACGTCATTGAGGAACCCTTGAACATCGACGGCATGCTCTTCCGTTTTATCGACACGGCAGGTATTCGCGAGGGTGCCGAGGAGATTGAAGCCATGGGGATCGAACGCTCTCGCGAGAAGATCCTTCAAGCGAAAATTGTCCTTTGCTTGAGTGACGGATCCGACGCAGAAAGCATTGCTTCTGTAGCCCAATGGGTGCGTGAATTGCGTGACCTACACCCCGATAAAATCGTGCTTCAGCTCTGTAATAAGTCCGATATTTCACAAAAAACAACTGAATCTTGCGATAAAGAAGCCCTTTGGTTGTCAGCCCGCACTGGCGAAGGTGTCGATCAATTGCGCTCTATTTTGACGAAGACCATTGCTGGCGACTTCTCCTTGGCCGACGAAACCATCGTCACGAATGCCCGCCATGTGGATGCTCTTCGACGCACCATCACCTCTCTCGAAAAAGCTCAGGCCGACCTCGACATGCAGATCACCGCCGACTTCATCGCGATGGACATTCGCCAGGCCATGTTCGACCTCGGAACAATTACAGGGGATATTTCAACGGAGGATCTTTTGGGGAATATCTTTGCTAAGTTTTGTATTGGGAAGTAAGCCCCGCAAAACAGCACAAAATAGCACAAGCAATTTTCTTGTAAA
>CALPWQ020000155.1 GCA_943327315.2 Chitinophaga pinensis
ATCGCGAACCGCAGCAATCTCCACTTCATCCAAAGCCCCTGTCATCTCCTTGCGGTATCGGGCAATGAATGGCACCGTCGCACCCGACTCCAACAATTGCAAGGTGTTATCGACAGACCGTTTATTGAGTCCGCTATGGTTGAGAATGAAGGCGCTTTTTTCCATGAATCATTGGTCTATTTGAAATAAAAATGTTGGCGACAAGGGCTAGTTTACCTATCTTGTCCGACAAATTTAGCGTTTCATGAAGAATTATCTCATTGCCATTTGCGCTCTTTTCTTGATTTCTTTTACCCTTCAACAAGTGATTGAACAAGGAAAGGCAAGTTATTATTCCTCCAAGTTTGAAGGCCGACGAACATCTTCAGGCGATATCTTTCGTCAGGACAGTTTAACTGCCGCGCACAAAACTTTGCCCTTTGGAACGCTTGTGATCGTGAAGAATCTCAGCAATGACTCAAGCGTTATTGTTAAAATAAATGACCGAATGAGTAAAAGTTCGCCGCATATCATTGATCTTTCGTTGAAGGCGGCGAAAAAGCTTAATTTTGTCCGACAAGGAATCACTTCAGTGACCATTGAAAAAATAGAACAATTATGAAAAAATACATCTTCGCATTTGCAAGTGCTTCATTTTTGGTGGCATGTGCTCCAAAAGTTGTTGTGGAACAAGAAGTTGCACCGATAAAAGAGCAAACTGAAACGAAACCAGAGGTGAAATACCTAGCAGGAAAAACGCTTTTTGATGCCAACTGTGGCAAATGCCATGACCTCCCGCATCCGTCACAATACAGCAAAGCCCAATGGAGCAAGATTGTTCCCTCAATGGCAAAAGAAGCAAAACTCAACGCAGAACAAGAAAATCAAATCCTACTGTATGTGCAGTATGGGGCGATGAATTGATGCATGAAACGCTTTGATTTTCTCCGCATCTTGGGAGGAACAACCGTATTTACTTCAATGGGAATGATTGATACACTCTTGAGCTCATTTACAGAGACAGATAGCACCATGCCGGTGCTGTTTGTTGGTCATGGCTCACCCATGAATGGGATTGAGGACAATGATTTTTCGCGTTATTGGAAAAAGCTGGCGGGTGAAATCGAAAAACCAAAAGCCGTGTTGTGCATCTCCGCGCATTGGCTGACAAATGGAACCTTCGTCACTGCGATGGATCAACCCAAAACCATCCATGACTTTGGTGGATTTCCAAAAGAACTCTTTGCGGTCGAATATCCAGCACCTGGGAATCCAACACTTGCGCAAGAAACCGCCGGACTCATTACCTCCACTTCCGTTGGACTCGATCACGACTGGGGTTTAGACCATGGCACATGGACCATTGTTCGACATATGTATCCGGAAGCCGATGTCCCTGTACTTCAATTGAGTATCGATTACGCGAAACCTGCCTCCCACCATTATGCCTTGGCACTGCAACTTCAAGCTTTGCGTAAAAAAGGAGTGTTGATTATCGGCAGTGGAAACATGGTACACAACCTGGGCATGATTGCTTGGGATCATCTAAATGATACGTATGGTTACGATTGGGCACTGGAAATGAATGACATTTTCAAGAAAAAAATTCTCGAGAGAGACCATAGCGCCTTGATGAATTATCAATCGTTGAGCACTGCGGCGAAATTGGCGATTCCAACACCCGACCATTACTACCCTTTGCTATATGCATTGGCCTTACAAGGAGAAAAAGAGAATGTTCAATTCTTCAACGACACCGCCATGGCTGGATCATTAACCATGACTTCGCTCCGTATCGGTTAACCAAATCCATGATGAAAATGCTAGAAAAGTTAACCGTAATCGATGCTTCCACTGTCCTTGCAGGACCATCTGTCGGAACATTTTTCGCTGAGTTGGGAGCTACTGTCATTAAAGTTGAAAATCCAACTATTCCCGATGTCACACGTTCGTGGAAATTGGCCAGTGAAGATCAAGAATCACCGATCTCCGCTTATTTTTCCTCCGTCAATTACCTCAAGAAAGAAAAATCTATTGACCTTAAAAACAGTGACGGTCATGCTGCATTCCTTGATTTAATCAAAGATGCAGACATCCTCATTTCAAACTTCAAACACGGGGACGAAGAAAAATTAGGCATCACGGATGAAACACTTCATGCCATCAACCCAAAACTCATCATTGGAAAAATCAATGGCTTTGGCGATACCAGTGACCGTGTGGCGTATGACCTTATTTTACAAGCCGAAACAGGATTCATGTCCATGAATGGTACACCAGAAAGTGGTCCAGTGAAAATGCCTGTTGCCCTAATCGACGTGCTTGCCGGACACCAATTGAAAGAAGCACTTTTACTCGCTTTGATCGACAGAAATACAACTAAAAAAGGACGTTCTGTCAGCGTTTCCTTGTACGATGCCGCTGTTTGCAGTTTGATGAACCAAGCTTCCAATTATTTGATGGCGGAAAAAATTCCAGCGCGCATCGGAAGTGCCCATCCGAATATCTCGCCCTACGGTGAATTGTTTACCACCAAGGATGGCGATATTGTCACCTTTGCTGCGGGTAGCAATGCCCATTTCGTGAAATTGTGTCATTTTTTAGACCTCGAGGCACTCACGAACGACCCACGATTTACAGAGAACATTGCCCGAGTGAAAAACCGGGAGACCTTGCGTGCATTGATAGAAGAAAAAGTCAAACACTTGACCACCAAAGAAATATTGGACACACTTATACAATCCAATGTTCCCGTGGCGAAAGTCAGGAATCTGGAAGAAGTATTCGAAGACGAAGCGGCAAAAGCATTGATTCGAGAAGAAGATCAAGCAGGGATAAGCACCAAACGTGTAAGTTCAATCGCATTCAAATGGCACTAGAAATTCGCACCCCACAAGACCAGGAATGGGACGCCTATTACGATTTGCGTTACCGAGTTTTGCGTGAACCATTGGACCAAGCACGAGGCAGTGAGCGCAACGATGGAGATTCCGCAGGTATCCATTTCGCGTTGTATGATAACGGCACCTTAAAAGCCGTCGCCCGCTTAGATTGTCACGATGACACCACCGCACAAGTTCGATTCGTCGCTGTGGAATCCTCCGAACAAGGCAAGGGTTACGGCCGCTTGATCATGGAAGCAACCGAGCAACATGCGGTAAAACAAGGAAACACCAAAATGATTCTTCACGCTCGAGACTACGCTGTGGACTTTTATTTGACATTGGATTATACCATGATCGAACCATCACACAAGCTTTTCGGGGTGCTGCAACACTTTTTAATGGAGAAGAGTTTAGTTTAGAATTACTAATGGCGAATGACTAATGACTAATGACCAATGACTAATGACCAATGACTAATGACTAATTATCAATGACGAATGACGAATTACCAATGACGAATTACGAATTAATTTGTAGCTCGTGGCTTCGAGTCTGCTATCGCACCTCAGCCTACAAATTAGTAATTTTGTAAAATGGCTTTCACAGAAAACAAAAAATTTGAAAAAGAGAACTACAGCAAATTCGCTTTAGAAGCTGGTGAATATGTAGAATGTGAATTTCATTTTTGTGATTTTTCGAGTTCTTCATTGGCGGGGATGAAGTTTGACGCCTGCACCTTTGTAGAATGCAACCTCAGTTTGGTGAAACTTTCTGGTGCATCGTTCCAGGACGTGACCTTCAATGGCTGCAAGATGTTTGGACTTCATTTCGAGGAATGCAATCCGTTCGGCTTGAGTTTCACCTTTAATAACTGTCAGCTCAACCACTCCTCATTTTACCAATTGAAGATGAAGAAACAACTCTTTTCGGGTTGTCATTTGGAAGAAGTTGATTTCACCGAATGCGAATTGATGGAAGCCAAATTTAGCGACTGCAACCTCATCGGAGCGCGTTTTGAAAACAGCAATTTAATCAAAGCCGACTTGAGCACTGCGGTGCATTACACCATCGATCCGACCATTAACCGCATTAAAAAAGCAAAATTCGCCATGAGCGGAATTCCCGGATTATTGACCACATTCGACATAGTCATCGATCGAAATGTGTAAATTCATGCCCTACTAATACATTCGCAACCAAACCGTTAAGCCTATACCCTATGAAAAGTACATTCACCTTATTGGTCATCCTGTTCTCCCTTTTTCAATCACAGGCACAAACCAAAGTGTACAAAGGAAATTCAACCAGTTACTCCGATTGCCTTTTCACGATCAACGACGATAAAATCTACACAGGAAATTCCACCAGCTACTCCGACTGCCGCATGACCATTTCGGGCACTAAAGTGTACCAAGGGAATTCGACCAGTTATTCCGATTGCTTGTATACTGTGAGAGATGGCAAAATCTACCAAGGCAACTCGACCAGCTATTCCGATTGTTTATATACCATCAATAACGATAAAGTGTACAAAGGCAACTCCACCAGCTATTCCGATTGCCTATTGACCTTCAACGACGGCAAAATTTACAAAGGAAATTCGACCAGTTATTCCGATTGCATCATGACAACCAACGGGATTTTGGCGGATGCGGTGATGGCGATTTTGGCGGGGCCTTATTGATTAAAACCGCTTCAACTGGTCCCACGTAAACGACCATTCCGGCGTTTCTAAATTCCCGGCATCCACAGCAGTGTACCACATGTCCTCTCTTGATGGATTGCGCAAGACTTGAATCTCCTGCGCAGGCATGTAGCTTTGTGCGAGTATGAATTTCTTTTCGCCTGTTTCTGGGTTGCGCACGAGATCAATGACAATCACACAATGTCCTGGAGAACCACCCTTGATGAAGACGTCGCCAATGGCAATTTCTTTGGGTTGAATGGATTTCATTTCACGAGCCAAAGACAGGGTGCTTGCATAGGAGAAGATGAATTCCATGTATTTCCAGAAATCGTTGTAAGTGTTCGAAGCCGCTGATGTTGGAACCCAATGTGCGCCACCTTGCAAACGCACGCGTGAACCATTCATCCATGGGGTGTATTTGGTGTAAAAACCACTCACCAAGTGGAAGCCAATTTCATCGTAGCGCTTCTGATTCCACAGGTACTCCGCACGCAAACGCATGAGCGCATCCGCACATTGGTGCAAATCTTTTTTGCCAATCGGTAAATTTACCACGGCACATTGTCCATCTTGGTAGCCTTTCTG
>CALPWQ020000156.1 GCA_943327315.2 Chitinophaga pinensis
GTGCTCTTGAATCCACCCATGTTTTCATTCCGCTGTTGCGACCACATTCCCGATTGTGGGCCTCTGGCAAAGTAGTAGTCCTCGAAGAAAAGATCTTGGGCACCATTTGTCCCACTCAATGAAAGTCCATATGGGTCATTCATAGCGATAGGGGCAGTGGTAAAGCGGTTCATGCGTCCCACAAATCCTCGGATTTCAACCCATCGTTTCATGTTGTAACGCGCATAGCGGTAGGCATAATTCACTTCACCCATGGTGCGGTTGATCCATTGTCCTCCGCGTAAACGCAAAAGTTCTTGTCGCACTTGAATAGTAAATTTGTGATCTGGATAGCTTAGGTTCAAATTGTATTTAGCAAAGCCACCTGTGTAGCTGAGAACTTGTTCTTCAGGTGTTGCAAAGTTACCTTTCGCGATTCCTTGAAGTTGAAGAGTTTGTGTCAGCGGGCTGTTTTTCATTCGATTTCCAATCTTCGCAGTCCAATAGGGAGAAATGGCGAGATACACGCCGTATTGTTTTCGTGCTGTTGCTTGGTTGTCGTTCTTGAACGATTTCAAGGATAAGCCAAATTTTGATTGTTTCAATCCAGTTGCAGGAAGGCAAGTATAAGCCAATTCAGCCATTCCTGAAACCATGTTTCGGCCGACAGAATACATGGGGGCAACCAAGTATTGAAATTTACTAAAAGGCAAAGACATGTTATGAAATGCGCCACCAACCATAAACTTATCGTATGCATTTCCAGCCACGATTGGCGTCCAATACATGGTGTTACGTTTTGGATCATTGTCGCCAATCAAGAATTCCATATTGAATTTCTCTTTTTTTCCAAACAATCCTTTAGCATGCCAATTGTTGTTGTCGCGGTAAATTTCTGGTAGATCGCGTTCAACATCAATGTGTACTTCTGCAGCATCGGGTGTTGACATTTGAATCGTTGTGTTGCGTTGTGCACTCGGCTCAATCCATGTTGTTTCAAAAACATCTTCTCCACTTGTAATGCTCACTTCAATAGGACCATTCACTTGACCAACATTTTTCACTTTCACTGTTGTGCCTTGGTTATTCGTTTTTACCGATTTGATTTTATAATCGATATGGTTTGTCGTTTGAATTAAATCAACAAATAGCCAAGTCAAATCTTTACCTGAAACGCGTTCGAGTGTTGCTCTCATGTCCTCTGGTTGTGGATGTTTAAACTTCCACTCCTCGAAGTAGGCGTGCATGCATTTGTCAAACAATTCTTCTCCTAAGTAATCTTTCAAGTAGTAAAAGACCAGTCCTGTTTTACTGTACATGATAGTGGCATAATTCGCTTGAGTGAATTCTTCAGAACGGGTTTCAATCGGTTGGTCCTCTCCAAAACTTGCGGTCAATCTGTAAAAGAAATCGGATTGGTCGTGATGATCCAACTCATCAAAATGAAAGCGGCCATTCAGCACCATATCAGACAAGCGTGTGTTGTCTGGATATTTTGTTTGCACGTAACGAATTTCATTCAAGGTGTTCATTCCTTCGTCCATCCATCCATGAACGCGCTCATTTGATCCAAGAATTCCGTAGAACCAATTGTGTCCAACCTCGTGTACAATAACGACCTCCAATTCTTCAGCTGAACTTGCATTGCCAATTACGGTGATATTCGGGTATTCCATTCCGCCTCCCGCACTGATTGTCCCATCGACAGCTGTCACGTTGTTGTAAGGATAATCGCCATTCCACAAGGAATAATAATAGGTGCCATCACGTAGATACTCATCCGCATATTGCCACAAGGATGTGTTTTCAGGTACCCACATCGCCCATGTTTTTACTCGACGCTTGGATTGTGGTAAAATCACTTCACCCATGGAAACTGCATACCGTTTATCAGCGAACCATGCGAAATCATGTACGTTCGACTGCTTGTAGCGTATGGTTTTCGTTTCTTTCGAAGAAGGTGGAAAATCTGATGTTGGCTCTGTGCTTTCGCTGATTAAAAGATATTCTTCCATGTGCGCCTTTGTCTCCTCAACTTTTTGAGCGAGAAATTCTTTTTCTGATTCCGTTTGAAGATCACCTGTGGCACCAACGACATAATTCGCAGGCAGGGTAATGCTCACATCAAATGATCCATATTCAGAATAAAATTCGCCTTGATTTAAATAGGGGATAGCATTCCAACCATTTTTGTCATACACGGCAGGTTTTGGGTACCATTGCGTAATTTGGTAGGACTGATCGATGTGTCCAAGCCGAGAGATTTCACCTGAAGGAATTTTTACGGTAAAAGGTGTAGATACTTTAATTTTTCCATCCGGTTGTAGTGGCTTGTTGAGCGTTATAACACAGATGTCTTTATTTTTTTCATCAAATTTCCATTGAACCATTTGTCCATCTACATTGAATTTTAGGTCGTCGATGTTTCCTTTGTTCTCATTCAGCCCATAAGTCAATGCCATTTCGCCATTGCGGTACAATTGTTTTCCAAGCGCACTATTCCCATCGCGGTAAGCATTTGGCCAAAGGTGAATGTACATTTCCGTCAATGCATTTGGGGAGTTGTTGGTGTAAACAAATTCTTCGTAACCCGTTATTTTGTGATCCACATCATCCAAGGTGACACTGATGGTATAGTTCACTTCTTGCTGCCAATACTGCTGTCCAAACGCGTGAAGATTGAGAAGTAGGGCGAGGAGGAAGATGGAGTTTCTCATAGTTGCTGTTTAAGTCAGCTAAAAGTACGATTAATTCACAAAAAAGGCCACCCGAAGGCAGCCAATTCGAATGTGTTGAAGCTATTTTATTGCAGAATGATTCGTTTCTTCAGTTCAGTGCCATTCGCCTTTATGTCAATAATATACAGGCCAGATTGAAGGGAGTTCAGGTGAATGAATGCCTGATGACTTTCGTGCGATTCAGAGAAAAGCACTTTACCATTCAAGTCCATACACGTGAAGACCCATTTGTCAAATGTTGACGGAACTGTTACTTGAACAAATCCATTGCTTGGATTTGGTTGAATGGTAAATTCTGTACTTTCCATATTTGTTACTCCCGCATATCCATCTACCTGATCGCAGTTTTCGTCGATGGCATTTCCTGCAATATCAGTTGCTCCAGGGTTTACATTTGGGTTGTTGTCGTCACAATCTAAGGCATTCAACGCATATCCTGAGCCAGGATTTACGCAGAATGGTTGCGCTGCACCAGTTCCATAGGTATCGTTGTCGGCATCCGCAAAGTAATCGGTGAATGTCAATCCTTCATCTATGGACAAGTCACAGTCATTGTCAAGACCGTCGCACATTTCTAAAGCACCTGGGTAAACTGTTGTTTCAGTATCGTCGCAATCGTTGTTATCGGTCACATAACCGATAGGAGCGCTGCACGCAATGATCGAACTTGCCGCATCACCAAAGGTATCATTGTCATTGTCTGCGTAGAATGTTTGAAGTGCGTTTGCATTTGGATTTGTATCATCGCAATCCGCAGTGTTTGCAACATATCCTGCAGGAATTCCACAGCTTAGAATTGAATTGGAGGCATCGCCGTAGGTATCGTTATCCGCATCGGCGTAGAACGTTTGAAGGGCATTCAATGCAGCATTTGCATCGTTACAATCCGTATTATTTGCCACATAGCCAGTTGGCATTCCACAGCTCACAATTGAATCTACCGCACTTCCGTAAGTATCGTTGTCAGCATCCGCGTAATACACTTGTAAGGCATTTAGGTTGGCATCAGCATCGTTGCAATCAGAACTGTTCGTTACATATCCCGCAGGTGCTCCGCAACTTAAAATGCTTACAGTAGCGTCTCCATAGGTGTCATTATCGGTATCTGCATAGAACGTTTGTAAAGCATTCAACGCAACGTCGGCATCATTGCAATCGGTATTGTTTGAGACATATCCCGCAGGTGCTCCACAACTTACGATGGAAACTGCAGGATCTCCATATGTATCGTTATCCGCATCCGCATAAAAAGTTTGAAGGGCATTGAGTGCCGCATTCGCATCATCGCAGTCGGTATTGTTGGACACATATCCAGGGGGAGCAATACAGGTTAGGACAAAATCATTGGGATTTCCATAGGTGTCATTGTCTGCATCCGCATAATAGGTTTGAGCCACTGTGATTTGTGCATTGGCGTCGTTGCAGTCTAAGTTATTGGTCACATAGCCAACAGGCAAGGCACAGGCCACTTGTGAAACGGCTGTGCTCCCATATGTATCTCCATCTGCATCGGCGTAATAGATACTCGTGGGCTGTATGGTTAGGTTGAAGGTGATCACACTGTCGCAAGTAGAAACATTTGGGATGGTATCTGTGTAAGTGCCTGATGTTGTATAGGTTTCGTTTCCACTTGGTACTGTGTATGTGCCACAAGCGATAAGTGTTTGTGAGCTAGATGTATTACAGTTGTATGTCCAATTCACAGAAACATCATCAATCGCCAATCCGTGGTCATTCCCTGCGTGATTGATATCTTCCCATTTAAACATCACAAATTGACCAGGAGCAAGGGTAAGTCCGGGAATTTGAAATGCACTCAATACCACGCGATTTGCTGCTTGATTGCCGTCCAGTGCCCCTGCTGTTGCCGTATTCACTGGGCTGTTGCTTGTCAATGCTGTGACTGCTGTCCAACCTGTATTGTTATTTGGGGTAAGTGCAGTGATTGCTGTTGAACTCACTTTATACCAAAAGGTAATGGGTTGCGGGGTCGTATTGTTGCATCGCCATTGTTCCAATGTATACCCTACAGTCAAGTTTTCAATCGTTCCAATGGTTGAATTTTTGAACTGCATCCCATGGGCGAAATTTCCCGCTGTATTGGAGCCAACAGTGCCCAAGGCACGCTCTGCGTTTAAAGCTAGTCCATAGCTGTAAAGTGTTCCTGTTGTTCCCGTTCCTGTGCTTGCATCATAGGTGGTTGCGCCAGAAGTTCTCTGCGCATAGAATCCGGTAATTGTTAGGTTGTCGGTCCAAGGATTCATGGTTCCACTTGTAGCAAGTGTATTGAAGTCAAAGGATTGTGAGCCAGCGTTTGGAGCAGTAATGTTGATTTGACCAATAAGAGCGTAAGGTGCAGTCAGA
>CALPWQ020000157.1 GCA_943327315.2 Chitinophaga pinensis
CAGGTAAATTCCCGGGTTTGCCTTGGAGCAAGGATTTGCTGCTTGTTTCGAATTTCTATGACCCCAGTATGTTGCGCAATGTCCTGGCGTACTCCACCTGGGAGGTATTGGGACACAAAACACCAGGTCACTCATTTTGTCATGTCTATGTGAATGAAGTTTATGAAGGAATTTACCTTGTCGTAGAGAAAATCCGGTCATTGGATCAATTGATTGACAAGTCCAAATGGAAACCAACAAGTCCAACCTTGAAGCAACCGTTTTTTATGCGGATTGATGGAGAAAACGAAGGTCAGGTTCCCATTTTAGGAATGCGTGAATATCCCATTTATGGCGAATTGCTTGATCCAAAACCAAACAAAAACGGAATGTATGATCAATCGTTTCGGGCATTTTTTGAAGAGCTGAATTCTTCCTTAACGGCAATCGTGGGCAATGAGATCAATCCGATTCCATATACAGATTGTATGGACATAGTATCTTTTGTAGATTTTTTCTTGTTGAATGAATGGACAAAGAATCCCGATGCGTATTACTCAAGTGTGTTTTTTTATACCGCCGAAGATGGCAAACTGACGATGGGCCCTGTGTGGGATTTTGACTTGGCCATTGCGAATCCCTTGAACCCTGAAGACGATCGTGTTGATGGATGGATGTATCAGAAAAAGTTTCCGAAATCAGCATTAAAAACGATGCCCTCGTGGTGGTACTTTTTGATGTGTGACCCTTATTTTCGCAGTAAATGTCTTGAGCGATTGGAGCGCATGGAATCGTGGCTGTACTCAGATTCTTTTCGCTCGTTAATGCAAACACAAAGTAGGGGTTTAGAAGCAAAAATGAGTTGGGAAGTGAAACGTTGGGGCAGACCAACTGAATTTAGCACCATTCCTGGACCTCTGCTTAAAACCACCGATGAAGAATTGGCGGATATGATGTTGTTTCTTAGTCAACGCATTGTTTGGATGAAAGGAAATGTCTTGAATCAACAGTGCATTTCTCCATTTGCTGTTATGGCGGAGTACGATAATTATCTTGAAGTTGTTCCCGACACTGCAAACCATCAATTTAAGATTGAATTTGATAAGGATTTGAGCGGAGGACTTCAGCTTCCGGGCAGTCGTTATCAATACTATTCCGACTATTCCTATACGCTGATGGATGACCGAGGAAATGAACGCGAATCGGGCAATATCACTGGGGAATCTGTGGCTATGCCCTATGCTGAATGGCCAGCTGGCACCTATTACTTGGTCATCACGGAACGTTCTGGGAATTCAATGATGATAATGACATCTGCACCAATTTTGTTGCACCAATTCAGGTATAAATTGCTTGTTCCCGAAAGGTGAGTAAATCAACGCGTAGGAACAAGTGCTTTTGCGGTTCGAACCAAAGTGACAAACTGAGCACGGTAGTCATTCTTCTCATCACCCAAGGCATTTTCTGAGGTTTCAATCACATGGTCGTAACTGGCCTGGCCTTTGAATTCTGAGTTGCGCAGCAAGAGTCCAAATTCAATCACGGCGCTAACAAATTTCATATCGACTGAAGTCGCTTCAAATGGTGTTTTACTCGCTTTTACAGGTAGCGTGAACAATTTCGAAACGACCCCGGCAGGTGCTTTGTAGCGCACTTTTACAGTCATCAATTCGTTTCCATAGTTTCCATTTTGAATGGTTGTGGATTGATATTTCAGTGAATCAACACCGGGCAATTGTTCGGATGAACCTGCAGGAATAAGTTCATAGATGGCTGTGACGGAATGTCCAGCCCCGAGATCTCCTGCATCGACCTTGTCGTTGTTGAATTCATCGTCTGCCAAGTCGCGGTTCTCGTAGCCGATAAGTCGGTATCCTTTCACAGCCGACGGATTGAATTCGACTTGAAGCTTCACATCTTTGGCAACGGTAATCAAGGTTCCACCCATCTCTTCGACGAGGACTTTTTTAGCTTCCAAGATATTGTCGATGTAGTTGTAGTTGCCGTTTCCTTTATCCGCCAGTTGTTCCATTTTCGAATCCTGAAGATTTCCCGTTCCAAATCCAAGTACGGACAAAAATATCCCTTGTTCCCGTTTTTCTTCGATGAGTCGGATGAGATCACCTTCGCTAGAAACCCCAACATTGAAGTCCCCATCGGTTGCCAAGATGATGCGGTTATTGCCATTCTCAAGAAATTGATTTTTTGCGATCATATATGCGAGTTCAATTCCTTCGCCACCGGCCGTTGAACCACCTGACGATAACTCTTCGATGACGGCTTTGATTTTGTCTTTCCTCATTCCACTCGTTGGAGGCAATACCATTCCTGCTGCACCAGCATAGACCACAATCGAAACCTTGTCTTCTTCACGCATTTGGTCGACGAGCAAATACAAGCCTTTTTTGAGTAGGGGTAGCTTGTCCTCGGAAGCCATGGATCCTGATACATCAATCAAGAAAACCAAATTATTTGGTGCTGCTTTCGAGGCATCAATTTGTTGGGATTGCAAACCAATTTTCACCAATTGATGTGCGGCGTTCCATGGACAATCGGTGTATTCGGTATGCACAGTAAACGGACTGCCATCGGTAGGGACCTGATATTGGCAGGGAAAATAATTCACCATTTCCTCAATGCGCACGGCGTCTATTGGAGGCAAGCTGCCATCTTCCAAAAAACGACGCACATTACTGTATGACGCGCGATCGACATCGATGCTAAAGGTGGATAGGGGATCTGTTGCTACTGCAGTAAATGTGTTTTCAGTGATTTTGGTGTAGGACTCGGGGCTATGGTATGCTTTATCTCGCGCTCTTGAACCTCGAAGCTGTATCGATGCTAGTTGAACTCCAGGCATTCGTCGAAGGGCCATCGCGTCCACGCGAATTTCTTCCAATTCCTTCGCTGCCGCTTCAAGTTTCACATCTTGGAAAGTGATTTTCTCTGGTTGAACCGAAACAGAAAATACTGCTGTTTTGAATTCCATTCCTTCAAACAAAAGTGAATAGGTTCCAGGTTGAATGCCCTTAAACACATAAACACCGTCATAATCGGAAAAAACACCAGTATTGAATGTACTGTCTGAATTCATCAATTTCACCTTTATAAAGGGAAGGGCTTCGTTGGTTTGAGCGTCTGTGATGGTGCCTTTGATCCAGCCAACGTTTTGACCTATTACAAGGGTGCTTGATAGCAATAGAAAAAGTGTAAACAGCGTTTTCATATAGTACGTTTGCGAAAGGGGATGCTGTGGAATGTGGTATTCCATAAATGCAATTGAAATTAAGAATTAAAAATTAAGAATCACTACTGTCCGATAAAAATTCAAATTAGCCAATTTTCTTCCTGAAGCCCTTGATTTTATTGATATTGATTTAACATTTTCAAAAGTAAGCCCCCCCTTTTTAAGAACTGCTAAATTCAATCTGAATTTGAGCGTCGTATTCTTTGAGCCAGTCTTTCTCTGGATTTTCAAGGAATTTCATCAAATGAATGTAGTTGAATAAGTGCAATCTGCAGAAGCTGGCAAGGTTGGAGAACGCCCATTTTCTCTTGATTTTCTTACGTATTACGGTGATTAGTAAATTGACGATTAGCGCACACCAGATCTGTATTTTGATCGCATTTTCATTGTCTCCAAGGAAGAATTTAAGAGGGAAGTTTTGTTTGAGTTGTTTGAAAAGAAGTTCTATTTGCCAGCGCTTCTTGTAGATCAATGCAATGTGCCCCGCGTTCATTCCATGAAGATTGGTGATAAACTCAAAGCAGCGCTTGTTTTCATCATCCCAATAAGCGATTTTTCTGAGTTCAATAGTTTTACGATAAGTTCCTTTTTCCTTGACATCCACACGGATGACCTCATCTTTTAGCACTCCATCGTCAATGTAAGAAGGAATGTCGTTCTCTTTAACTGATTCGTATGAAGCATTAGTTTTTAAGCGTGTAACGAAGAAAATTCCGTTTTCGGTGAACTCATCAAAGGTGTTGTAATCGTTGTATCCCTTATCAAATACAGCGATTTTACCCTTCTCTAGTTGAACATGCTTCAAAAATTGTTTGTCATGTGTTGTGGCAGCAGAGAACCATACAAGCTTTGGGACATTCTCTTGTAAATTGATTTGAGTATGCACTTTGATACCTCCCTTTCTTTTGCCTGTATTGGGTTTTCTGCCAACACAACTCAAAATGTCTTTAAACAAGGATATTGTGCTTGAATCTATGATTTCTAAACGGTTTTCCCAGGCATACGATTGTCGGCTGTCCGAGATAATTGGGTGATATTCTTTGAGCAATGAATAATAAACATCCTGGAACACCAAATGGCTTCTTCTCTTGTTGGCATCGCTCAATGTACTTCTATACGGAATGTTTTTCAATTGAAAGTGATTCATTTTTCCTTTCAAACCTAGCATTGAAGCTGCAACCTCACGTAAAGACGTGCAATGAGCAAATGTGGAAAACAACATACTTATCAAATGGTCTGAGGTATCAAACTTCTTGATATAGTGATCCGATAGGTGTCTTTTGCTCAGAGTCTTGATTTTATGCAAATCAATTAGGGAAATCAGCTGTCCGAAAACGGACTGTCCAAAAAAGTAGCTACTTTTATTCATGTAATTTAGTTCGGGAAAACCAAATTACACTTAAAGCGGGATTTCCATAAAGGATTTCCCGCTTTTCAAAAAGTTTTATCGGACACTAGTGATAACAAATAGTAGATTGTATATTTTAGCGTATTTGGTACCTATCTGTAGTATAGATAGTGGTAATAGCTTTTTTATTCAAGAATCAACTGAACCA
>CALPWQ020000158.1 GCA_943327315.2 Chitinophaga pinensis
ATTCGAACTCGCGACCCTCAGCTTGGAAGGCTGACGCTCTACCAACTGAGCTACTCCCGCTTATTATTTGAAAATTCACTGTGGGGAGAGCAGGATTCGAACCTGCGAAGGTATACACCAACAGATTTACAGTCTGTCCTCGTTAGCCACTTGAGTATCTCCCCAACACTTTTGAGCCGATGGAGGGATTCGAACCCCCGACCAGCTGATTACAAATCAGCTGCTCTGGCCAACTGAGCTACATCGGCGTATTGGTAATGGTTGCAATAATAAAAGAACTTTGTTTACCCCTTATTTGGGTTTGCAAATTTAGGAAAGAATTCCTTTTATGCAATACTTTTTTTTATATTTTTTTAAAAAAGAAAGGGGGATACTTATTTCCCCCTTTTTTCTTTTGTCGAATCATCATCAAATTATGCTTTTTCTTTGTGCTTATGCACTTGTTTTCTCAGTGCTTCCGTCGCTTGGTCCGTGGCTTCTTCGAAAGATTTACACTGCTTCTTGGCAATGAGTGTTTTGCCAGGTATCAATAGTTTGATCTCAGAAATCTTATTTTCCTTGTCATCGCTCTTGCCCAAACGCAAGTATACCTCACATGCGGTGATGTTTTCGAAGAACAATTCCAACTTCGTCACCTTCTCTTTGATAAAATCAACCAACTTCGCATCTGCTGTAAAATGGATGGCATGCACTTGAATTTCCATATGACTTTAAATTTAGCGCCCTCTAGGGTGGGCATGTGAATACACTTTGGTTAACTGAGCAAATGAGTTGTGCGTGTAAACTTGGGTGGCAGAGAGATTTGCATGTCCTAAAATATCCTTTAATGTCTCTAATCCTGCACCATTGTTTAGCATGTGCGTCGCAAACGTATGACGCAGCACATGCGGACTACGCTTATCCAAGCTCGTTGCCATTCCAAGGTAGTGATTTATTTTCCTGTAAACAAACTTATCGTATAGTTTATTGCCATTTTTTAACAAGAAAAAAGCAGTGCTTTTCGCAACCAACGTTGCGCGCAATTGCAAATAGCCTTTCATTTGAAGCGCTAACTCACTTGAAACAGGAATAATGCGTTCCTTATTTCTTTTTCCTAAAACCTTTATTTGCACATTGGATACATTCTCCATTTTCAATCCTACCAATTCACTCAATCGAATACCTGTTTGATAAAACATTTCAAGCATCAGCCGATCACGCACCCCATCAAAGTCATCCGTAAACAAAGGGTCTAAACGCTCTGGTTGCAGCTCGGACTCTTTCGCGAATATTGGAAGCCGTCGCTCATTTTTTGGACCGCGCACCTTTTGCATGGGGTTGTGAACTAGCACTGTTTCCTTTCTCAGGAAATGAAAAAAGGAACGGAGTGCTGAAAGTTTTCGGTTTACTGTTTTATTGACTTGTCCACTTTGAATCAAATCAACCATCCACGATCGAATCAAGGAAGGTGTTACTTCTGCAAATTCAGAAACCTCTTGGATCTCACTAAATGAAATGAACGCGGCAATATCATTCTGATAAGCCAAAATGGTATGGTCTGAATACCGGCGTTCAACCCGCAAATAAGAAAGGAATTTTTCAAGCATAAAAAAAGGAGCCCGTGAGGACTCCTTTAACGCATATTTTTACAAAAGGTTTCTACAATTCCGAAGAACGCATTCTTTGGGCGTAAGCTGCCTTAATCTTTTGTTGACGCCCTGTAATTGAAGGCTTCACAAACTCCTTGCGAGCGCGCAATTCTTTCATTACGTTAGTCTTGTCGTACTTTTTCTTGTACTTCTTAAGGGCTCTTTCGATGTTTTCTCCTTCTTTAACGGGAATAATTAACATGTTCTATTCAATTAATTTGTGAAACGGATTGCAAATATAGTAATTTTTTTTTCCTGCAAACAACTACTTCAAAATTTCTCTTGAAATAACTACTTTTTGAATTTCGGAGGTGCCTTCACCAATGGTCATAAGGCGTGCATCTCTCAAAAACTTCTCTGCTGGATATTCTTTCGTGTAGCCGTATCCCCCCATAATTTGCATGGCTTCGTTGCCACATTTTACGGCCACCTCACTTGCGAAATATTTGGCAAATGCACCCTGTTTTGTCATTGGCATTTTTTTGTTTTTCAAATCTGCCGCTTGATAGGTCAAAAGTTCTGCAGCTTCCACTTCTGTTGCCATGTCGGCTAATTTGAAACTAATGGCTTGGAACTTAGCGATTGGATGACCAAATTGTTCGCGTTCTTGTGCATATTTAAGTGCCGATTCATAAGCTCCGCGTGCCACACCGCAGCTCAATGCAGCGATTGAAATTCGACCACCATCTAAAATTTGCATGGCCTGTTTGAATCCTTGTCCGACTTGACCAATGACTTGACTTTCGTGCACGCGTACGTTTTCAAAAATCAATTCTGCGGTCTCACTCGCTCGCACGCCAAACTTTTCTTTGATTTTAACTGCAGAGAATCCAGGTATACCTTTCTCAATGATGAATGCGGTGATCCCGTTGCTGTCGAGTAAATCTCCCGTTCGTACGAGCACCACGGAAACATCGCCAGACAAGCCATGTGTAATCCAATTCTTCGTCCCATTGATTACCCAATGGTCACCTTCTTTTACGGCGGTAGTTTTCATGCGCATGGCGTCAGACCCTGTATTTGGCTCCGTTAATCCCCAAGCCCCTATAAATTCGCCACTTGCCAATTTAGGTAGATATTTTTGTTTTTGCTCTTCGGAACCATGGTAATAAATATGTCCCGTACACAACGAATTGTGTGCAGCAACGCTTAAGCCAACGCCGCCACAAACCCGTCCCAATTCCATGAGCGCAGTGGCATATTCGTGGTACCCAAACCCTGATCCTCCATAAGCTTCTGGGATATATATGCCGAGCAGACCTAGCTCTCCCATCTTCTTCATGGCATCGACAGGAAAATATTCCTCATCGTCCCATTTTTTCATGTTCGGTCTAATTTCCTTTTCAGCAAAATCACGCACCATTTGTGCAATCATTTTTTGATTATCATCCAGTTCAAAGTTCATAGCTGAAGAGTTGAATTTGTTGTTGTTCGATTGTTTTTTTAAAAGCGGACTAAGTTAACGATTTTGTCCGAATAGGCTTGTAGTTTTTCATTGCCACTAAGGAAATCAAGCGACACCAAAAAATTAAATCCAGCGACTTGACCTCCGCATTGTTGAATCAGTTCTGCTGCAGCGGCAGCGGAACCACCCGTAGCCAATAAATCGTCATGAATAAGCACGCGCTGCCCAGGATGGATGGCATCAATGTGCATTTCAATAGCTGCACTACCATACTCTAAATCGTATTCGTATGTAATTTTCTTGTAGGGTAATTTGCCTTTTTTCCTCAGGAGAATAAATGGCAAGCCCAAACGCATTGCGAGTGGATAACCAAATAGAAATCCTCGGCTTTCGATTCCAGCAATGGCATCAATCTCTTGATCTTTGTAGATGTCCACTAAATGATCGAGCACATCTACAGATAAAATGGGATCAAGCATAATGGTTGAAATGTCTTTAAATAGGATCCCTTCCTTTGGGAAATCCGGCACATCGCGGATGGCATTTATCAGTCGTTCTTGCAGATTCATGTCACAAAGATACATACGGTTTCAATTTGATGAACACTTCTTCGTTCACCAATATCGATTCCTTGATCTCTTCGACTGATTTAAAGCCGCCCTTTCGTGTGCGAATTTTAAGGATTGAGTTTGCCATATTCCAATTTAAATAAGGATGTGCTTTCAATTCTTCTGCCGTTACCGTATTCAAATTTATTTTCCGAAGGCCACCCAAATCAATCGAAATAAAATCGATTATTTCAGAATATTTGGACTCATCCATCTTCCAGACTTCGAGCAATTGTTCCTTACGAACAAATCCCCCCAAACGCTCTCTGTACCGAATGATGTTCTTGGCGTAAAAAGTCCCCACCCCTGGTATTGTTTCTAATTGCTCTTGCGTAGCACCATTCACTTCAACTAGAATGGGTAAAGACTTTTTTGCAGAAGTGGATTTATCCTTGACAGGTTCTCTGATGGCATTCACATAAAATGTAGAATCCTTAATCCGTTCAAACAAAGCCTTTGGAATGACAAAAATTTTTGACAATTCTTCATTCGATCGAATTCCCCTTGTTGCATAGCGGATGACAACAGCAGCTTGTTTTTCTGATAAGCCTAAATGCATCCAATCTTTCAGTGAATAAACATTGGGATCAAAAGCATGAGGTGGCGAACGGTATTTAAGGCGTTTTGCATAGTTGCTGCGGCCCTTGAACACATTTTTACGATACGCAGTTTTTAATTGGTCTATTTCCTTCGCTTCGATGAATATCTTGGGTGAAGGAGAAACCAATTCATACAAGCGAGGAACAAAAACGATAAACAACGCAATGCAGATCAGTGCATACACCCCTTGACGACTTCGTTTTGAAACATAAAAGTTGTCATGGTTTTTCATGACTCACCCCCCCTCAAAAATAATGCGCGAAGCAAAAAAAAGAGTGTACAAGCGAAGTAAGACTCCTGATGGAATCTGATTTGGAAGAGTGGTTTCATATGTTTTTATTTTTCTATATCGTCGTTGTCAGGAAAAGAGTCTTGCTCGGGATGTTTCGGCAAGGAAAGAACCTTCCAAAAGAAATATCCTGTAATGAGCGTCACACTAGACCACACAACAATCACCAAGATCAATGCTGGAGTTTCCATAATTAGTACAATTTAGAGGATTGGTTTCGTTTTGATGCAATG
>CALPWQ020000159.1 GCA_943327315.2 Chitinophaga pinensis
ATAATTTATGGTAAAGATGCCGATTCACCGAGTTTGATTGCTGAATTGAATGGCTATCCTATGATGGCACAGAGACGACTGGTCGTTTTGCGAGAAGCGCAAGAGTTTGATAAAAAAATGGAAGAACTCGCTCCTTATTTTAATTCGCCTTTGGAATCCACCATCTTCGTGATATGCTACAAATACAAGAACTACGATTCACGTAAAAAGCTCGTAAAACTGGCTGAGAAACAGGGGGTTGTTTTCAAATCTGAGAAAATTAAAGAATATGCACTGGGCGATTGGATTTTGAAATATGTCAAAACCAAAGGATTTGGATTGAGTTCGAAAGCATGCAGTCTATTGGTCGAATTTCTAGGGAATGACTTGGGTAGAATTGTCAATGAGGTTGAGAAACTTACCATCATTTTAGAACAAGGAACAACAATCAACGAGGTACATATTGAAGAGAATATTGGGATTTCAAAAGACTACAATGTCTTTGAATTGACCAATGCACTTTCTGCGCGAGATGTTCTCAAGGCCAACCGCATCGTCAAATATTTTGAGCACAATCCAAAAGCAGCGAACATTGTTGTCGTTATCCCACAAATCTTTAGGTTATTTTCTCAGCTCTTGCGCATCCATTTTTTACCAAACAAGTCTGCTGAAGCTGTTGCGAGTGGATTAAAAGTACATCCCTTCGTTGCCAAGGAACTCCTCCATGCTTCAAAACAGTTTGACCCCCGAAAAATCGCATCGAACATTGCTATTTTGCAAGAGTATGACTTAAAAGCAAAAGGAGTCGGCAACAGTTCCGCTTCCCCTGCTGAATTGATGCGTGAATTAATCTTTAGAATGCTCCACTGATGCCTATTTTCTACGAACCTTCAATTACTGGTAAAGAAACATCCTTTACGTTAAATGCCGAAGAATCGGCACATGCTTGTCGGGTATTGCGCATGAAGGAGGGCGATGAACTAACTGTTCTGAATGGGAGGGGGCTCGTACTGAATGGAAAAATTTCAGACGCTAGTCCGAAAGGGTGTATAATTATTCCTAGAGAAATTGAACAGCAAGATTTATCACCAGTGAGCATTCATATTGCGATTGCACCAACAAAAAACAGTGACCGCATGGAATGGCTTTTTGAAAAAGCTACCGAGATTGGAATCACAGAATTCACACTGCTTTCGTGCCGAAACAGTGAACGAAAAAACATCAGGGAGGATCGCTTGGAAAAAATACTCATTTCGGCAATGAAACAATCGCAACGAAGTTATCTACCCATTCTCAATCCTATAATCGGATTCAAGGAATTTATCCAAAATCATCCAAATGGATTAATTGCTCACTGCGAGAAAACAGATAAAAAGACGATCGAAAACGCATGGTCTCCAATCAATTGTCCAATTTTAATTGGTCCAGAAGGTGATTTTTCTACTGATGAAATTCAATTGGCCTTAACAAATGGCTATACCCCAATCACGTTGGGAGAAAATAGATTGCGCACTGAGACCGCCGGATTGGCTGCATGTATGCATGCCGTTTTAATGCGCCAGAAACTAAGCCCGAAGCCATGAAGATAATCATTGCATATACAGTATTCATTCTTGGCTTCCTGAGCCTGACCTTTAAAGCGTCGAGTCAAGGCACCTATCAATTGGCCGTTTTGAAATATGCCGGAGGAGGAGATTACTATGCAAATCCAACGGCTTTGAAAAACCTGATTACTTTCTGCAATCAATCCTTGGGAAGCAACATATCCTCCGATGTTCCCTATGTAGATGTGGGAAGTCAAGATCTTTTTATGTATCCAATGGTGCACATGACAGGCCATGGAAATGTTGTTTTCTCAACTGCTGAAGCAGAAAATTTGCGCACGTATTTGCTAGCCGGAGGATTTTTACACATCGATGACAATTATGGGATGGATGAATTTATTCGGGTAGAACTGAAAAAAGTTTTTCCTAACAATCCACTTGTGGAGATCCCCTTCGATCATCCTGTCTTTCATCAGAAGTTCAACTTTAATGGACTTCCAAAGATCCATGAACACGATGGCAAGCGTCCTCAGGCCTTTGGCATTTTTGAAGAAGGACGACTGTTGTGCTTGTACACCTACGAAACCGACCTCAGTGATGGTTGGGAAGATCCTCAAGTACACAACGACTCCCCCGAAAAGCGCAAAGAGGCCTTGCAAATGGGCGCAAATATTTTGATGTATGCGTTTATGAGGTAGTGTTGCCTTTGGCTTCGATTGGAAATAGTCATGTTTCGGCCAATTTCTTTGATAAGTATCACGGGAATATTAAAGCAATGCAAACCACATTGACAAACCTAATCACCTATTCAAACCAGACCCCGATGAACAATGAACAAATGAACACGGGAAATGGTTATGATTTTTGATTGAAAGCATCTTGGATTTTTTTCACAGTCTCCATCATTTCAGTAAACGTTGGCACAGTCCCATACATCATTTCCTTAACCATGTCATCGTAGTCACTTTTTAACTTCATCAAAATTGATGTTTTAGGAATGATCGCAATTTGACCAATGCAAAGTGAACTGTAATCGAAATGCCTGAGTCGAGAATATGATTTACGGTATTCAATGATGTCTTCAATAAACGGGATATCATTTAGTGTGGTTGAATATTCTTTATAAATACAGTGCAAGTCGTAGTAATGCCGTGACATTCGATTTGTTCTCATTTTGCTCTCATCCTCTCGATTGTATTCTTCATGCAATAGCAGGATTTTCTCAATAAATGTTCTGCTGGGCTGAATGGTTGTAACGAGAAAAGTCTTTTCCCCATAAGCATCATTGGGAAAATAGTTATTCAGGAGTGTTTGCATTGTACGACAATCATTCGGATCTTTCTGTGAACGTACACAAAATTCTATTTTTACCCTATCCGGCAAATATGGATTGGGGTCAAATAAGGATTTGTAGTTTACATAGATCGTTTGAGGGTCTGTGTCAGGCATATCCGTTCTTATAGCCTCAACCTCAAGGAAAAAAAACTCTGTTGGAACTTGATATTTTTCAAACTGTGCCCTCAACTCAATTGCAATTTCATTGCTTGTAAATAAACAACCCGCTCTTCGCAATTGCTCTACAAATGTTTTTGACGGTTGAACTTTATACTCTATTCCGAAAGCCTCTGAATTTAGGGCAATATCAATATCTTCAGAAAATCGATCTATAATTCCCCATCCTTTGCTTAGAGAGGTTCCACCTTTAAATGTAAGATAAGTTGAATACTTTGACGTGAACAACATGTTCAACACGAGTGTAACCCACCAATCTTTCTCTATTGCCTTAGGAGATATTCCTGAATTTAATGACGCTTGATTCAATGAGATTCTGCGCGCATTCTCGTCAAGGTTTTGAATCCACCCAATCATACCAGTTGTTTTAAAAAGTTCTTCATCACAAAATCACTAATCCTTGCAGGTGCTAATTTCAAATCATGCTTCAACTTTTTCACATCTTCCTTTTTAAGTAAGCTGATAATTTTTTCTACCTCTGATTCAGTAAGCTGTTTTAAATCCAAATCCTCTAAACCTAAAAACAACAAGCTTGATATCGTGCCTATCATGGCTAATTTTTTTGTTGTAGTTGGTATGAACACAATTGAACTTTTTCCAATGGTGATATTTTTCTTTGACCCGTTCGTCAGAAAAATCATTTTCATTGGAACCTGAGTTGAAAGTCCAATTTTATTTAATGCATACTGTCCGGTAGGCATGATTTTAACGTGTTCTTTTTTCGCTAATGATGCCGCAATTTCTTCCATGGATGGAAACACTTCTCCAAATACCTTATCATGAATTGGAATCACATAAATACCCTGTCCTAAGCGAGCTAGAACGTTCTGCTCGACCAATCGAGAGAGCGTTTTCCTTATTGCCGTAGAGCTTCCCAAGTCCTTAAAGTCGGAAGGGAGAAAAATTTTTCCTGGCTTCGACCGCTTTACCTTAGACTCAATTTGGTTATTTATTGACGTACCCATGTCACAAATATACAAATATATGTGACAAATAAAAAGTAATTTTGTCACAATTATTCAAATTTAAGTGACAATAAAAAGACATAAATGTCGTGAAAAATTGATTTTAATGGGTATTTTCTTTACAGATCAGCGTTGCCTTCGATTTCATTAGGTAAAAATCCGAAAGTTTCAGTCAACGTGAAATTCTGCGGGACCGAAGCTGCAATCCATGCAGGCTGAAGCACCGAAGCCCAAGATCAATGTTGCCTTCGAGTACCTCAGGCAACAATTCTATAACCTCAGGCAACGACTCCACGAGTCTTAAACCAATACATGAACTTCACTTAACGAAGCTGCAATCATGAGGGCTGAGGCACTCGAAGCCCAAGATCAATGTTGCCTTCGAGTACCTCA
>CALPWQ020000160.1 GCA_943327315.2 Chitinophaga pinensis
AAATTTAAAAACCCCAGATCAAGTTTATCTGGTAGCATAATGATAGAAAGTAGTTAACCAATGTGTCTACTTATATCAGGACATGACATTCGTAATTCGTAATTCGCAACTCGTAACTCGTAACTGCAGCCTGCAGTGAATTCCGCGACTTTTACTATTTTTGTTCAACCAATTTTTCACCATGGCAAAAGAAGCTACCATCGCCACATCAAGGTCACTAGATTTCGAATCTTTTAAGTCGGAGGTTCTCAATGATTTTCGTATCGCATGTATCTCTAGAGAAGCTTCCTTGTTGGGAAGAAAAGAGGTGCTGACGGGCAAAGCAAAATTTGGCATTTTCGGTGACGGAAAGGAACTCGCACAAATCGCTTTAGCGAAGCAGTTTCAGAATGGTGATTTCCGTTCGGGATACTACCGTGATCAGACTTTAATGATGGCCATTGATCAACTTACCGTTCAACAATATTTCGCTGGATTGTACGCCCATACGGATGTCAATGCTGAACCTCAAAGTGCGGGACGTCAAATGGGTGGACATTACTCTACACGAAATCTCGACGACCAAGGGAATTGGAAAAACTTGATGGCACAAAAGAACAGTTCGGCAGACATCTCACCTACTGGCGGACAAATGCCACGTTTACTAGGCTTAGCTCAAGCCTCTAAAATTTACCGCGAACATCCTACGCTAAAGGATTTAGAATCATTCAAAAAATTCAGCAACGGAGGGAACGAAGTTGCATTTGGGACGATTGGTGATGCCTCAACGTCTGAAGGACCATTCTGGGAGACGATTAACGCAGCTGGAGTGCTGCAAGTGCCTATGGTGATGTCCGTTTGGGATGATGGCTATGGCATTTCCGTTCCGCGCGAATTTCAAACGACGAAAGGAAGTATTTCCGAAGCGCTCGCAGGAATGCAACGCACCAAGGATAAAAACGGCTATGAAATCTTCGTGACACGCGGATGGGATTATGGGCATCTTTGCGAAACATACGAGAAAGCCGTGAAAATTGCCAGAGAACAACATGTTCCTGTGCTCATCCATGTCAAAGAAGTCAATCAACCTCAAGGGCACTCCACTTCAGGATCTCATGAACGCTACAAAACAAAGGAGCGTTTGCAATGGGAAACAGATTTCGATTGCATCATTAAATTTCAAGAATGGATCTTATCGTTCAATTCAAAGGGTGACACCATCGCAAGTGAAGAGGAGTTACATGCCATCCGAGAAGAAGCGAAAAAATCAGTTCGAGCAGAGAAAAATGCGGCTTGGTCAGCATTTGTAGATGACATTAAACAAGACCTTTCAGATGCGCTTCACTTGATGAAAGCTGTTGCTGCAGAAAGTCCGAAATCAGCAATTATAACAGCAGAGGTTACGGCACTTGAAAAAGCATTTGAACCGATTCGCCGCGATGTGATGACCTCAACACGAAAAGTACTTCGAATTGTTCGTGATGAAAAAACTGCAGCGAAAAATGCCTTGGGTACATGGATTAAAAAAATGCTCTCCAACAATGCTGAGCGTTACGGTTCTCATTTGTATTCAGAATCTGATCGATCTGCATTAAAAATAGAAGGTGTTGCACCAACATACGATGGCTCAGAAACGATGGATGATGGCCGTGTCATTTTGAGAGACAACTACCGAAAAATCTTCGAGAAATATCCTGAAGCACTCATCTTCGGTGAGGATGCAGGTAAGATTGGTGGAGTAAACCAATCCTTAGAAGGCATGCAGGATGAATTTGGGACACTTCGTGTAAGCGATACAGGGATCCGTGAATGCACGATCATCGGTCAAGGAATCGGCATGGCCATGCGTGGTTTGCGCCCCATTGCCGAAATCCAATACCTCGACTACTTATTGTATGCCATTCAAGTCATGTCGGATGACCTTTCAACCGTACATTACCGCACCAAAGGTGGTCAGAAAGCGCCCTTGATTATCTCAACCCGTGGGCACCGTTTGGAAGGGATTTGGCACAGTGGTTCTCCCATGGGAATGATTGTCAATTCAATCCGCGGTATGCATGTGTGTGTACCGAGAAACATGACCAAAGCAGCTGGATTCTATAATTTACTCATGGCCGCCGATGAACCAGGATTGGTGATTGAACCCTTGAATGGCTATAGAACCAAGGAACGAGTGCCTACCAATTTAGGAGAGTTCAAAATTCCGCTAGGGATGCCAGAAATCGTGCGTGAAGGTTCAGATTTAACCATCGTTTCCTACGGTTCAACGTTCAACCTGTGTGAAGTCGCTGCCATACAACTTCAAGAACTAGGCATAAGCGTTGAATTGATCGATGTGCAAACCTTATTGCCGTTTGATGTTGATCATTTGATCAGTGAGTCCATTGCAAAGACAAACCGTTTGTTGATTATCGACGAAGATGTAAGCAGCGGTGCAACAGGCTTTATGCTCGATAAAATCATGGTTGAACAAGGTGCTTACTACCAGTTGGATTCCGCTCCACAGACATTGAGCGCGAAAGATCACCGTCCGGCGTATGGCTCAGATGGCGATTATTTCTCCAAACCAAGTGTTGACGACATCGTTGAAAAGGTTTACGGGATGATGAACGAAGCCGATCCTAAGAAATACCCTTCAATGTATTGATGATGCGAATCGTTTTGTGTTGCTTGTTTACGGTTTCTATGCTCGCAAAAAGTTTTTTCTTTTTCGGGTGGGAAATCTATTTCAAGATAGAACAGAAACAAATCGCACAGGAGAAATGTGAGAACAAACTAAAACCGATGCTTCATTGCAATGGGAAATGTTACTTGGCCAAACAATTGAAACGCATCGAACAAAAGGAAAATCAGCATTCTCAAAAAACAAATCCATATTGCCAAAAAATTGATCCGTGGCAAAACAGTGCAGTCAAACCCATACTAGCCATTTACACAGCATTTGAAGAAGTATCTACACCTGTAAATTTTCATTATACCTACTCCATTCACGAGTCGGACCCTTTATCTATTTTCCACCCGCCGTGTTTATCCGTTTGATTTAGAGTATTGTCCTCGAGGACGTCATCAAACTTACGGTAAATGAAACAAATTTGCACATTCATAGCCGGGATTTCATTTGCCTATGGATCCCTGGCGTGTGATGTATGCGGTGGTGTGAATGCAGGCCCAAACATGTGGTTATTGCCCGCCGCACGCTATCACTTTATTGGATTCAGAAGTGGTTTTCGACACTACGAAAGCACTATGGAGAATCTATTTACAGGCGCTAAATCAGTGAGCTCAGATCGATTTTTAAGTATGGAGCTGTTAGGGAGAATTCAATTTCATCCGAGATGGAACACGGGAATGCTAATCCCCTATCAGTCCAATTGGCAAACTGGTGATACACTCAGAACACGGATCAGTGGTTTTGGAGATGTAAATATGTCAGTCAATTATTTACCAATTCTCAAAATGGACTCACTTGGCAACATGGTCCATGCACTTTCGTGCGGACTAGCGCTTAAATTTCCAACAGGGAAAAATGCTTCGGATGCACATGACATGTCGAATCAATATCCTGGAACGGGTGCTTACGACCTTGGATTTATGGTCACTGAATCCCTTCAGCTAAAAAAATGGAGCATCATGAATGAAGGAAATTTCATCGTCCGAACAGCCGCGAAAAATGGGTATAAGTACGGCAATGTAATTTCTATTTCATCGGTGATTTCAAGACGTATAAAGTTTAGAATTCATCGAATTGAAAAACCTAAATCCTTTAGCTGGAAGCCATTCATTGGTCTTCAATTTCAATACATGTTCCCCGATCAATTGGACCATGAAATCCACACAGACAGTCAAAACAACGGTTCTGTTTTAGGACTTCGTATGGGCGCCACAGTTCAACGCAAGAATTGGCTTTTTACGGCCAATGTTCAAGTACCTATGTATCAAGCACTAGGAATTGGCGCCATTCAACAAAAAGTACAAGCACAACTTTCCGTGCTCTATTTAATCAACACAAAAAAGAAATAACATGAAAAAAATACTATTCGCAGCTGCTGTTTTTCTCAGTGTCACTGCATGTAAAAAAGAAGAAGTAGTCAATGCTAACATTTCAATCGCAAGTCCAACTGTAAGCGACACACTGGCTTTAGGCGACACCTTAAAATTAACAGGGACTGTGACGGGAACAGGTGAAATGCATGGCTATTCGGTCATGATGATGAATTTAACGACTAGTGCTATGGTATATTCGAGCACCTACGACATCCATGCTGATCTGTATACCGTTTCTGATTTTTGGGTGAATTCTGTTTCGGATACATCTGTTGTTGGAGCAACCATTGATGTCATCAAAGATCA
>CALPWQ020000161.1 GCA_943327315.2 Chitinophaga pinensis
GAGCGCGTAATCGTCAACAAAGGAACCGAAATGCCATTCACAGGAGCGTACAACTCTTTTAAAGGTGTTGGAACTTTTGTGTGCAGACGCTGCGAACACCCCCTATACCGTTCAGATTCGAAGTTTAATTCAGGTTGTGGGTGGCCATCATTCGATGATGATATTTCTGGAAATGTTAAACGTATTTTGGATAAGGACGGAAGGCGCACGGAAATTGTCTGTGCCCATTGCGGCGGTCATTTAGGCCATGTGTTCCAAGGTGAGCGTTTCACCGAGAAAGACACGCGCCATTGCGTAAACTCTGTTTCTATTCGATTTATTGCAGATTAACCTTTATTCACAGTGAAAAATTTCTTCACACTGTTGGTAAATCATTTCATGTAAAATAAGTTGTGCCGCTAAAGCCAATTGCGTGTAATTCTGCGAATTGTTTCCAAATCCAGCCGCAGAGGTTTGCCACATCGATTTAATCAATTCTTGTCCGCCTTCTTTTGGATCAATGGCGTTTACAACTGCTGCCACGTTCATCGCACCTGCGTGGTATACATGGAGCACAAACAGGCGGAACCATAAATCCGATTCATGGTAACTTAAATTGTGACTATTCAAAATCTTCTTTGCTTCTGGAATGCACACCCTGTGAATCAATCGGGAGGCACCATACGCGGATCGATCGAAATCTTTACGTTCGTCGATACTGCCACTCACAGTAAGTCCTTGTGCACGCGCAACACTGGGCATCAACTGAAAAGCTCCATAAGCGCCAGACACTGACTTTTTCAGTTGACCCGGACTTTCAATCAACAAGATGGCTTGTGCGTACCATGGATCAACGCCATGCTTCTCGAAGGCTGCCACACCTTTTGAAAGACTTGGATACACCGCGTTGAACTTGTAAAAATCATTCTTCCCGAAGGTCACATTGATTTTTTCATCTGCAGGGAGAGTATACAAGCGGCGAAGACTGTCTTTAAACGCATCTTTTTGGATTTCGGTTTGTGCCGACCAATCGCGGAAGGACATTTTCAGCAGTACTCGACGGTTTTGTGCCACATTGATCAAGCAAGAATCTGGCGAAAGCAACATGATTTTTTTCCAAAACTCTGGTTGAGGAAGTTCATCCCAACGGTCCGAAAAAATGGGGTCTGCATCCATAATGGCATGAAGACCAGCGGATGACAATACTTCAACCTTTTCGTGTTCGCGGTCAATGCCTGGTTGACAAAACGCAAATAAGGGTAAGACAGCAATGTAGAGTAAAATGGAGAGTCGCATGTAAATCTAAACAGTACCTCAATATACGACAGATTGCGCTGAAAATGACCCAAAAACTCAAAAATTAACAATTTCGTTGGTCAAAACCGATGAAACATCACGACATTTGTCTATGCGCATTCTCGGACGTATTTTTTCTCTTCCACTGATTTTCCTCGTGAAGATCTACCAATGGGTCATTTCCCCCTTATTTCCCCCTGCATGCAGATATACACCAACATGCTCTCAATACATGCTGGAGGCATTGCGCATTTGGGGACCATTTAAAGGGACTTGGTTGGGAATCAAACGGATTGCATCATGTCGACCAGGCGGAGGCCATGGTCATGATCCTGTTCCCACACGCGAATAATTCTCCAAGGTCGCTTTGTTTCGGAGTCCCCCGCGAATCATCTCGTAGCCAAACACCACGAGAATAGGTAAATACTCAAGCCATAAAATCAGTTCGTTACTAGAGGCGCTATTTCCTTGCGTGTAAAAGGTATAGGACAAGAACACTGTACATGACCAGACCAGCGGAAAGAGATAGTTTGTATACATGGAAAGTAGGAGCAAGGGAAGGATGTACCACGGATGCAGCGTGCTACTCAAAAGCAAATAGATGAAGTAAGCAATCGTCATTCGTTTAAATAGCGCTTCCGGTGTTTTAAATTCACCATACAAAGCCAGAACAGTGATGAACTGAATCGCAATGCGTGCCAATCGGGGACCATAAAACAATGTCGCATTCCACCCCAATTTCCAATAACCGTATTCGAGATAGTAGTAAAGGATAAATGAATTGAATTCAAAGACCTGAAAATAGAGACCAAGGCTTTGAAGGAAATGTTTATAGTTGGAAAGATCAATCCAGGGAAGAAAAAGCAATACGACTGCGAGGCCAACAATGGTATAGATGGTCAAGGCTTTTTTCCAACCAAAAAATCTCCAAAAGAACGGCAGCAAAAGCAGTGGGATTAACTTTATTTGAACCGCGGCAGCAAAAAAGAGTGATCCAAGAGCGAGGCGCTTATGCAATAAAAAACCAAATGCAATCAGTAGAAATGCAATCATCATTCCTTCGAAATGCAGATTGAAATATACCTCTATGATGAACAAAGGATTCAAAAAGAGTAGCCAAATGGCAGTGCGTTGAAGTTGATTTTGCTTAGAGAATTTCAAGGTGAAATGTAAGACCAACGAAAGCATCCCACTAAACAATAGCCGCAAAACAAGCATTCCACCAAATGAGGATTCACTGAAAAATGCAGCGACAGCAAAGAATACTTGTGTGATTGGGGGATAGCAACTGTAATTATTTCGGGAAAGTCCCCCCATGTTTGCATACAATTCATGCAAATACTTGCCCTGCGTATATTCCGAACGGCGAAGCAATTCAGCGGGCAAATGGCCGTAGGGATTCACACCGCGCGTCGCCCATTCTCCGTCCCACAAAAAGCGATTGTAATCATTGGACAATTCAGGCATGAAAAACAAACTCCCAAGCGCTAAAATCCCAAACAACATGAACATATCCTTGTCGCTCCTATGGGTTCGGATTACTCCGATAAATGCCGTAAAAGAAAGAAAATACACCGAGAATAAAACCCAATGGTGTTGACGGTCAATGAAAGCTACGCTGAGTAGTGTAAGGACAAAAAGAAAGGCGGAACACTTAAATTTCCACCTTTCTTCAAATCTTTTGATCATGTGCACTGTTATTGTGCGCTTACACGGTTTTCTTTCAGCGTAGAGAAGAAAATCACACCATAGCCACAGGCCAACATCAAGTGGAAAGGTAACATACCAAAGTCACCGTAAACGGCACGAACTACGGCAGTGTATCCAAACACCACCATTAAGATTCCCTCCAAGATGTTGATAATGGACAAGCTTTTCTTATCGTATTTATTTCCTTTGAATTCACTTTTTACTGACACGTTAAATTTCGGTGTGCGAACAAATGAACTTTTGATTCCCAAATACCCTTCGATCACCGCTACGGTGTTGCTCAAAGACAAGCCCATAGATACCACCAAGAATTGGAAGAAGCGACCCACAAAACGGATGAATGAACTGAACTTGCGCTCTGTTTTGTCGCGGTAGGAGTTCCAGTAATAGTACATCAAGAAAATGGTACTTATAATGAAGAACGCCATGTATTGAAGGATATAGTTCAAATCAGAGAAACTATCCTTGATGTGCAACACAACCAAACTCAATAATGAAACCACGAGGATGAACATGAAGACGGATGAGTTGAACAAGTGGGATAAACCATGCACACGATCCGAAAATTTCACATGCTTCGCGGTCAAAAGTCGTTTCCACATTTTCACGAAGCATTCTGCGCCACCTTTCATCCAACGGTGCTGCTGGCTTTTCAAGGCCGACATGGTAATTGGCAACTCTGCAGGAGCAATCACATCTTCCAAGTAGCGGAATTTCCACCCTTTGATTTGTGCACGGTAACTCAAGTCAAGGTCTTCTGTTAAGGTATCATGTTCCCATCCACCAGCATCTTCGATGCATTTTTTCCGCCAAATACCACCAGTACCATTGAAGTTGATGTAGTGACCAGCTGAGCTTCTTCCACCTTGTTCAATGGCGAAGTGGCCATTCAGTCCAAAAGCTTGAAGTTCTGTGAGTATCGAATACGTCTTGTTGATATGTCCCCAACGCGTCTGAACAACACCGATGTTGTCGGTGTCAAATGAAGGCATCGTGCGGATCAAGAAATCAGGATCTGGAATAAAGTCAGCATCGAAGATCGCAATGAAATCTCCTTCAACACGGTCCATCGCTGCGTCTAAGGCACCGGCCTTGTAACCAGTACGGTCAACGCGGTGAATGTGTTGAATGTTTATGCCACGTGCAGCCACTTCAGCCACTTTCTTGGCAATGACGTCTTTGGTTTCATCGGTTGAATCGTCCAACACTTGTATTTGAAGCTTGTCCGCTGGGTATTCAAACTGAGCAATGGTTTCAATGATGCGTTCTGCC
>CALPWQ020000162.1 GCA_943327315.2 Chitinophaga pinensis
AAACCAGGAGAAAGGCCTTTCTGCCTCATTGATTATTTCCCAAAAGATTTTTTGATGATTATTGATGAAAGCCATGTGACATTGCCTCAGGTTCGCGGGATGTATGGTGGAGATCGTGCTCGAAAAATCAACCTCATTGACTATGGATTCAGACTGCAAGCTGCAATTGACAATCGCCCTTTGAAGTTCGAAGAATTCGAGCAAATGATGAATCAAGTCATTTATGTTTCCGCTACACCTGCCGATTATGAGATTCAATTGGCAGAAGGCATCATGGTAGAACAAGTGATTCGGCCTACAGGACTCTTAGACCCGATCATCGAAGTGCGTCCAAGTCTCAATCAAATCGACAATTTAATTGAAGAAATTCATGTGCGTATCAATAGAGATGAACGAACATTGGTGACCACCTTGACGAAAAGAATGGCTGAAGAACTTCAAAAGTACCTCGATCGCCTTGGAATATTGTGTCGTTACATCCACAGTGACATTGACACGATTGAACGTGTAGAAATCTTACGTCAACTTCGCTTGGGTGATTTCCATGTGTTGATTGGTGTAAACCTCTTGCGGGAAGGATTGGATTTACCTGAAGTTTCACTTGTCGCGATTTTGGACGCGGACAAAGAAGGATTTTTACGCAATGAACGATCACTGGTGCAAACTGTTGGTCGCGCGGCACGAAATGTCAATGGAACAGTACTGATGTATGCCGATAAAATGACGAATTCAATGCAAAGAACCATTGATGAAACGTCCCGACGTCGAGCGATTCAAATCCAACACAACGAAGACCATGGAATGGTCCCTACCCCATTAAATAAATCAAAAGAGCGAATTCTCGAATCCACCAAAGTGGCTGATGGCGATCCGGCAACACGGCAATCAAAATACGAATATTCGGATCAACTTGCATTGGCCGCAGACCCTGTGGTGCAGTACATGTCTTTGGAACAGCTGGAAAAATCCATTGTTCACACGCGCAAACAAATGGAAAAAGCAGCCAAAGAGTTGGATTTTATTGAAGCCGCACGTTTGCGTGACGAGCTTTTTGCCTTAGAGGCATTTAAAAAAGACAAGAAATAAGAAATAAAAAATAGAAAGATGAAAATAAACACCTTACTCGGACAATTAAGACTACTCGCCATTATTGAAGGAATATCATACATTTCATTTGGCTTGACAATGCCGCTCAAATATCAATGGGGCATCAAAGAACCGAACATGATCGTGGGTATGGCGCATGGAGGATTGTTCATTGCTTATTGCATTTGGGTGGTGCTCAATCACTTTGATCGAAAATGGGAAGTCAAGAAAACAGCGATCCTCTTAATCGCCTCACTTGTTCCTTTTATGACATTTTGGGCAGATAAACATTTCCTCAAAAATGAAGTCAATTAAATGTTAATGCATTCCTTGATAAATAAGCATTTACACTTAGTGTAAAAAGCACACTACTTTTAACGGAAAATCATACTTTTACTTTATGGATAACAGAAAACGCATTGAGGTTTGCTTCACTCCTGGAGAATACGCCTACTACAAAGATGAATTCGAAATTGTCGTTGTTATTGATGTATTGCGCGCTACTTCAGCCATTTGCGCAGCCTTTGCAAATGGAATAGAGTCAATCATCCCTGTACCCACAGTGGAAGAAGCCTGGGAATATAAGCAAAAAGGTTATTTAGCTGGCGCCGAACGCAAAGGTCAAATTGTCGAAGGTTTCGATTTTGGTAACTCCCCATTTTCCTATATGAAGGAAGAATTTCGGGGCAAAGAGGTGGTTTTGACAACGACCAATGGTACAAAATCATTGGACGTCGCTAAAGATGCAGAGATCGTGGTTGTCGGCTCATTCCTCAATTTAACGGCTCTATCCAAATGGTTGTACGAACAAGACAAAAATGTACTCTGCTTGTGTTCTGGTTGGCAGGATAAATTCAATCTTGAAGACACCATTTGCGCGGGCGCAATTTCTGATTACCTCATTTCAACAGGCTATTACACGGCGATTGAAGATTCATCCATCGCGGCAAAATATCTATTTCTATCTGCAAAGGACAATTATTTCGGGTACCTGAAGTCAAGCTCTCACCGGAGAAGACTGAAGAATCTGCATCTGAACGAGGACATTAAATACTGCCTCACACCAGATCAGACCGATGTCATTCCAATCCTTAAAGATGGCAAATTGGTTAAACTATAAGCGACTTTCTGCATTTCTTCTACTGTTCTTGCTGTCATTCTCCTACCCTGCTGGTCAATCCAAACTTAAGGCATGGGGATTCTATGGCCATAAACGCATTAACCGCATTGCTGTTTTTACCCTGCCACCAGAACTGTTTGGCTTCTACAAGGAGCACATCGAATTTCTGACTGAGCATGCTGTGGATCCAGATAAAAGGCGCTACGCGATGGACGGTGAAGCACAATGCCATTATATTGATTTGGATCGATATTACGTTGCAGGAGAAGATCCTTTTTCCACCATTCCAAGAAAATGGGACGAAGCTGTTGAGAAATATTCTGAAGATACCCTCCAAAAACATGGCATCGTACCTTGGCACATCAATGTCATGAAAATGCGCCTGCAAAAGGCATTTGAAGCCAACAATGTCGATCTGATTTTAAAATATTCAGCCGATATTGGACATTACATCGGTGATGCCCATGTTCCTTTGCATACCACAGCCAACTACAACGGTCAATTGACTGGACAGAAAGGAATACATGGGCTTTGGGAAAGTCGACTGGTTGAAATCAATGCGGATGATTACAACTACTTCGTGGGCAAAGCCAAATACATTGACCGAGTATTAGACTGCGCTTGGGATGCCGTAAAAACTTCGCATCTCGCCTTAGATTCAGTATTGCGCTTCGAAAAAGAACTCACAGAAGAGTTTTCTGCCAACCATAAATACAGTTATGAACAGCGCGGAAACGCAGTTGTCTCGAGCTATTCCTATGAATTTTCCCAAGCCTACCATAGCCGTTTAAATGGGATGGTCGAGCGGAGAATGCGTGCTGCAATAGTGACCGTTGGATCAATTTGGTTCACGGCATGGGTTGATGCCGGTCAACCCGACCTTTCTCGACTACAAAACACGCCACCATCACAGGCCTTGATAGAAGAAATGAAGGCACTTGATGCACAATTTCGTGCAGGGTGTCATAGTGGGAGGATATGCGAATAAAATCAATATATTTGATGGAAATTTTTTATTAAAAACATGCGCCGCAACCTTCTGTTTCTTCTCTTTACATTTTGGATTTGTATCACGTCTGCTCAATTGAATGACCATAAATTTCATCTGTCGGTGAAGTATAGCATGGGATCTGTTCAATCATCTAGATATTCTAATTACTCCCTGAATGGGGAAATTTTATTAAAGAAAATCGGGTTAAACTACAATTTCGATTACATGGTAAGACGCGATTCTATTCGTCAATTTCATGCAACAATGGGCATACTTGGAGCACCAATTCTTTTCGGAATTGGGTTATTAAATTCTGCCGATTCTGACACAACAAGTTCAGGGGCTTTTGGAATTATTGGTGGAATTATACTTCTTGTCTTACCTGATGGCTTGAGTTATCACATTTCACCGAAATACTATTGGGATATTGCTCCTTATGCAAATATTCTTGGGCTTGACTTCGTCAGAGATCGAAGAACGAACCAACGCAGTATAAAATATGCATGTTCATTCGGAATAAAAACCACGTATTTATGGCGTGACATGTTCACCTTCAGTGCATTTGCAGAAACAAGGCAAGCCGCCGGTTACGGATGGGGCTTCGGCGCTGGAATTGGTCTTGGAGTGGCGCTGGGCACCAAATAACGAAAGACCTTTTGGATATCAAGATTTTAAGACAAATGACACTTCTTCGCTCTTTGAGCTTCGAAGGACAAAGGACAAAGGATTTTAAGATTTTAAGACATCAAGATATTAAGACTGGTTATTACTTCGAAGTGCAAATCAAGAAACTCATAATTCGTGGCTTCGAGACTGCTGCGCACCTCAGCCACCAAATTCGTAATTGGACAATGGACACTTCTTCGCTCTTTTAGCTTCGAAGGACAAAGGATTTTAAGATTTTAAGACATCAAG
>CALPWQ020000163.1 GCA_943327315.2 Chitinophaga pinensis
AAACCGCTGGGAAGGCGCTTCACCGTAGGGATAGGGTACAAGAAAAAAAATCGTTCCAGGCATCGCTCAAAGGTAGTGATTATAACACGTTTTCGCGACTTAAGAAAGTTCAGGTATGAGCTGCGCGTAGATGTGGAAGTAGGTATTTACACCATTTTCTAAACCATAGAATTCCTGAGCTCCAATGACTGCGCGCTCTTTGTTGAAGTCATGTATTGGAAAGGAAAATGCGTCATATGCTGCTGGATTTGTTTCTTTCAAAACAGTACCGGCCTCATACTTTTCAATCACAAGGTCCGTATCTCCAACCCCCGCATTGCACACAATCGGAATCCCCATGGCCATTAATTCGCCTTGTTTTGTAGGAGATGATGCCTGTTTTGAGAATGATGGCCGAATGAAAAATACCGACAAATAAAACAAGCGAATGTACTTCGGCACTTCTTTGTGAAGGCACGACGTGATGATGAGCGACTCATGATCAATCTGCTTTTCATCTGCTTTGGTGTAAATCGTTTCCGGTGCTTCGCCACTGACAATCAAGAACCTCCAAGATGCGTCTTTGTTTTTTAGTGATTTGAAAAAGTCAAGCATTTCTGGCAACATGTACCAGGTACCTATGGAACCTACGTACCCCAATATCTTGGTGTTTTCTTCGATGCCAAGTTGGGTTCTGAGGTCTACCAATTCACGTTCAGAGACCTTGTTTTGATCAAATAAATTCAAATCAGCACAGCAGGGAATTACATTGATCTTACTTCCTGAAATGGCAAACTCCTTCTCAATAACTTCTTTCCCTTTGTGGGTCAAGGAAACGATGGCATCGGACTCGTTAAAAAAGCGTTTTTCCTTCTTTTTGAAATAAGCATACACGGTTTTAAATAGTGGGTTGGAGAGCTTCCAGATTCCCCCTTCGATACGCTCATCGGCCCAAAAACCACGCATGTCAAACAAGAATTTCGTCCCGAAGCGTTTTTTCATGCCCATTCCAACCAAGGCAGAGATGTAACTGCGGCAGTGGATGATGTCAAAACGATGTGTTTTATGAAGTGAATGGGCTAACTTTTTCATGCGTTGCACATCATAAATCGTCGATAAGAGGGGAGGCTTTTTGGTGTAGGAAAGCGGATGCCATTCTATACCGGCATCGCTGCAAATTTGCCGGATGGTGGATTCAAATTTTTCAAAACGCTCCTGTTTCTCAAAACTAATGAGATGAAACTGACATCCTTTCTTGGTTAGTCCAACAAGGTAGGGCAGGACTTGCGATTGACCGAGCGGGTCGGTCATTCCGTCGTAGGAGATGTAGAGGATTTTTCTCAAATCAAATCAAATTAGGCCTACATCCATTTGGAGTACCAGAGCTGGAACATGAGCATGTACCACAGTTTGGTGTCGAGTTCTTTCTTCCCATTGTAAAAATCATCTTTCAAACGTTTGACAAACATCGGCTGAAAAATTCCTTGTTGAACAATGCGCGAAGAAGAAAGCTGTTCCTCAACCAAATCGCGCAGATCGGTTTGCAGCCATTTGGCAATCGGCACGGCGAATCCCATTTTTGGTCGGTCGAGCAATGATTTTGGAATGTGCTGGTGAACAATTTCTTTAAGAATATACTTTTTTATGCCGCCGTGGTACTTGAGATGATCGGGCAATTGCGCTGCCCATTCAATGACGCGATGGTCTAAAAAGGGTTCACGGCCTTCCAAGCTCACGGTCATGGTTGCGCGATCCACCTTCTGAAGAATGTCATCAGGTAAGTATGTCTGGTAATCGATGGCCATCATGTAGGCCAAGGGACTATAAAATTCCTGTTTCAGCTCAGCGGACAAATAGTTTGTTGGCAAATGATTTGCCGGATTTAGCAAGACTTGAGCATTCATTTGGTCATCGGTATATTGCTGGCTCAAGCTCAACATGATTTGTTGTGAACTTGGGTTGCGCAGTATGCCTTTTAGTTTTTCATAACGGTTATGAAAATTGTATTTGTTGCGCAGCACCGGGATGCGTTCAGAAGGCAGACGTTCCATAACGGAAGCCATTGTTGTGCGCACAAATTTGGGCATTTGCTCCATCTTCTTGCCATAGCGCATGAGGTAGTCGTAGCGGTTATATCCCGCAAACACTTCATCTCCAGCATCTGCACTTAGAGCAACTGTCACTTCTTTTCGTGCCATTTTACTCACCAAAGTGGTTGGTATGGCACTGCTATCTCCAAACGGTTCGTCATAGAAAAAGGGAAGTTCAGCAATCAGTTCAACGGCTTCTTTTTCTGTGCAATCAATTTGTGTGTGGTCGGTGCCTAAATATTTTGCGACATCAGCCGCGTAGGGCGCTTCGTTGAGTCCAATGTCGGGAACACCAACGGTAAATGTCTTGAGTTTTTCTGTTCTGTCTTTTTGTAAAAGAGCAGTAACGCAAGCAGAATCGTAGCCTCCACTCAAAAATACGCCAACAGGCACATCAGCGACCATGCGGTATTCACAGGCCGATTGAATGATTTTTTCTGTTTCCTTGATCGCCTCCGTCTCGCTGATGTCCAGTTTCGGTCTGTTGTAGGCGTCATATACATTCCAATAGCATGTAGGTCTTGGAATGTTCAGTGTTTCTTCCAGTTTGAAGCTCAAGTAATGCCCGGGA
Organism: Chitinophaga pinensis; assembly: GCA_943327315.2. Lineage (GTDB taxonomy): Bacteria > Bacteroidota > Bacteroidia > Flavobacteriales_D > Crocinitomicaceae > M0103. The sequence goes on from CALPWQ020000163.1 coordinate 2,641, forward strand.
GGCAATTTATAGGCATGCTTGAAAATGCAGTGAGGAGATGGCACATTTCCATATTGCATGTACGCGGAAACGGCATTTAGATCAATTTCTTTTTTGAAAGCTGGATGCGCGTGAAAGGACTTTAATTCCGATGCGAACAAAAACAAGTTGTCGACATGGTAATAAAAGAAAGGTTTTACACCAGCACGATCTCGGGCGATAAATACAGTTCCTTCGGTCTTGTTCACAAGGACGAAGGAAAACATGCCAATGAATTTATCCAAGCACGCTGCTCCCCATTCTGCGAAGGCGTGAAGAATCATTTCAGTATCCGAATGGCCCGAAAAACTGTGGCCAAGCTTATCAAGCTCGCGTTTGATTTCTTGGTAATTGTAAATTTCACCGTTGTAGGTAATGGTGAGCTGACCAAAAACCATGGGTTGATGTCCCGTTTCCGAGAGATCAATGATGGCAAGTCTTCGATGACCAAGTCCAATGCTTGCATTTCTGAAGGTAAGCAAAGACGTGCCGCTCCCGTCTGGGCCACGGTGAACTTGCTGATCGGTCATGGCCCGAAGCACATCTGCGTTCGACCTGTTTTTCAAGTCAATAAAGCCAGCTATTCCACACATGCTACGAATGTAAGTACTTCCAGTGAAAATAAATACCATGCACATGAATTCGTAACGCAATTCATCAGGGTTGTTAACGTATATTTATGGACTTCAATTGATTGCAATGACTCGTAAACATATGATTTTTTTGTTAACCCCACTTGTTTTGCTGCTCGTGGGGCTATACTATTGGAGGAGCACCCAGACAAAACACGTCGAGCACAAGCAGGAAAACAAAACGTATTCAGTCGATTCAATTGTTCCTATTTTGTACAGAGATTCAGGTCTTGTGCAGTACGAGGGGATCATTAAACCCTTAGGGATCAAGAATGTATCCTTCGCCATATCCGGCACTTTATTGCAAGGTGACTTTGCTCTCGAAGTGGGCAAAACATTTCAAGAAAATGACATCTTATTTAAACAGGATATCTACAAACTCTACAAGGAAATTAGCGCAAAGAAGAAAGAGCTAAAGGTCCTTGCCGAAAGATTAAACCAAGAAATAGCAATCGACTACGGTTCACAATCGGAACTTTGGGATTCCTTTACAGCGGCCTTGCTTCCTGCGAAACGACTTCCTGCTTGCCCTTCATTTATCAAAGAGTCAAAGAATAAGAAGGTACAAGAGTTCAATGGCGCTTTTGAGGAGGTGGAAAAGTTGGAAGCTGCGATAGAAGATTACTATTACTTCGCTCCGTTTTCCGGGACAGTTTTGGCAATGAACAAAAAAGTTGGAGAGAAAGTCCTTTCTGAAGAATGTGTCGCGCAGATTGCTCCTTTTCAAAGTTATTTTGCGGAATTTAAAGTCCAAAAAGAGGATCTTGACTTGCTGAAACTGAA
>CALPWQ020000164.1 GCA_943327315.2 Chitinophaga pinensis
GAAGATTATGCACAACGCTATACTTCAGATAAGGCCTTGTATTATGCCGCGCTGGACAAAATCATGGGCTGTTGTCCTGACATGATGACCTTGCACTTCGACGACACCGATCACTCGGGACATGCTTATGGATTTTCACCCAATGTGCCAGAATATATTTCTGCCATTGAACAGACCGATGTATTTGTTCAAGGATTGATGGATGCCATTCATTACAGGGAAATCACCTATGGTGAAGAATGGATGGTGGTGTTGACGACCGATCACGGTGGCGAGGGCACGGGCCATGGTGGACAAGACGAACTACCTCAAACGCGGAGGGTGTGGTCTATTGTGCGTATTCCTACATTAAACAGTTCGATTCTACAGACACAGTCCAACAGTGTGGATTTATTGCCTACAATGTTGAGTTGGATGGGGATTGCGCCAGAAAACATTGCTGGTTTGGATGGAATAAAAATATTTTAAACCCACCGTTAGATTTTACTTTTTTTAGCGTTACTTGAATATATAATCAAATAATATTCATTTAAACACATTAAAAATGGAAAATCAAATTGAAATTTTCAAAACATTAGATGGTACACACAGGTAGAAGTTCGGTTCGAAGGCGATACCTTTTGGTTGAGCCTAAACCAAATCGAAGCATTGTTCGAAAAGGACAAATCTGTTATTTCTCGACATTTAAAAAATATTTTTGAAAGTCGGGAATTGAATAAAATTTCAGTTGTTGCAAAAAATGCAACAACTGGAAATGATGGCAAACAATATCAAGTAGAATTCTACAATCTTGACGCCATCATCTCCGTTGGCTATCGCGTAAACTCCATTCGCGGCACTCAATTTCGGCAGTGGGCAACAAAACGACTCAAAGATTTCTTGATTGATGGGGTTGCCTTGAATGAAAAACGCCTTGCGCAGAAAAACAAAGAAATTCAGGTATTGCATGACGGAATTCGAATTCTTAGTCGGGCAATTGAAGACCAAGTAAATCAAAATAATGAGTATCAGTGGCTGCAAAAATTTAGTCTGGGATTGCAACTCCTTGACGATTATGACCATGAATCCTTAGATACAGCGGGATTGCATACTGGCAATGCCGAATATCCGACAATGAACGATTATACAGAGTTGGTGAATCAAATGCGTTCCGACTTTGACTCAGGAATTTTTGGCGTTCAAAAAGACGGGGGATTTATCAGTGCCGTTCATCAAATTAAACAAGGTTTTGGAGACTGTTATGTTTACCCTTCGTTAGAAGAAAAAGCGGCCATGCTCTTGTATTTGGTCATTAAAAATCATGCGTTCATTGATGGCAATAAGCGCATTGCCGCAGCGTGCTTTTTACTGTTTTTGGATCGAAATCGCTTGTTATTTTCGGAAAATGGAAAACCAATCATCAGCAATGAAGCACTTGCTAGTCTTACCTTGTTCGTAGCTTCAAGTCAAGCCAGTGAAATGGAAACGGGCAAGAAATTACTGATCAGTGTGCTCAATAGAAGCTCGAATTAACGATTGAGAATTTCGTGAAGAAATGATCTCTCCCCTATTCCGTTTTCCCTTTGAACACCGCATAAATTGCCATGGCATGGCCGTGACCTAGCTCAAATTCTGCTTTTAACCAATTGGTGATTTCAGTGGCTTTCACGGTTGGTACCAATGCGCCATTGGCCATGAATCCTTTTTGTTCGGCAAGTTGCTTGAACTCTTCAGGGCTTTTCCCTGTCTTGGCTTGGATGTTATCGATGTAGGCTTGAAAGGACATGAGGTGTGGGTTTTAAATAAAAGCAGAAAAATTCATGGCGAAATAATGAATACGACTTAGTCATTTTAAAAAGTTAGATTGCTTCGAAATGCAACATGCTTGTGAATCTCGTTTACAATGACCCGGGTAACTCATAAAAGTTGTGCTCTCTGATCATATAACGAATTCTGTCCGATATTCTATACGAACGGGAGTAGCAATATATACCAGAACAAAATGTTCTTTTGGGCTCACGCAATTCTTTGCGCGGTGTTTCACGCAAATCAATATAAAGAACATGATCCTTTCCAAACCCTAAAAATGATACTCCTGTGTTGACAAAACATACCGAACTGTCGGCAATTATATATACATCAGGACATTTCAATAGGGTTGAGCTGTGAACCTCATTGATGCTAAATTTATCCAGAAGAAAACGATTCTGCGCCTTACTTAATTGTAGAGAATATTTTTCAACAGAATCACAATCCGAATCACAACGACTTCCACCAATGAAAACCTTGTGGTGAACATAGTCAAAATGATAACTAGGCTCCCTATAAATTTTCTTGTGGAGGGTACTCCAATAAAGTATGCCAGTAGGACTTTCCGAATAATTGGCGATTCGAAAATCTTGAATCTGCCGAGCAACAGCCTCTAGTTCCTCAACATTTCTTTTGGCGCGGAACTGGAAAAGCAAGGACTTGGCGCAGCCCGTAGTTAACGCAGCAGCAAGAACAACATAGTAAAGGAGTTTATTCATCTGAACAGAGCATTCGAAAGATTAAAGTGTGGATTTTATGACTTCCAAACGACTTAAAGTTCCATTTTTTACTTGAATTTATCTGTCGTTTCATAAGTTGCGCATCTAGCATGAATTCCCAATCAGCATAAACACTTATTTTATGTTCCGGGTGCTTCATGGTTTTTTCGTTTGTTTCGGTGCGCGTTTATGGGTAATAATTCCAGCATCCTGCAGTTTTCTACCCAGAGGGTCGGCAGCGGCAACCATGGACAAATCTTTTTCTAATCCCAAAACAAACAGCACTTGCAGAAAGCTGCCTATGGCCACTGTGGGGCTGCCTTGCTCAATATTAGATATCGTTTTCCGTCCAAGACCTGTGCGCTCTGCCAGTTGCTCTGCACTCAACTTTCGGCGCAAGCGTGCCAATTGAATCTGTTCACCGAGATCCTTCAAGATCTTCAAGTTTTTAGGCAGTATGGCTGGTGCTTTTTTCATTTAATGCGTCTTATAGGGAACAAATATAAATCTTTTTGTCCTTTTTATGACACATTATTTAACAAGAATGTTGATGATAAAACAGATGTGAATCAAATTTACCTAGAAACATTAGATTCATGTTCACCAGAGAGTCACAGAGAAAATAACGATTACGTGCTGTGTCATTCCGCCCGTTCCTTTTGCTGCTATTTTTAACTTTAGTCCATCTTGGGACTGTTCTCAAGGAAGACACCAAGAGTTTAGTCAATGCAGATTAATCTGGTGCACTTTACTCCGCCTTGATTGCTTTGATCGACAGGTCTTTTTTCCTTCAAACTTTTACATTTACACCTTGACTCATTTCGAATTCTATATTACTGTCTTCCAAATCTGCAATTTTAACAAAATTCAATTTCTCAAGAAGTTGAGTGGCTTTTTCGTTTTGTTTCGTTGTCATTGCCCAAATGCGTTTCAGTCCAATCGTATTTCGTCCAAATTCAATGGCCAACAACAAGGCATTGGTCATATATCCTTGTCCACGGAATTGTGGCAATAACACGCAGCCCAGTTCGCCCTCGCCTTTGTCAAGCCCACGATAATACCCGCAGGTCCCCACGATTTTCTTCGTTAAGTTGTCTTCAATTCCCCAGTGGATTGAATTGCCTTGCTCGTAGTCCGCATTTATGTTGGTTTGCATGTGAATTGCTTGACTCCATGTTGTCGCTTGAACACCGTCGTAACATGAAATTTCAAGGAGATCATTCAATTCAGAAAATTGAATTTGTCGCAACGTGATTCTGTAGCCAGAAATGCTAGGGAATTTGTAGTAGGGTGGCAGTTTCATGTTGCTTGTGTTGGGTTTGGACTTGCTTAGGGCTAACTAACGATTGTTACTTCCCAATACAATATCCTATACCACCTCTGAATCCCTTGATTTCATTGAGTTGTAGAGGCGCTACTTTGTTCGTGTGTCACTAATGTGTCATGGCACACGAGGGGAGATGTTGGTAGGGAAATCGGAGGGGGTTGGGTGTTGATA
>CALPWQ020000165.1 GCA_943327315.2 Chitinophaga pinensis
AGTCATTAGTAACTAGTCATTAGTAACTAGTCATTAGTAACTAATAACTAATAACTACTTCTTCCCCCAGCGCTCATACCTCGCGTCTTGCATTGGTCGGTTTTCTTCGATTTCACGCAATGGCTCGCATTCCTTAAGTGTGTCTTGACATTCTTTTGGTAAAGCTTGGTAAAGGGCAGTGCCTTCCGTTTTCCAGCTGATCATCTCGTCACTTACTTCTTTGATGATTTTCGCAGGATTTCCAACGACTAAACTTCGGTTGGGAATGGTCATTCCACTTGGCACGAAACACAAGGCACCAATGATGCATTCATTTCCTACAACAACGTCATCCATGATGACTGAATTCATGCCTATGAGTGAGTTTTCTCCAATTGTTCCTCCATGGATGATGGCGCCATGACCGATGTGTGCACCTTTTTTAAGGGTAACTGTGGTGCCGGGAAACATGTGCACAGTGCAGTTTTCTTGAACATTGCAGCCATCTTCAATGATAATCTGCCCCCAATCTCCTCGAATGGCTGCTCCAGGTCCAATGTAAACGTGTTCACCAATAAGGACATTTCCAGTTACACTTGCTTGCGGATGCACAAACGAACTTTCCTTGATGACAGGTCGAAAACCATTGAATTCATATACGGCCATAGGAAGGGGTTTAGGTTATTGAGGGAGATGCCATTTAAAGCGGAGTAGAGAGGTCTTTCCCTGCTGACCTTCATTCGTGATGACCAAATCACCATTCGGCAAGAAGATGATGCGTTCTGGTCTAGTAAATAGCTTCGCATCGAAACGCACAAAATTGATGAGTTTCCCGGATTTCTCAAAGACAGCCATTGAATGGTCAATGGATGAAATGATATACACTTCATCGGTCTTTGGATGCACAGCGATACACGATGGCATAAAGTGGCTGCTTGATTCCTCCTCTTTCGACTTTTTCTTTTTCGCGAAGAGGATTCCAGTACTTTGTCCAAATGATTCAAGTTCTGAAAGATTGATCGTAAACAATGGATCTTCGTCCATGGCCATCGTTTCAAGGTCTATAGAATAAATACCTCGGGTGTTTTTAAGTTCAGCCCCACGGCCCGTAGCATTTTTGGGCGCGACCAAAAGTTGGTGATCTTTGGAATCAACGCAAAGTACCTCATTGTCCCAAGAAGGAATGTCGAGTTTCTTAAAATTGACTGAAACTGAGTCTTCACTTGGATCAACTTGCAGGAGAACGGCATCATTTCGCATGATGAAATAAGAACTATCTACGTGAGTAAGTCCTTCAAAGTATCCACTATAGCCAAAATCATATTGGGCGCTAATTGAATCACCCGACATGGAATATACATACAAAGTCCCGTTTTGGTTTTGAACACAAGCGATTTCATCATTGGAAAAATCTGTGATTCCAGAAATTTCACGCAATTCAAATGGAAGATGAATCGTAAGGGAGGGGTGGTCGAAATCGAACCAACCGTCTTTCTGAAATATTTCGCGCAGAAAATGGTAATGATCAATACTGGCCTGCTGGATCTTCTTCACCGTAATAAAGGAGATGGCTGCGATGACTACCGAAAAATAGACCTGTTTTTGCATGGCGCTCTAGTTTGCAAATATCACACAATTTTTAACTGCACATCGAAAGTGTATGCTAAATTTCAATGAATTCACTATAAAATTCTTACTTTGAAGCTCAATTCGAGTCATGAGCTATTGCACCTTTTCCCAAAATGAACCAGAATCAAGCGTACATCGGCACTACCATTCAAATCAGTACGGATTTCCCGTTCGTGATGATTCAGAACTTTTTGGGCGTTTAATTCTAGAAATAAATCAAGCAGGCTTATCTTGGACAACGATTCTAAAGAAGCAAGAGAACTTTAGATCTGCGTATTCACAATTTGACATTCGAACGGTAGCAGCTTATTCTGAAGAAGATATTCAACGTTTATTGTCAGATGTGGGAATTATTCGAAATAAATTGAAAGTGCGTGCCGCTGTAAACAATGCTCAGGCATTACTGAAAATAATCGACGATTTTGGGTCTTTTGATGCGTGGTTGGCAGCGAATCACCCAAAATCTAAAGAAGAATGGACCAAATTGTTCAAAAAGACCTTTACATTTGTAGGTGGGGAGATTGTCAATGAGTTTTTGATGAGTATTGGTTACCTTCCCGGAGCACACGACGAAGAGTGTGTGGTATTTGCACAGATAGTTAAAAAGTCACCGAAATGGTTGGAAAAATAAAGCACCTAGTAGTTGTCATCATTTTATTGATGGGCACCAACGCAGCTCTTGCTCAATTTGGGCTTTCAGGAGGTATGAGCGTTTTGAAGGGGTTTGGCGTGCAAAAACCTTACATCGGTATGCACTTTGGGGGTGAGATTCCTAGGGATGATCAGATTTCTTTGTATGCTCGCTTGTCGCTGTATGCTCGACAGCAAGAGCCTTTTAAAGGGGCAACAATTGTGACTGCCACAGATTTTACAACAATCCCTTACAGCCAAACAATTGGTTATTCATCAACATTCAATTACACCATTATCGAAGGTGGCACGCGCTATTACATTGGGAATGGGTATGACAGTGGATTTGGAGCTTATGGAGGAAGTACCATTATGTTGGCTGTGAATACAGTGAAACGAAAATATGACGATTACGATCAGGCCAAGTATGAATTGCCTACGAGTGAATTGTCTAAAGGGTCGATTTTTAACCTTGGTTTTGGACTAGGTGGAGGGGTTAAAAACACCTTTGCCGGCATTGGTACCTTATACTTGGATCTCAATTTGGCGTATATGATTCTATCTACGGCAAGCAATTCTACAGCGCAGAACACATCGCTTTACGCACCCTTGTTGTTTAGTTTTAATCTTGGCTTCCGAAAGGAATTCTATTAAAAAGGCCACCAACTTTTCTTTTGCGGTATTTTCTGCAAATCGGCTATAATTTCTTGTAAGCTTTGGTATCTATTCTGTTGGGCCTTTCGCAGTAATGGATCGACTTCTTCAATCTTCATGCGGTTGGGTGCTGTTTTAAATTGGTGCTTGTCACACATCTTTTGTAAAATGGGATAAAGTCCCTTTGGCAGGTCGCTGTGGTCGGGCAGTGGATAGGTCAATTGCAGATTTGTGAAAATACTCGGGTTGGGATGTGTTAGTGGTAAAGTGCCTGTAAATAGTTTCCAAATCGCAATCCCCAAGGCATAGAGGTCACTTGTGTGATCGAGGAGCTCTAAGCGATTGAGAATTAATTCGGGTGCGGCATAACCCAAAGGAAATAGAAGTTTGAAGTGCTTGTTTTCCTTTTGGCGAATGGCCATGCCAAAATCGATAAGGTGACATGAAATGGAATCGTCCTTTTTTTCAATGAGAATGTTGGAGGGTTTGATATCGCAGTGAACGATTTGTTGTTCGTGTAACACTTGGAAAAGAGGGAACAAGGCCTTTAGGATGTGAACCAACTGATCCATTCGCTGCTTTCTCGGGATTGTTTGCCAATAGTCGTCGAGTGGGATTCCTTCAACAAACGCTTTTACCAAAACAATTTCACGGTCGGTCTTGATAAATTCGGTGACACGAGGTAATCCGCACAACTGAAAATTAAAACTGGACTCGCGCTCTAAGCGTTCTGCAATATGTTGATTGTGGTCATTTAGAACCAACTGTTTTAGAACTTTTTGTTGACCTGTGGCCATGTCTTCAATCAAAGATACAGTTCCGAACTTTCGTACGGCTTGATTTCCAAGTACATTCACGGTACGGTATTTTTTAGAAAGTTCCATTCTCGCAAAGATGTGAAAAAAATGAGCGTGTACGATTGCGTAAAAATTGCGCATTTATTTTTGCCGTTAAAATCCAAATGTTTCGTGAAAACCACATTTTGTTCATTGAAAAGTGTTATTCATTCGAAAAAAGCGTATTTTCGTTTTTGAGATTGATGTGGTAAGCAGCTTGACAATTGGAGAAATTCCCACTTTCAAGAATGAAACTTATTGCGCTAAACC
>CALPWQ020000166.1 GCA_943327315.2 Chitinophaga pinensis
CAATCAGCATTGGCAGCTCAATACCCAGCAAATTCAGTGTTCTGTGCCTCTGGTCCAACAGCGATTGTTGACGTTACAAATCCAACTACAGGAAAAATCTGGATGGATCGAAACCTTGGCGCTACTCAAGTGGCGACAAGTTCAACAGATGCAGCTGCCTTTGGGGATTTGTACCAATGGGGACGAGCAACGGATGGGCATCAGTGTCGTACATCCGCAACGACCACGACCTTGAGTGCAACGGATCAGCCGGGAAATGCATTCTTTATTTTGGCGCCGAATTCTCCTTTTGATTGGCGTTCACCTCAAAACGCAAACTTATGGCAAGGTGTGAATGGGGTGAACAATCCTTGTCCGATCGGGTATAGGCTGCCAACCACGTCTGAATTGACGAGTGAAAAACAGTCCTGGACTGTCGCTTTTAGCGCCGGAGCATTTTTATCTCCATTGAAATTGACCTTAGGCGGAAATAGAACTCATCTGGGATCCTTAAATGCGACAAGTAGTAGTGGGTATTATTGGACATCAAGTATTGATAATGTTAATTTATATATGATTAAGTATTTATATTTCACTGCAAATCAAGATTATATTGGTGATGGTTATCGTGCCAATGGGATGTCTATCCGCTGCATAAAAAATTAAACCAATGAAAAAACTAGAAAAAATTATGTTTCACCTCCGCTTCGACACACTTCGACGAGCTCAGTGGAGTCAGCTCAGCACAAGGTCTTCATTCTTCATTTTTAATTCTTCATTTTTAATTTTTTCTTCTTTATTCTTCATTTTTCATTCTTCCTTTGTTCTCTCCCAAGTACCCGCGTATTTGCCATCAAACGGTCTCGTCGGCTGGTGGCCCTTCAATGGCAACGCGAATGACGAAAGTGGCAATGGTAACAACGGAACCGTGAATGGCGCGACACTGACAACCGATCGCTTTGGGGTGGCGAATAAAGCCTATAGTTTTAATGGCTCAAACAATTACATACGCATCAATAGTGCTCCCAATTTAAATGTTTCATCCTTTACCATTAGTGGATGGTTTAATGCGAGTGCCTTGCCAACGGATGATTTTTTAGGTGCAAAGGGAATATTTGGTAAATGGTGGCAAGCGCCAAGCGTATGCAATGGGAATTACAATGCGTATTTGGTGTGTTTAACAAAACCAGCTGTGCCAAATACCCCAGTTATAGGCGGTGCAACTAGTTTTTATGAAGGCAATTTATTTTATGCCAACACAGCAATTAGCTCCAATACGTGGTACCATTTCGTATTTATTCATGACGCGACAAGTGGAGGAAAAATGTACATCAATGGCGTATTGTACAGCACGAACACTTCGATTGGTGCACTCTGCAATTCGACCAATGCCATTAACATTGGTGCAGACATAAACAATGGCAGTTTGTATCGTTTCTTTGGAGGTAAATTGGATGATTTTGGCCTATGGAATCGTTCCCTTTCTGCGCAAGAAATTTCGAATCTCTATACCTCAATCGCTCCGCCAAGCATTGCCACTGCTGCATCCCCAAGCACCATCAACTGCGGAGAAAGCACCACACTGACTGCTGGATCGAGTGCGCAACCCTGTACAAAAACAGATTTGCCGGCTACCTTACAAAATGGATTAGTGGGGTATTGGCCTTTTTGTGGCAATGCCAATGATGCCTCGGGCAATGGAAATAACGGAACAGTGAATGGCGCTACTTTGACGACAGATCGTTTTGGTGTGGCGAATAAGGCCTATAGTTTTGATGGGAATGGATTACAAAATATCACCACCAATTATACTGGAATTCTCGGGCAAAATGAAAGGTCTATTTCCTTATGGTTTCAATATAACACAGTCGAAGGATGCCTTCTTTCCTATGGATTCACAGCCATTGGTGGCAGAATGAATCTCTATCTTTATCCATCTACGGGAGGAAGTTATGCAACAATAGATAATTCGAATTCTCAATTGGCATACTTACCCTTTTTACCTACTGGATCATGGAATCATCTCGTTATCACATATGCACCATCATTCGGCAATAACACATCGTCCTTCAAAATGTATGTGAATGGGGTTCTGTGTGGAAGCACTTTTGTAAATTATAATGGTACTCAACCATTCAATACACAAGCAGGACAAACGGTAAGATTCGGTCCAGACCAACCAGACCAAATAGGAAAAATGGACGACATAGCCATATGGAACCGTGCATTAAACACCTCAGAAATTCAACAACTTTATAACATAGGCAGTAGTGTCTCGTATGCCTGGTCAACAGGCGCTACAACACCCAGCATCACCGTCACTCCAGCGTTGACAACATCCTACACCTGCACAGCAACAAATTCTGCAGGCTCGTCAACCAGTACTGTAACGGTAAATGTTGCGGATTCACTTTCGTGGACGGGTCTTATCGATACCGACTGGCACAAGCCCTGCAACTGGAGTCCGCAGTTTGTGCCGAAGAGCTGCAACAATGTATCAGTACCTCTAACTACCAATCAACCCATCGTTTCAGGAGTAGCAGCCGCTGAAGATCTCACCATTTTCAGTACCAATGGCGCGCAAGTCACCGTGAACAATGGCGCAAACCTTCAAATTGCGGATTGCCCAACGACGATAACTACAACAGCGTGTCCAAGTTTGGCGCTAATTTCAACAAGTGCTGTTACAAGCATCACCCAAACCACAGCTGTTTCGGGTGGAACGATTGCCTACGAAGGTGCCAGTGCAATCACGGCGAGAGGAGTTTGTTGGGGAACGAGTATAAATCCAACAATTGCGAATAGTATTACTAGCAATGGAACCGGTATCGGTACATTTACATCAAACCTCACTGGCTTAGTCGCAGGAACCACGTATTATGTGCGGGCGTATGCCACAAATGGCAGTGGAACAAGTTATGGGAACGAGATCAATTTTCTGGCGGTCAATCCACAGCCGGCCTATCCAACGAATTCGGTATTTTGTGCTTCAGGGCCAACCCTGGTCGTTGATGTCACCAATCCAGCAACAGGAAAAACCTGGATGGATCGAAACCTAGGCGCTACTCAAGTGGCAACAAGTTCAACAGACGCAGCTGCGTATGGCGATTTGTACCAATGGGGCAGAGCAACGGATGGGCATCAGTGTAGGACATCAGCAACGACGACGACCTTGAGTGCAACGGACCAGCCTGGAAATGCGTTGTTTATTATTTCGCCGCTTGTGCCAAATGACTGGCGAGTTACACAGAACAATACCCTTTGGCTAGGTGTGAATGGCATCAACAATCCCTGTCCTGCAGGTTACCGCTTACCAACAGATATAGAAATGGAAAATGAGCGCCTAACTTGGACCGCAAACACAAGTGTTGGTGCCTTTAATTCTCCGTTAAAGATCTCAATGACAGGATATAGACAAGAATCAATCGTTTTTAATGCAGGAACCGTTGGAAATTATTGGACTGTAGGAATTAACGGTACCTCCATTCGAAATCTGAATTTTTCACCTTCAGGAGCAGGCTTGTCTCTCGCGTTTCGTTCCTACGGAATGACAGTGCGCTGTATAAAAAATTAAACGGGATTTGATGCCTTCGGCAATTCGTAATTCGTAGTCATTGTTGTCCGATAAAAATTTACTATTTTTCTTAAAACCATTGAAATCATTGGTTTTAAGAAGTGATTTTAAAGTAAGGGGGTGGTTTCTATTTTATGTGATTTAGTATTTAAACTGTTTGACCCCGATGGGGTCATCGGTCTTTCGGGAGGGCTTATGGTTACAAAGGTTTGACCCCGATGGGGTCAGTTAATCTAAGTTAACCCGATTGGATATAATATGAAGATGGGTTTAGTAGGACAACAATGATTACGAATTATGAATGTTTGGTGAGTTGACACTCAGCAAGAAAAAAATAAAAATCCCCTCGTGGAGGCGAGTTCCTACAAAATGGCACAACGTAAATTGCTTACGGTCATGGATATGATATTTGTC
>CALPWQ020000167.1 GCA_943327315.2 Chitinophaga pinensis
CTTGGCGATGCGCGAAACACGTTTGGTGACAGGAATTGAAGTCATGCAGAGTCCAATCACCGCCTTGTACCAGGCTTTTTCCAAGAAAGAACAGAACAAACGGTGGATTGCCGAGCAGAATTACAAGGATGATCAGCGCAGGGTGGTCAAAGAATTGCTGCGGACCTACATTGCATATGACATCATTGAATTGGATGAGGAAGAGTTTGATAACTTCATCGCCTTCTTGAATGTAAATGACAGCTTCCTAAAGACAGCGACAGAGATGAAACTCATCACCTTTATCAAGGACAAGTATGAGCATTTCCGAGACATGAAGAGGTAAGATTGCCTTATTCAACCACGAATCGTTTGGTAAGGTCTCCAATTGTCATTAAATAAAGACCAGGTGCTAACCCTTCCAAAGTGAAATCAATGGTGCTTTTGGAAATGTTTAAGGTGAACAACCTTTTTCCTGATAGTTCTGAAAGGATTGCAGTTGAACCAAACAAATTGTTGTCTATTCCGGAAACCGTTACGTGATCTTTCGCCGGGTTTGGATAAATGGAAAATTCAGCGTTGCCGTTTTCCCAAAGAGACAAGGTTCCATTTTGACACACAGGATTGTTTGTGGTATTGTAAAAAGTGTGTAGGCTACTTGCAATATCAAGGACGCTTTGGACATTTTCTATGTGATTACCGGTACGCGCAGAGATAATCGCATACGTTTGAAGCATAGTGTCTCCCACGTTGAAATCTCCTTTTTGATAAGAAGCCAATCCTCTATAATCATTTGGAATTGAACTTGTGGAGTACATGCTCCATTCAGAGGGGACATTTGGATTACCATTGAACATGAAATTAGTGGGGTTATTACTCTGATTTAACATTACCTCACCGCCGAATTGCAATCCATGCATGTAATTCCAAGTGGATGAAGTCATGAAAGGATCGAACGGAACTAAACTTGAGCTCATTGGGTTTCTTAAGCTGACGATTCCCAATGCAGGAGGGTTTTCACCATAACCAATGGTCATAAAATTGGCTTCATCAAAATTGTCCGCATTGTAAAAATACATGCAGTTAAATGTTGAGTCAACGCCAAAAAAATCATCAAAAACATTCCCGATTTCGCCATCGACCAAAAAGCTATGGGTGAATTCATGATAATTCGTAGTGCCGCGATTGATGGCCATAACATCAATGAATGTGACATCATTCAAATAGTCCCAAGTTCTGTATTGGTAAAACTGGTAATGAATTTCTAAACCAAGCGAATCCGTATTTGAGTAGGTATGACTTTCGGCCGCATCATTTTGTATCATGTAAGCCCCACAACATCCTTTCAATATGGGATAATCTCCATCATTCAACGGCGAATACACACCGTCATCATTGCGGTCGTAAAAAGGTGCTAGGTAATAGCTTTGACCTGCAGCTACATCGCCAGTTGCGGGCCATGACTCAATGCGTTGCAATAAATCGGCTGATGGACTAGTTACCGTATCACATCCAATTACGACGCTACCATTATTGCAATTCCACCATAAATTGAAATGATCGATTTCTGTTTGACAAATTTTCCAGATTGGCATGGCCCAACGGCTTTGATAATCGGGGTTGGAGTAGGTGCCAGCACCAGAAATTGGTCCGTTAAAAAAATCGTAATTCCCGCTTGGTTGTCCTCCACGCGCCATTCGTATTTGGTTGTTTTCATCCTTCCCAGCAAACCAAAACTGAGCTGAAAATATGGATTCGAAATTCGAATTTTTAGGAACCTGGTAACCTTTATTGGTATCTGAAAAATCATAAAAAAAAGTACCGCCTTCTGAAATAAATGCTGCGCTGTTATTATGGTCAAGAATGACTGAATTGTTCTGCGCACTCAAGCAAAATGCAGTGATACAGAAAATGACAATACTTGTAGTTTTCATAAGGTAGTAGTTTGATAAGAAAGATACAAATTAAAATATTGAAGGTCAATAGTTAAATTCAATTCGTTGTGCCTAGTGCAACACTAAAGCTAAAATCCATTAGCCCTCAATCCAAAAAATCCACTATTCGGAATCGGGTTCGTCATTTTCTTTGCGGCGGTATTTGCGCTGCGATTTTAAAATTTCGTTCAGTTGTTCCTCAAAGTTGATTTGATCATCTGTTCGGACTTTATACAGCCCTAACAAAATACATTTGCGGACAAACTCTGTAGGATTTTTTGCGCCAATTTGTTTCAACAAATCTGAACGCGTGGCATCGATGGATTTTTTAGATAAATTGACACGATCGGCAATTTGTTGACTCGTTTTTCCGTCACAGATTTGCTTCAAAATCAATTGATCCCTTGAGGTTAAATTGAATTGTTGGACTGAACTCGTGTAGCGTTGTTTTTCTTCGTAATTCGCGAACATGGCTTGCTCGACAATTTCTGTAGTGTGATTTCCTTTAAATTTCACATTGAATAGGGCATCGACCAACTCATCAAAGGAACAGTTCTTTTTCAAAAAACTCTTGGCGCCTTCATTGATCAGCTCCGACACCATCCATGGATCTTCGTGCATGCTCAATATGATTGTCATCACTTCAGGGAAATCGCGTTGCAACACCGCTAATGTCTCTCTTCCGTCCATGATGGGCAAGTCCAAATCCAGAAGTACCACATCAATCTCATGATTGGGCAACTGCTCCAAGAACTCTTTTCCATTTTCGGCGTGAAAAACGACCGTGACCTGTGGTTCCTTTTTCAACATCATTACAAGTGCTTGCCGCACAATCAAATGATCTTCAATGACGGCAACACGCACCACGTTTTCTGGTTTTCTAAAGTTCGAATCCTTCATGCTATTCGATATTTTGTTTCTTCAAAAAAGGCATTGACACTTCAATTGTGCCGCCTTTTGTGTGGCGATTGAAGTGGACCTTACCATCAATCAACTGCACCCGGTGAGAAATTGATTCAAGTCCCATTCCATGACCCTGGTTCAGGAGATTCTCATACTCCGATTGATCAATGGCACTGCCATCGTGTTCAATGTGAAGCAGTATGTCATTGCCTTTCACCTCAAGATTCATGTGAATCCTTTTGGGCTGTGCATGTTTGACCAAATTATTTATAATTTCTGTTGCAATGAGAAAGAAATGAACTTCTTGTGCTTCAACAAGTTCTAACTCATCTGCAATAGCGCTGTGAAAATCACACGGATTTCCGAGTGATTTTACCGTTTGCTCCATTAAGCGTTGAAGCGATTTTTGCAAACCGAATTTCAATAAAAAATGGGGCAACATACTATGGGAGATACTTCGGATTTTTTCGACCGATTGATCGATGACATCTACAGAGAACGCTATATCCTCTTTAATTGGTGAATTGCTCGGTAAATTGTTTAGGGTTAGTTTAAGATTTCGCTGTGCTATGGATAGAATTGCACCCACATCATCGTGTAGATTGCGCGCAATGTTCTTTCGTTCCGCTTCTTGTGCGTGCACCACCGCATTCATCATTTCCAGCTCTTTGTTTTTGAGTTCAAGGTCATGCGCCGATTGAATGTTTTCCATTTTTCTTCCAAACAAAAGAAATATGAACACAAC
>CALPWQ020000168.1 GCA_943327315.2 Chitinophaga pinensis
AACCAAGTCTCCAACCCGTCATTGCCCATGCCTTAGACATTCCATTCACCGTTACGACTTGGTCGTAAACATCTGCAAACTGCGCCAAGCTTTCGTGTTTACCTTCAAAATTGATGTGCTCGTAGATTTCATCAGAAATCACAACAATAGTCGGATGTTTCACCAGTACGTCTGCAATTTCGCGCAATTCAGCTTTGGAATAGACTGAACCCGTCGGATTGCAAGGCGAAGAGAAAATGATCATCTTCGTGTTTGTTGTAATTGCAGCTTCAAGCGCTTTACCTGTTATTTTAAAATCATCTTCAATTCCTGCTTGAATCACGATTGAATTTCCTTCGGCAACCTTTACAATTTCCAAATAAGAAACCCAATACGGAGCAGGGATAATCACATCGTCTCCTGGGCCAACAATACTCAATACCACATTGGCAATCGATTGTTTCGCCCCAGTTGACGCAACAATTTGATCTTTGGAGTACGTTAAGCCATTGTCACGTTGAAACTTCAAAGCAATCGCATCACGCAAATCATCATAGCCCTGAACGGGTGTATACATCGTGTAATTATTGTTCATGGCCTCCAAAGCTGCATCCTTAATAAACTGAGGCGTAAAAAAATCAGGTTCACCAAGACTTAAAGAAATGATATCCTTGCCTTGGGCCTTTAATTCACGGCTTTTGCGAGACATTGCGATTGTTGCGGATTCCTCCATCGCTATTAGTCGTTCAGAAAGTTGAATCATTGAATTTTCAATTGCGGTTAAAATATGTGCAAAATTAAGCAAAATTGAAGGAAGAAAGGCAGTGTAAAGCGCAATAAAACACCAAGAATTCCATACTTCTTTGTGAATAAAACATTGCCTTCGTCATAATCTACCTTGGTTGTTCGAAGTACCTTTACATGAACTATGGAAAAGGAACGTTTTATCGACATTCAACGATTGGTCAAAAGCAAAAGTCCAAAGCTAGCTAAATGGCTTCCTGGTTTTGTTTTTCGCTATTTGAAACACATCTTACATCAAGATGAAATCAATGCGTTCATTGAAAAAAATGGACACCTTTACGATACCGAATTTTGCGAAGCAATCATCCACTTTTTTAATATCGAAATCATAATAGAAGGCATTGAAAAAATTCCAACAACTGGACCTGTTATTATTGCCATGAATCACCCCCTAGGAGGTATGGACGCCGCAGCATTTGTTGTCGCTACGAAAGGGCATCGAACTGATCTTCGTTTCATCGTAAATGACCTTTTGATGAATTTAACAAACCTGAGCGGGCTATTTGTTGGAGTAAATAAACATGGAAAAAATGACGGTTCGGTGAGGCAACAAATTTCCGATGCATTCGAATCTGACACTGCTTTGGTGATTTTTCCTGCTGGACTTGTGAGCCGAATGGTCAATGGTAAAGTTCGAGACTTGGAGTGGAAAAAAACATTCGTCACCTATGCAAAAAAGTTTAATCAACCCATTATCCCCATATACATCAACGGAACATTAACCCCATTTTTCTACCGACTTTCACGAATTCGAAAATTCTTTGGAATAAAAGCCAACATTGAAATGCTTTACCTGGCGGATGAACTCTTCAAACAGCGGAATAAAACAATGGTTTTTCGCGTCGGAGACCCCATCTATGTCAATCAAACACTATCGAACGCGGATGAGCGCAAAGTAGCGCAAATTGTTCGCGAAAAAGTCTACAACATGGCACAAGAAACAGAATAAGAAAAGAAACTATGCAAGAAATTATAGCAGCCATTGATCAGGAAATCCTAAAATCAGAGTTGAGCCCTGAACGCTTTGTTCGACACACACGAAAAGGTGAAAATGACATTTACATCGTGAATCATCACAATGCGCCTCACGTCATTCGAGAAATTGGAAGATTGCGTGAAGTTACCTTTCGAGCATCTGGCGGCGGGACTGGTGAAGAGGTTGATTTAGACGATTTTGACACATCAGAAAATTGCTATCAGCAACTCATCGTTTGGTCGCCCGAGGACGAAGAAATCGTGGGGGGCTATCGTTTTATTCGCTGCAAAGATGCAATGACCTCGGATGGAGAAATCCACCTGTCTACTACCCATTATTTTGATTTTTCAGCAAATTTCATTCATGATTATTTGCCCTATACCATCGAATTGGGGAGAAGTTGGGTACAACCAAACTTTCAACCATCAGTAAATCCAAGGAAAGGACTTTTTGCATTGGACAATATTTGGGACGGTTTAGGAGCATTGGTCATTCAAAACCCCGACATCCGCTATTTCTTTGGGAAAGTGACGATGTATCCAAATTACAACACCGCAAGTCGTGACTTCCTTTTGCATTTTATGCATCATTATTTTCCAGACAAGGATAAGTTAATGAAACCTTTCCATCCACTGGTTCAAGATTACGACCGCAACTATGTCGACGAACAACTGAGAGGATTGGATTTCAAAGATGGATTCAAAGTTCTAAACAGTGCAGTAAAAGAAAATGGGGAGTTCATTCCACCCTTGGTTAACATCTACATGAATCTCTCACCTACCATGAAGACTTTCGGCACTGCTGTAAATCCGGAGTTTGGAAATGTTGAAGAAACGGCGATTTTGGTAACGATAGCCGATATTTATGAAGAGAAAAAGGAGCGACACATGCGAATGGACGTCTAATCACTCACACACAGTTGTGATTTTTACAATCTTACCGACCATACAAATACTTGCCGCAGGAAAGTCTTCGTAAGTCACATATATTTTTTTTCCCTCCACAAGCTTTATTTCGAAGTCATTCATGTTTATTGGTTCCATTCGGGAGCCATCACTGAGTTCAAGTACCCAACCACATCCGTCTAATCCCGTAAGATTTTTCATTTTAACAGGAATTCCAAAGGGGCAGTGTTGCTGAGCACAAGACGTGACAACAAGAATTGACAGGAAAAAAAAGATTTTTCTCATGCTTAAATTTCAGTTACAAGCTGGTGTTTTTCAATCAACTTGCGCAAGTTAATCAAGGCATAACGCATTCTACCCAGAGCTGTATTGATGGAAATATCTTCCATTTCTGCAATGTCTTTAAATGACATTTCTTGGTACAATCGCTTAACGAGAATGTCGCGTTGGCTTTCAGGCAAATGGTCAATCAATCCAACCATCTGAGTTTCCAACTCCCCATAAGCTAAGGTTTCGTATGCATTTTTTTCATCCAAAGAAAGCACACTGAAAATATTGAAGTCCTCGCGGCTAGACGATGATTCCGAAATCATTCGCATCTTGCTGCTTTTCCGAAAATGGTCAATCACTAAGTTGTGAGCAATGCGCATTGCCCAAGGCAAAAATTTCCCTTCTTCATTGTAGGCCCCAAGCTTCAGGGTGTTGATGATTTTCACAAAAGCCTCTTGAAAGATGTCTTGCGCCAAATCCCGGTTTCTAACTTTCATGTAAATGAAGCGGTACATTTTGTCTTTATGGCGTAGCAAAAGGACCTCAAAAGCCTTTTCATTTCCATTTACATACGTGCTTATAAGGTCACGATCGTCAAG
>CALPWQ020000169.1 GCA_943327315.2 Chitinophaga pinensis
GAGGGGCAAGGGGTGGTTTATACATGCTTCCTAAGCTATAACGCAGGTGTCAATACTAGAGAAGTTCACTAAAATTTGCTTTTGATATTCCGCCCCAGCGGCTTTCCCCAGCGGAGGTGAGCGAACAAAACCTGAACATAATTCAAAATCACCAAAAGTACACTGTGCCATTGAGATAAAACATAAAGGTGGGTTTAGTCGGACAACAATGATTACGAATTACGAATTTGAAACTTAACAATTCGAAGATCAATTAAGTCCTTTGTCTATTGTCCTTTGTCTTGATATCTTAACATCTTAATGTCTTGAAATCTTTGTCATGTTATCTGCCAATTCGACACATTTACAGGGAGTGTCATTCAGGACTTTGACAGATTTGGCAGAAAATTATCCGTGATTTCCAGTGGCACAGTCATTGACAAGAGAGCGCGGTTTAACACTGAATACAAAGTAATATGGGAAAAATTATTGGAATTGACTTAGGAACCACCAACTCATGTGTTTCCGTAATGGAAGGAAACGAGCCAGTGGTCATTGAAAACTCAGAAGGAAAGCGTACAACGCCCTCTGTAGTGGCATTTGTGGAAGGCGGCGAGCGCAAGGTTGGGGATCCAGCGAAGCGTCAAGCCATTACCAACCCTACCAAAACGATCTATTCGATCAAACGGTTTATGGGGGCTTCCTATGACGAAACGAAAAAAGAAGCGTCACGCGTCCCTTATGATGTCGTGAAAGGTGACAACAACACCCCACGTGTCAAAATTGATGACAGAATGTACTCTCCTCAAGAGATTTCAGCGATGATTCTTCAGAAAATGAAGAAAACAGCTGAAGATTATCTTGGACAGGAAGTTACTGAAGCGGTAGTTACTGTTCCGGCTTACTTTAACGATGCACAACGTCAAGCGACAAAAGAAGCTGGTGAAATAGCTGGATTGACGATCAAACGTATCATCAACGAACCAACAGCTGCAGCTTTGGCTTACGGCTTAGATAAAAAAGGAATCGATCAGAAAATTGCGGTTTTCGACTTTGGTGGAGGAACGCATGACGTGTCGATCCTTGAGCTTGGAGATGGAGTGTTTGAAGTATTGGCGACAGACGGTGACACGCACCTTGGAGGTGACGATGTAGACCAGGTAATCATCGATTGGTTGGCAGATGAATTTAAATCAGAAGAGGGGGTAGACCTTCGTCTAGATCCAATGGCACTTCAGCGTTTAAAAGAAGCGGCAGAAAAAGCGAAAATTGAACTTTCATCAACGACATCTTCGGAAATTAATCTTCCGTACATCATGCCGGTGAATGGAATTCCAAAACACTTGGTGCGCACGATGCAACGTTCGAAGTTTGAACAATTGATTTCATCTATCGTTGAACGTACCATTGCGCCTTGCCGTTCAGCATTGAAAAATGCAGGATTGTCAACAAGTGATATCAATGAAATTATCCTTGTAGGAGGATCAACACGTATTCCAATCATTCAAGCTGCGGTAGAACGTTTCTTCGGAAAAGCACCATCAAAAGGAGTGAATCCAGATGAGGTTGTTGCACTTGGTGCTGCCATTCAAGGAGGAGTGCTTACAGGTGAGGTGAAAGATGTCCTTTTGTTGGATGTCATTCCACTTTCCTTGGGTATCGAAACAATGGGTGGTGTATTCACGAAATTGATTGAATCGAATACAACCATTCCCACGAAAAAATCTGAGGTTTTCTCAACGGCATCCGACAATCAACCATCGGTAGACATTCATGTCTTGCAAGGTGAGCGCGCGATGTCTTCAGACAATAAAACACTTGGTCGCTTCCAATTGACAGATATTCCACCAGCACAAAGAGGAGTTCCTCAAATCGAGGTGACCTTCGATGTGGATGCGAACGGAATCATGAACATTTCAGCGAAAGATAAAGGCACAGGAAAGCAACAATCCATTAAAATTGAAGCATCTTCTGGACTTTCTGACGAAGAAATCAAGCGCATGAAGGCAGAAGCAGAAGCAAATGCAGATGCCGACAAAAAGCGTCGTGATGAAGCTGAATTGTTAAACAAAGCAGATTCGACAATCTTCCAAACGGAGCGTCAATTGAAAGAGTATGGTGATAAAATCCCTGCTGAGAAGAAGCAGCCGATTGAAGACGCCCTTTCGGAATTGAAAAAAGAGTTCGAAGCGAAGCACATGGAAAACCTTGAGGCAGCCATCGAACGTCTTAACAACGCATTCCAAGCAGCTTCGCAAGAAATGTACAACGCTGCAAATGCAGATGGTGGTGCAGATCAAGGAGCTCAAGCATCTGGAAATCCTAGTGATGAAGTGACTGATGTTGACTTCGAAGAAGTAGACGACAAGAAATAATTCTGGTATACACAATGAAATAAAGGAGCTTCGGCTCCTTTTTTTTTGTTATTAAGAATTAAGAATCATTGTTGTCCGACTAAAACTACCTTTATGTTTCATCTAAATTGCACAGTGTACTTTTTGTCATTTTGAATTATGTTCAGGTTTTGTTCGCTCACTTCCGCTGCGGATAAGCCGCTGGGGTTTGTCGGTGTATTTAGTATTTACTCTTAAAGTCCGCTGGGACGGTATATCAAAAGCGGATTTTAGTGAACTTCTCTGGTATTGACACCTGCGTTATAGCTTAGGAAGCATGTATAAACCACCCCTTGCCCCTCCACGAGGGGATTTTTATTTTTTTCTTGCTGAGTGTCGACTCACCTAACATTCATAATTCGTCATAAGTAACTCATCATTAGTTACTCGTAACTCTTAATTCGTAACTCGTAATTCTATCTCGTCCTAAGTATTCGAATAGTTCTCACTGTCCTCCACCAAAACTTGATCGAGTTGTTTCGTAACGCTAATAGGAATATACTCTACCACCACATTTGTTTTGTCCAAACCGAAATCTTCCGCTGGTTTTAGCCCTGTTGACTTCACAAAACGATAGACTTTCACACATAGTGTTTGGAACGCTGTTAAATGGTTGTCTGTGGCTACGCGTGAATTCAAAACAATGAACTTAAAGTCTACTTCATCAAGCTTTCCACGAACGCAATCAAATACACTATCGCCTGTAAGTTCACCTTTCTCAACCATTTTAGATTGAATTTTTCGCATCATGTATTCAACGCGGTGTTCTTCTTTAAAACCAAGTTGCAAACGCACGTAATAGCACGTTTGATCAATCACCTCACTTACCGTATAATGCACACCCCAAGGATCAGAGATGATGTCTAGATGCAAGAACCAATATACACCAGCTTTGCGCGGCCGCTTATTGAACAAGGAGAAAAATACCGTCGAATCTAACTTCTCTGGATGAGTGCTACGTGTGGGATACACCAAGTTGGATGCCTCATAATGTAATTTATCATCAGCCTTGACAGCGATGAGCAATGGTTTCACC
>CALPWQ020000170.1 GCA_943327315.2 Chitinophaga pinensis
CGCTTAAGCTATTTTTCTGAAATATGTAAATCTGAGTTCACTCGGAAAGATTATATGGGTGTCTTCAAAGAGATATCCACAGCAACGGCAAGTCGGGATCTGAAACTAGGAATTGAAAGCGGTTTGTTTGAGAAAGAAGGAGATAAAACCAAGACGATTTACAAAAGATTAAAATAGCCATGCATGTTCTTACATCGGAGAACAATGTCAAATTGACTAATTCTTAACAACCGATACGTCAAATCTAAGAGGTATTCGATCCGAAAGGTATTTTAAATCCAGGGAAGATTTTTACGAAAGTAGGACAATAAGAACCTATCTCATCATTTTCGATATTGATAAAGGTTGAGCAATGCGTAGGATATCATCTATATGATGATCTGTTAAACCAATAAGTGTACGGGTCAGCACTAAGTGACTTTTAAGATTTAATGATAAGTCATTCAGGGAAGTATCATCATCTAGAATAACAAAGTTCTCGGGAATTTCGTTCGTTTCGAACCAATTCATGAGTTCATCCTTTCTATTTAAATGGCCTACGTTTTCATCCAATGTCATTACATTGAAAAGTACAAGACCACGGCGTTTAAAAATCTGTTTCCATTCATTCAATGAATGACTTGATTTGTGCGATGTCGTAAGGATTACTGTTGTCCGTTCATCCAAAAATCTTTGCAATACACGAATAGCACTCCTACTGAAGGCGGGGAATCCATCAGGGAGCAATTCAGGTCTCTGCCACGATTTGGCAGGAACCATTACACCATCAATATCTAAAAAGATAAACATATACAAAAATACCAATTATTTTAGTTTCTTTAAAATTTCACTTACAGAAACAGCGTTAAAATCAGCGTCGTTTTTATTGAATTGATCAATTTGTGCTTCTGTATCCCAATCGTTTGAATCAAAAGTCACAAATTTCCACTCTGTTATTTCCGTAGCTGAAGTTTTTATCGAGGCTACTCTTTCCATTTCTACGTTGGCGAATAATGAAGCAATGTATCTGTGGTGTCCATCAATAATTAAATCACCGTCGACTTTAATTTCTGAGAAGCGAAGTCCGATGTCCATTTTCTTGTACAATCTATTTATTATTGGGATGCTCAAGCATTTATGAGTCGATTTCAATTCTAAATCATTCGAATTCAAAAATTCAGAAATTAGTAGCGCTGTAAGTGGTTTCAAAGCAAATCAATTTACTTCAATTTACAAAAAAGAAAAATGGTAATGGGGTTTTAAACTCGAAAATTAACTCGTCAAGATGAGAAAAAGAACAGAAATGACGATTCTAATTCGTCCCGAACGTATTCAGCTCCCCATTCTGCATTTCACGGTACTTCACAGCGATGTAGGCCAGTAAAATCCGCATGGTATCGAAGGCATGTTCGGATTCTGCACTGATTTCCTTTTTCTGTAAGCGCAACAACAACTTCATGTAAAGTGCTTGGAAGGCAACTTCAATGTTGTTTTTGTCCTTGAGGTTGGAGCGAGACTTAAATTCTTCGATGATTGGTTCGGCAGCCGCATAAAGCCCAGCGTACTTTTCATCTTTTAGCAGATTCAGCAAAGTATTGTGGAGGTATGAGATTTCAACCAAAATATCTTTCAATTCATGAAGATGGCCTTGCTTTTCGATGCGTTCTCCTTTCATTGATCGAATGAGCGCTTTGTACCAATCTCGGTATTGCTCCACAAAGGAAGCGTCTGGAAGCTGGGGTCGGACGTATTGATCAATAATTTGATCTAGGTTGAAGTCGTAGGCACGAATCAAGTCTTCCACCTGAAACATGTAAAGCAAATATTCAGCGATATTTTCGCTTCGTTTCTGTCGGGCGATGAGCATGCTTACTTCATGTCCTTTTCGATGTCTTCCTGGTGCTGATTGAGAAAAGCACAGAACTCCTTCGTCACATCCATTGAACCATTGATGTAATTGATTTGTCCTCCAGTACCATGAATCAACAGGATATCAATGTTGTTTTCTTCGCTGAATTTCTTTCCAAATGTTTCAATCTTTTTTGAAATCACTTCCAATTTCTCCATCGTTTCTTTCTCCAACTTGGCACCTTGTGTTTGCTGGTATTGCATCAAGTCAGATTCCATTTGTTGCACTTTCTGCTGAATTTGGACGGTCTCGTTTTCCGAAAGCAAGCCAGAACGCAAACGCTCCTCATTGCGGTACACGTAGCTCTGAAATTCCTTTGTGCGGCGATCTACTTCATTTTGAAAGGCCTTTTGTTTCTTCGTAACAATGGCATCTTGATCCTTGTAATAGGTAAACAGTGTTTTAAGGCTATCGCTATTGTAGTATGCGATTTTCAATCCTTTCATGTCTCGGGATTCAACCTTCGGAACTGTATTTTCCTTTTTGACTTCTTTTTGTCCACAGGCAACAAGCAGTGCCATGGCACCCAAAATGAGCATTCCGTTTTTCATCGTATTCATTATCCGTTCTTTTTTTGAAAGGCACTTTCCCAATCACTGCGCATTTCGACAAATCTTTTCAAGCAATTGGAGAGTAACTCTGTGGTAATCATGGCTTCAACCTCTTCGAGTGAATTCACATCCAGTTCGCCAATTTTAAAGAGCTGTTCGAATTGGCCCAACTCGATTTTCACAATGTACTTTGCATTGTAATTTAAGATGGATATTCGAAATCGTTCGTGCGGTACTTCTTTGATTAAGCGCATAGGAACAAAAATACTATTTTCGATTGATGATGGCAAAAAAAGTCCAACTCAGTGGACACAAGATTCATTAGATGGCAATCGCAATATCTGGATCGATGTATTCCTTGAAAACAAAAGGTACCTTCACCATGTATGCATAGTCCTGCCCTACTTCGTACATGTCTTCATCAGATTGACGGTAGTACCACTCCACATGCACCTCTTTTCCTGCTTCTGACAGTTCATTGAGTTTATACAACAAGAAGAGAATGCGTTTTGACGATGAGATGTTGAAATACTCTAGATCAATTTTTACAACCGTATTGGCCAATGGATGCAGCAAATACCCTTCAAACCAATTTAAGATAGGGAGCCAAAATTCATCCGCTTGATCTGGAATGGAACGGCCCCGAATTTCCATTACACCGGTAATCGCATCGAAATGGATTTTAGGCGTTTGAGGAGATGCATCAATGACTAACGTTTTCATTTGGGCAAAAGAAATTGGTTTAGCGCAATAAGTTACATTCTTGAAAGTGGGAAATTCTCCATTTGACAAGCTGCTTACCGCATCAATCTCAAAAACGAAAATACGCTTTTTTCGAATGAATAACACTTTTCAATGAACAAAATGTGGTTTTCACGAAACATTTGGATTTTAAGGGCAAAAATAAA
>CALPWQ020000171.1 GCA_943327315.2 Chitinophaga pinensis
TCATCGGTTTGTTTCCCGGCGGAGTCCCATTTTTGTTGGCGCCAGATGTTTCCTGTTGTTAATAGCTCTGAGGTGTCACCATCTGGATGAAAGGTAATCAATGAATCAAACCGTCCTTGCGTGAAGTGCTTGATGCGGAATAAATGTTCGCCATGTCTTTCGTAGCTAGCCAATGGAAGACCATTCTCATAATCTACAGTCATGCGATATCCCGTTTGATCGTCGTAAGATTCGAGTGAGGTACCGATAGGGTGGTTGTTTTGGTAATGCCGTTCTGAAGTTATAACCCCACGTTCGTTCTTGGTATAGTCCAAAACACGATGGCCCAATGAATCGTTTAAGGCATAACTACTTATGCTGCCATCTTCGCGGAACATTTCGTCTAGTATTATTTGACCTTTGTAGTATGTCGTTTGCTGATAGACTTGCTTATTCTCGAAGTAATAAGTTTGTTTCGTCACTTCTCCATGGTCATACACCTGTTCGAGGTTAAGAATGCCATCGTTGTATTCTTCCCTTAATCCATGTTCAATACCATGAACATAGCGGGTGATGATTTTTGTACCATAGAATTCATCCCACGAATAATTGTAGCCGTGCAATTCGCCCTTCGCGTCGTAATTTGCCCAAGAGAGGAGTTTTCCATTAGCGTCGAAGGATTTTGAGGAGATTTGTTTACCGTGTACGAAATAACTTTCAGATGTTTTTCGACCATGTTCATCAAAATACTGTGTTTTTCCATGTTGAATGCCATTTTTACATTCGATGTGACTCGAAAGTTTGCCATTTGTTTGGTAGGTGTCGCCGCAAGGAGGCGCGCCCCAAACGCATATACTACCAAGATTGCCGATGATCGACCAATCTATAGGTGGGTAGCTTATTGGAGGAACAATGCAAATAGGACTGTCAATCTTAAAGGGATATACATTCGGAGCCAATATAACCGATGGAGGTGGGGTCAAATACAAAGGAATGCTATCTTCCGTAATAGCAGATTGACTTGCAGCATGTTGGCTAAAGCATAGGCTAGCTAGCAAACAAATAAGTGAGAGGTGTAGTCGTTGATTCACTTCCCTTAAACGAAACAAAGGTGTGATGCGTTGCTTTTGACGATGGATTATGGTTCAAAAGTGATTTTTGACACATTGAGGTCGATAGGGGTTTCGAATCCTGGGACATCGCCAGACTCTGAATACTGCCAATGAATGACTCTGTTGTCGCTGATGCAATCCGGTTCTCGGCTGTAGGCGGCGATCCAAAATTGGTGATTGGGGAAATGATCCTTGAATTTTGTGTTGAAAAAATGCGATGAGGTATAGATGATCGGACGGATTCCACCAATCTTTTCGACTTCATTTAGCCAAATCTTCATCTGTTTGATGAGTTGCATGTTGGATAGCCCTTCGGTTTCCACATCCAACATAGGAGGCAGACTAGTTTCATTGATCTCGCAGTGATTTAAGAAATGTTCTGCTTGAAGCAAGGGGTCTGATTTAATGGAGAAAAAATGATAGCCACCGTGCGGTTTGTTGAGTCTTTTTAAAGAAGAATGGTTTTGTCTCCATTGCCTGTCTACATGTCCAACACCTTCAGTTACTTTGCAATAGACAAATTGAATGATGGAATCAAGGGCTTTGTTTTGCAGTAAGTCGTTCCATGGAATCACGCCTTGGTGGTGAGAGACATCTATTCCAAAAGAGCTGTATCCAGCGGGCATGTCAATGTCGATTGGTGTATCTTCAGCAATAAGTGGTTGTTTAGGAGTTTGCACTTTGGAATATTGTATGTAGACAAAGAACGCCAACAAAAAAGCACCAGCAATCAACAAGAGAAGAATAGGTGTCTTGTTGGATGATTTTTTCTTCGATTTTACGATGTACTTTTTTTTAGCCATTCCTAAAAACAAAAAAGGCCTCCTCGATGAGAAAGCCTTTCTTTACATATTTGCGGCTCTTAGTGAGCGAAACTTCTTTTTTCTTTGATACGTGCAGACTTACCAGTGCGCTCACGGAAGTAGAAGATACGTGCACGACGCACAGATCCACGTTTCGTAACCACGATAGAATCAACGAAAGGTGATGAAATTGGAAAGATACGCTCTACTCCAATGTTTCCTGACATCTTACGTACAGTAAATGTTTCCGTTGCACCAAATCCACGGCGTTGAAGCACAACTCCTTGGTATTGCTGGATACGCTCCTTACTACCTTCTTTAATTTTATAGGATACGATTACTGTATCTCCGGCACCGAATTTAGGAAATTCCTTCATTTCGATGAGTTCGTTCTGGATGTCTTTAATTACATTCATGGCTTCTAAGTTCTTGTTCTATTTCCTCCAAAAGGGGGTGCAATATTAAGGATATTATTTCAAATAAATAGTGTTCCCTTGAAAATTTTCCATAAAAATACTTCTTTCTTTCCAACTATCCGTATTCCGTTCTGTTCTTCCTATCTAAGTTTTTCTAACTTTAGACCCTCAAATCGTTGTCATGTCAGTACATAAGCAGGTAAAAAAGGTGACTACCCACACCTTATTGGAAATGAAAAACAGTGGGCGAAAAATCAGTATGCTTACGGGTTACGATTTTTCAATGGCCCGCATCATTGACGAAGCTGGTATTGATGTGATCCTTGTGGGTGACTCGGCTTCAAATGTCATGGCAGGACATGAAACAACGCTGCCGATTACGCTTGATCAAATGATTTATCATGCGTCATCTGTTGTGCGTGCGGTGAATCGCGCATTGGTGGTTGTCGACATGCCTTTTGGTTCTTACCAAGGAAATTCAAAAGAAGCACTTTCCTCTGCCATTCGCATCATGAAAGAATCGGGAGGTCATGCCGTGAAAATGGAAGGTGGCATTGAGATTATTGAGTCCGTCAAGCGAATTTTAACGGCGGGTATTCCTGTCATGGGGCACCTAGGACTTACACCGCAATCGATTTATAAGTTTGGAACATACGTTGTTCGAGCGAAGGAAGAGGAGGAAGCGCACCGATTAATGGAGGATGCCAAGGCCCTGGAGGAAGCGGGTTGCTTTGCCATTGTACTTGAAAAAATTCCAGCAAAGCTTGCTACTGAGGTAGCTAAAGCAGTGAACATTCCAATCATTGGCATTGGTGCAGGGAATGGCGTTGATGGACAAGTGCTCGTGGTGCATGACATGCTCGGGATAAACAATGAATTCAGTCCCCGGTTTTTGAGAAAATACAGCAATTTGTATGAGCAAATGATGGGTGCCTTTCAAGAGTACATCAAAGATGTGCGTTCGGGAGATTTTCCGAATGAAAA
>CALPWQ020000172.1 GCA_943327315.2 Chitinophaga pinensis
CTCCGATATGATGGGGTGAATGACTTTTTAGAAATTGCAGATAATTCAACTGTAGATTTTGTAGATCAATTTTCTATTCATGTTTTAGTAAAGCCGTCAATTATTGCCACGAATCGAGCGATAATTGTGAAGTGGGATTACAATACGCAAGGGTCTTGGGGGTTTCAATCGGACTTTAATACACCCGACGAATTGATGTATGCTCCTGCTGCAATTTTAGCGGATGCCGGTGCAAGCAAGGTCCTAACCACCAATGCTGATATGGTGCTAAATAAACCGGCAATTTTGAACCTTGTGTTTAACGGGAACTTGACCTCTAAAGTGAAATACTATAAAAATTTCTTGGGATTGAACATCTCCACTGTAGCCCCAATACCTAGTCTTATTCCCAATTCTTCGGCAACCTTGAAAATCGCAAAATGGGGAGGGATTTTAACACGATACTACCAAGGAGATATTGGTGAAATACTTATTTACAATACGGAGTTGTCACTTGCAAATAAAACATTGGTTGACAATTACCTTCGCTACAAATACGCCCCCCCAGTATCCTTAGGTGTTGATACAATGTTTGCGAGCAATGCCTTGTGTGGTAACATCAAATTAAAGGCCCAGTCCCGTTACACGACCTATCTTTGGTCAACAGGTGCTACAACCTCTTCCATCAACGTAAGCGCTATTGGATCATATTGGGTGAGGGTAACTGACTTTCTCGGTAATATTACGAGCGATACCATCCGCGTTTTACCACCCTTTGAAATGAACAACCCAGAGAACAATTTGATTTGTGTGAATTCATTCAATACGTGGGCTCCAAATTATCCTTCTCCACAATTCACTTATCTGTGGCAAAATGGTCTCACAACTCCAATTCTAAACATTTCTACTCCGGGTGATTATTACGTTAAAGTGACGGACGTGAATGGATGTTTCATTTATTCGGATACCATCACATTCACCATCGACAATTACACAAACACCGCCTTTCTAGGCGCAGATACGTCCCTGTGTGCTGGAAACTTCCTAGGGCTACAAGTGGGGGCTCCTGAAACGACAGATTACTTGTGGGGTGATGGAAGTTCAAATTCAAGTTTGTTGGTGAACACAACGGGAACATATTCTGTACAAACGACCAATGTCAATGGCTGTCTAGCGCAAGATACCATAAACGTCAATATCATTGGCGTAGCACCTTTGGCGCAATTTGCAACGGGAAATCAGTGCGATCAAACGGCAGTAAGCTGCGCTGATCAAAGTGTTCCTGTAGGCGCAAGCCCAATCGACGCTTGGCAATGGGATTTTGGAGATGGACAAGGTTTCTCCTCTAGTCAAAATCCGAACTATACATACAGTACGTCAGGTTCATATATCATTCAACTTTATGTTTCTCAAGGGGGGTGTGGAGCTTACCATTACGACACCATTCAAGTGTTTGAAAATCCACAAGTGGATTTTGCTTATGCGGGACATTGCCAGGGAGCAACCATCCAGTTCTCGAATTTGTCGGTCGCTGGAGGAGCTCCAATTCAGTCGTATGCATGGGATTTCGACATGCCTGCGACGGGTGCCTACAACACATCTACGATTCCCGTTCCAAATCGAATTTTTGAAAATGCAGGAGAGTATTTTGTGAGTTTTATGATCACAGACGGAAACGGATGTAAAGATAGCATTGTGCAATCGGTGATGATTGATCCAACGCCTCAGACGGTAATCGATGTCATCAATAGCT
The DNA here is from genome assembly GCA_943327315.2 of Chitinophaga pinensis. Lineage (GTDB taxonomy): Bacteria > Bacteroidota > Bacteroidia > Flavobacteriales_D > Crocinitomicaceae > M0103. Next base: position 1,733 of record CALPWQ020000172.1, read on the forward strand.
GTCAATTTTCAGCCGCGGATATCGTGAACTTGACGCCAGTTGAACCCGGACTCATGTACAATTGGAGTTTTGGTGACAACTCTTTTTCAATCTTGCCCAATCCAGTGAAGAACTATGACCTCTATGGAACGTATATCGTGACACTAAATGTGACGAATACATTTGGATGTGTAGGAACTCAAGCCCAAGATATCGAAGTGTATCCTAAACCAACAGCACTCATGGATCTTGGTCCTGCATGTGTTGGAAGTTTTGGAACATTGGGAGATGTGTCGATTGTCATCAGTGGGTCAATGGATTCTACCATATGGATTATCAATGCAACGGATACACTTTATGGGGCGAATGCCTCATATCCGTGGAGTTCTTTGGGACAACAGCAAGTGGAATTGATTGCGTTTTCTTCAGTAGGTTGTACTGCAACGGCAAATCAATTCTTTGACATTACGGAGACACTTACAGCGTCATTTACGCCTGCATCAGCGATCGTAGCGGCTGGTGACCCAATCGCATTTGCAAATACGTCCCTAGGAAACGGCATCTACTTGTGGAATTTCGGCGACAATAGCTTTTCATCACAATTAAACCCAATTCACACATATGGAGACAATTACATTGATTCCACGCTGACGATTTCATTGATTGCCATGAACATCAGTGGATGTATCGATACGGCGTATCAATTCATTCAAGTGCTTGAGCCCTCGCTGGATTTGGAATTGTCTCAGATGTATATTGATATCGACAATGGGTGGAATGTCATTGGTGTGAAAATGAAGAATACAGGCACTGCAGACATCACCAAAGCATCTCTTGTTTTGCGGAGCCAAAAAGGATTCCTTTTCAACGAGGTTTGGGAAGGTGTGCTGCATCCGCAGGACGATTCAATTTATGTATTTAATGCAAAACCAAGTGCAGGATTTTCAGATCAAGATCAGCAGGATGCATTCTATTGTGTTGATGGGGTAGGATTCAGTGCAAATGGCCAACAAGAAGAGGACCTAACAAACAATACAGTTTGTAAAGACATTGAAGGTCAGCGCGTCATTCTTCTTCCAGTTTATCCGAATCCAATTGAAGATGTATTGCACATTTCTCTTCTTGTTTCGGTGACTTCAGAGGTTTCAATTGATTTAATCGACACTAGAGGTAGATTGGTGAAATCTGTGCTTCCAAGCCAATCATTGGTTCCAGGTGTATTCTCCTATGATGTTCCCGTTGCTCAAATCAATGCGGGGGCCTATTTCTTGCGCATGACCACGGCGGATGGCGAGGTGGTTGAGAAGGTCACTGTAAAATAGTTACTAGTTACGAATTACGAGTTACGATTTGGATTTCAAGACATTAAGATTTTAAGATGTCAAGACTAGTTCAATCTTCGACCTATTCAGTATTTAATGAGACAAAAGACATTGAGACAAAGTAGAATTACGAATTTCCAGTTTCAAATTATTTGGTGGCTGAGGTGCGACAGCAGACTCGAAGCCACAGGAGACAAAGGAGGGTTACGAATTCCCTCTAGGACTAAATTGCGTAGCAACA
>CALPWQ020000173.1 GCA_943327315.2 Chitinophaga pinensis
ATAGAGAATATTCGGATTTGTAGGGTCAATAGCAATTTCGGATACTCCAGTATTTTCTGAGATAAACAAGGTGCGTTCCCACGTTTTTCCTCCATCTGTTGTCTTGTACACTCCACGCTCACCACCAGCGCTCCACACTGGACCGTAAGCAGCAACCCAAACCGTATTCTCATCTGTTGGGTGAATAATGATATTTCCAATGTGTTCGGATGACTTCAATCCCATGTTGGTGAATGATTTCCCACCATCGAGAGAGCGGTAAACCCCATCTCCATAAGATACGGAACGTTGGTTGTTGTTTTCTCCAGTTCCAACCCATACCGTATTTGGATTGGAGGGTGCCAATTCGACACAAGCTATTGAAAATGATCCTTGATTGTCGAAGATGGGTGAGAATGACGTGCCATGATTGGTGGTTAACCAAACTCCGCCGCATGCCGCTGCGACATACCACTTGTCCTTATTTGTTGGGTGCACAGCAAGGTCGATGACACGACCAGAAGTCAAGGCAGGTCCAACCATTCTAAAACTGATTGCTCCAACTGTGGAGGCATCGAAAAGTGGAGTTGACGTACTTGTCGAGCTTTTCTTTTGTGCCGTTGAAACAAACGCGAACATGCTTGTGTAAATAGCAAATAAGAGGATTCTTTTCATGGGATAAAGTTTGGTGCAAAATTAAGAGAATACTTTCAATCAAAAAGGGGCAATATTTCGTAACTTTTCGTATCGATTTTCGATATACCCTATTTGGAACGGAAATTGTCACCGCGCCGCAAATTTTGCAACAATTATTGTGTATGAAAATACTTGCTTTTCTTGCCTTTTTCTTGGCCTTTGCACCAATGCTATTTTCTCAAGAAGAAGATGAATCTTGCCTCCCCCCATCCAAAAAAGTCATTAAACTGATCGAAACAGCTGTCAATGCCAGTGATGCGAAAACGGCTGTCGACAATTTCAATGCAGCCATTGCTGCAGCTCCAGAAAACGCGACTGCTTATTATGAATATGGCATGTATGCGTTTGAAACAGCCATGAATTACTACGATCGATCTCCAAATCCTGCCATGGGGGACAAAAGTCTCGCGAAATCGGAGGAGATGTTTCAGAAAGCGCTTGACATGTGCAGCGATTACCACGCCAACTGCAGTTATTATCTCGGGGTAATCAACTTATCTCAAAAGGACAAGGATGAAGCTGTGAAATGGTTCAATCAATTTAAGAACTACAAACATGATGACAACACACGCTATCCTCAAGATTATACGAAGAAATTAGCCGATGTCAATGAAGTGTTGAAAGACCAACAAGCGGAAGAAGATATGCTTTCCAACGCTGTGCCCTTTGCGCCTCAAGAAGTGAAGAATGTCAGTTCAGCAAAGGATGAGTATTTTCCGATGATTTCACCAGATAATGAGTTGATTTTCTTCACGAGAAAATTGGATCGCGCCAATTATGGCGATTTGGTATCGAAGATGGTGGAGGAATTTACATTTGGTCAGCGTGCTGATGTCAACACACCTTTTGATGCAGGTAAACCTTTAAAAGCGCCGTTCAATGATGGGGCATTTTCGAATTATGGTGCTGCAACCTTATCGGTCGACAACAAGGAAATGATCATTTGTGCATGTAAAAAGGAATTGGTCGGTGATCAAGATTACCTAAATTGTGACTTATACATTACCAGTTACGAACGCTCAGGAGCTGGAGGTAACGATTTCATCTGGTCACCATTAAAGAATATGGGTCCTCAAATCAATACCAAGAATGGTTGGGAAGCTCAGCCCTCGCTTTCAGCGGATGGAAACACTTTGTACTACACGGTAGCTCGTCCTACGTCCCGGGACAATGACATATACGTTGCAAAAAGAAAGGAGGACGGTACTTGGAGTGAAGCACGTCCATTTGATGAAATCAATACTGCTGGAAAGGACAAAAGCCCATTCTTGCACCAAGACAGTGAAACACTCTATTTTGTATCCACCTGCTCAGACACACGTAAAGGCGTTGGAGGACTCGATATTTTCTACATCCGCGAAGAAAATGGGAAGTGGACAGAGCCAAAGAATATTGGATACCCCATCAATTCAAAAGAGGATGAATTGGGCTTGTTTGTATCGACCGATGGACATTTGGCGTATTATTCGTCCCGCGTTGGTGGGAACTGGAATATCTATTCGTTCGAGTTGTATGAAGAAGCACGACCAAAATCGGTGGCGATCTTGAAAGGAGAGCTGAAAGATGATGCCGGTGAACCTGTAAAAGATGCAACTATTGAAATAACGTATGCCAACTCCGATGAGGTGACAACAATTAAAGTCAATGGAGACGATGGGAAGTATGCCGCTATCGTGAAAACAGATACGAAGCAAGATGTGATGGTAACGGTGAAAAAGGAAGGTTCAGCGTTTGACTCTAAACTGATCACGAAAGAAACGTTTGAAACAAATACGCTGACCATTCGCAATAATGACCTTACCGTGAAGGAATTAAAGGTGGGTGAGGCGTATACCATCAATGATATCTTGTATGCGACGAATTCGGCAGCATTGTCGGACAGATCGAAGTTTATTCTCAAAGGTTTTGCACGATTTTTAAAGGAAAATCCAACTATAAAAGTGAACATTCAAGGGCACACGGATGATGTAGGTGACGATGCCAAAAACATGGCCTTGTCTGAAAATCGTGCGAAAGATGTCCGTGCATACCTGATCTCACAAGGAGTCGATGCTGGTCGTCTTACAGCTAAAGGACTTGGTGAAACGTTGCCGAAGGTGGAAAATGACTCTGAAGCGAATCGGGCAATGAATCGCCGGACGGATTTCGTGATTGAGAAACTTTAATCTTGCCATATTTCACAACTTCTTTCTTCGCTTTTCCGTTTGATTTGTATTGGTAAAAAATCCATTTCCCAACGCTCAGATTGCGAGGTTCAGGATTCAGGTCTATAACACGTTGAACAGGTCCTTCACTGAATAATCTACCGAGCTGATCATAGATCTTTTGATAACCAATTTCTTGTCCAGGAGCATAACTCACAACAGATTGGATACTGGAATTTGCATAGTAAGTGGTATAATCCCCGACAATCCATCCATCCCGAAATTCTCCATTTTCTAAGACCACATTTTGGCTGTCGATGCGTCGATAAAGACCGTGTTTTATACCTAAGCTGTAGTTGATTATCTCCGTTTGACCTTCCTTTAGGACCCAAAGTCCATCCATTTTCCCTTCGATGTATTGTCCGGTTATAATGGGCGTTGGGGGTTCAGAGTC
>CALPWQ020000174.1 GCA_943327315.2 Chitinophaga pinensis
AGAGACAAGCTGTAATTCCGAACATCATCCACGTTGTAGGTTCAATTTTATCGATCAACAATTTGTCTGCTAACTCTGAATACTCAAGTGTTCCAAACTGCGACAAGATCAAGAACAAACCAATCAATAAGCCTAAGTCACCAATACGGTTCATGATAAATGCCTTGCGCGCAGCCACACTGTTGGCAATTCCTTTTTGAGCATCGCTGTAATGGAAACCGATCAACAAGTACGAACAGATTCCAACACCTTCCCAACCGAAGAACAACATAAAATAGTTGCTTCCGAGCACAAGGATGAGCATCGCAAAAATGAAGAGATTCAGGTAGGTGAAGAATTTATAATAGCCTTTATCGTGGCTCATGTATCCCATCGAGAAAAGGTGAATCAAGGATCCAACTCCTGTAACGATCAATGTCATCCAAATGGAAAGTGAGTCCAATTGAAGTCGAGCATTCAATTCAAATCCATCCAAGGAAACCATGGAGAAAAGGTGCACCAATTGTTGCTTGTGGACGCTTCCAAAAAGTGTCAATGCAAGTGCAAAGGCTGTAAACATAACACCCGTCGCGATAGCTCCAACGATGGCCTTCGGCATTCTCTTACCGAGAGTGCCATTGATTAAAGCACCGATGAGCGGCAACGCCAGGATGGTCAGTAAAATTTTATCTGCTCCCATTTCTTACCCTTTAAGTTTATTGAAGATTCCAACATCTGTTGAGCGAATGTTTCGATAGGCCATCACCAAGATGGAGAGACCAATCGTCGCTTCGGCTGCGGCCACCACCATGATAAAGAATACGAATACTTGTCCATCACCATTTCCATGATAGGTCGAAAATGCGACCATCAATAGATTCACTGCGTTGAGCATCAATTCAATACACATGAGCAATACAATGGCATTTCTGCGCACCAATACCCCTACTGCACCGATTGCAAAAAGCACAGACGCAAGAACGATGTAAAAATCGATCGAAACCCCTGATTCAAATATACTTGCAAGTACCATATTAATCATTGATTTGTTTTTCCCGTTTAGCCAACATCACAGCCCCTACCATTGCGGCAATGAAGAGCACAGAAGACATCTCAAACGGAAGTACATATTTAGTAAACAACAATTCACCGAGGTTCTCTACCAAGCCATTGTTGTTTGCAGAACCCACAGCTTGTTGCGTGATGACAAGTCCATCTTTCAGTGCGGCAAGCATCACAGTCAGTAGAACACCACCTGCAATAATTCCAGCCAACTTAATCCCAATCGATGTGATTGGTTCACTGTCTTTGTTCAAATTCAACAACATAAGAACGAATAGGAAGAGTACCATGATTGCTCCGGCATAGACGATGATGTTCACAATGGCGAGAAACTGCGCATTCATCAAAATATAATTGGCTGAAATCAGGAAGAACGTTACTACCAAGTAGAGAACGCTACGAACAGGATGCTTACTTAGCACCACCATCAATGCTGAACCGATCGTGAGACCTCCCAGCAAAATTGCGATCATTTCTAGTGTCATTTTGTACCTCTTTGACCCGTGTGTTGGCGTTTTGTGACATCGATGCGGGCATTCATCGGTTCCACCAATTGATCTTTTCCGTACAGAAATTCATCGCGTTCAAACTCTGAGGGAACGATACGATCTGTCAAGAAAATTGCTTCTTTCGGACACGCTTCTTCGCACAAGCCACAGAAAATACAACGCAACATGTTGATATCGTATGTAGCGGCATATTTCTCTTCTCGGTAAAGTCCTTCTTCACCTTTAACGCGTTCTGCAGCTTCCATGGTAATGGCTTCTGCTGGACATGCGACAGCACACAGCCCACAAGCGGTGCAATTCTCACGACCTTCTTCATCCCGTTTCAATACGTGCATACCGCGATACACTGGCGCAAAAATACGCTGTTCTTCTGGGTACTTTAATGTATTGTTTTTACGAAACAAGTGTTTAAATGTAATCCACATACCACCGGCAATTGCAGGGAGATATAGCTTCTCCATGAAGGTCATCGGTTTGTCGGAAACAACTTTTTTTCTATTTGACAGACTTTGCATACTTACTGATCTGATATCGTTAGAACCATCCTTTATTTAGTGCGATTACCAATCCAGTAATCAACAAGTTAATCAACGCGATTGGAATCAAACTTTTCCATCCCAAGTGCATCAATTGATCAAAACGGAAACGTGGAAGTGTCCAACGAATCCACATGAATACGAAAATGAAGAAGAAGATTTTCGTGAAGAAAGCGATTACACTCAAAATCGCCAATGTATTTCCGCTGAAGTAATCCATTCCAGGGAAGTTGTATCCTCCAAAGAACAAGATCGCAATGATGGCAGAAGAAATAAACATAGAAACATATTCTGCAAACAAGAAAAATCCTAATTTCATTGAGGAGTACTCCGTGTGGTAACCACCAATCAACTCAGACTCACATTCCGGCAAATCGAAAGGAGCACGGTTTGTTTCGGCCAAGGCACACACGAAGAAAACAATGAAACAAACAGGCTGATAGAAGATATTCCAATTCATGCCGTGCTGGTCTTGAACGATGTCTCTTAAACTCAAGCTTCCAGTCATCATGACAATGGTAATCACAGAAACACCCATGGCCAATTCGTACGAAATCATTTGCGATGACGCGCGGATTGCACCAAACAAAGAGTATTTGTTATTCGATGCCCAACCACCAATCATGATTCCATAAATCCCAACGGAAAGCACTCCCATGATGAAAAGAATACCAATGTTAAAATCCGCCACCTGAAGGGCGACTGAGCTGCCAAAGATGGTCAAGTCTTCACCCCATGGAATGATTGCACTTGTAATCAATGATGTAAACATGGAAATCCCCGGTCCGAGGATAAACAACCACTTGTCTGAATTGCTTGGAATAAAATCTTCTTTCATGAACATTTTTACACCGTCTGCCAAAGGCTGAAGGATACCAAATGGTCCTGCGCGGTCTGGTCCGATTCGATCTTGGAACCACGCGGCTACTTTTCGCTCAAAATAGGTCGCATACATTGCGATGAGCAATGAGATCGTGAAAATGATTCCGACAAGTATAAGTTTTTCGATTATGAGTCCTGAATCCATTACTTCACTTTTTTAATTGATGTTCGCGGACTTTCATAGTTTCCTTGAGAAATAACAGAATGGCGGTCGATGGTACGTGGTCCTATGATCTTCCAATCCGACAGGTCCTTTTTATCAAATCGACAGTCGTTGCAAATCCATCCGGCCTTCCCG
>CALPWQ020000175.1 GCA_943327315.2 Chitinophaga pinensis
CTCCTTTCCAGAGGTAAGGCGCCATGTTCAAAACTGCACCCATCAGCAATCCACCAGCACTTCCTCCTTGTGCATAGATTCTGGTTTTATCGCAATAGCCCGCCGTTCCAAGGAATTCTGCGGCATTGATAAAATCGGTAAAGGTGTTGATTTTCTTTAAAAATTTCCCGTCCTCATACCAATGTTCTCCCATGTACTTGCTTCCACGAATGTGTGCCACTGCATAGACAAATCCACGGTCGAGCAGACTCAAACGGGTTGCGCTAAATACATCCGGCAGGGTATAGCCATACGAACCATAGCCATAAAGTAAACATGGGGCTTTTGAAAGATCTGTTCCTTTTTTGTAAACGATTGAAACTGGAATTTTTGTCCCGTCATTGGCCAAGGCCCAAACGCGCTTCGATTCATACTTGTCTGGCGTAAAGGTTTTGTCCAACAATGTGCGTTGGAACCATACGGTTTTCGTTCCATTTGCCAAATCGTATTGATACACCGTTGCAGGTGTCGTGAGTGAATTGTAGTTGAAGAAGAGTTTCTCCGCAGCATAATCGTCATTCAATCCTAGTCCTGTGAAATAGGTTTCTTCATTGAAAAGAATGGTATTCGATTGATTTGAACGCAGGTCTGTGGTGGTAATTTTTCGAAGTCCGTTGGTGCGCACTTCGGTAATCATGTAATTCTTCAAGACCAGCAATCCTTCCAACAAAACCTCCGTAGAGTGGGGAGTAAGGACCTTGCATTCATCTATATTTTTCGGAATTTCTGCACTAAACACAATTTTACGGTTCTTCGCGTCCTTGTTCGATAGGATATAAAATCCCGATTCGTGGTGATCTACTTCATACAAATGGTCCTTCTCACGCTTCAAGAATGTTTTCGGAGCATCTGAAGGACTATTCGCGTCAATCAATTGCAACTCTGAGGTGGTGGAACTAAAGCTGTAAATGAAGATGAATTTATCCGTCAAAGACTTGGTGATGGAGACGTTAAATTTCTCGTCATTTTCCTGATAGACCAATACATCTTTTGAATCATCTGTACCTAAGGTATGGCGGTAAACCTGGGATTCTCGTAAAGTTTGTGGATCCTTTTTGACATAAAAAATGGTCTTGTTGTCATTCGCCCATACGATTGAACCGTCTGAATCCGAGATCACATCTTTTAGATATCTACCTGTTTTGTTGTCACGAATGCGAATGGTGTATTTTCTTCGGCCGATGTAATCTTCCGAAATCGCCAACAAGTGATTATCCGGAGACGGTGACCAATCGGCCAGCTGATAAAACGACTGATTCTTCGCACGCTCATTTTCATCAAAATAAACAGCTTCCTTCGCACCGGTGAATTGATAAATTACGGCATAATCTTTCCCTTCCACATTTCTCGACTGATAGGTCATTCCATTTAAAATGTAAGGCGCACTTTTATCGTTTGGATCGATCCGTTTTTCAAATTCGTCCAAGAGATTCTGTTGCAAACCTTCCAAATGCGTAAAGTAAGATTCCGCATACGTATTTTCACGGTCAAGATGTTCAAGTACTTCTTTCGAATCCCTTTGATTCATCCAATAGTAGTCATCAACGCGCTCATGACCATGAATCGTTAGTTTTTCGGGATGTTTGGGAGCTAAAGGAACTTGAGTATTAGACATAGGAGATTGGGCATAAATAGAACCAATGGTGATGAAAAGAAGGACGTTTAACTGCTTCATAGGTACTAACGTGTGAAGCACAAAGTTAAACGTTTAACTCGGTATTGCGCATTTCTTTCCTTACATTTGCCAGGATGAAAAAGCTGTATAAGTTCTTGCTCAATACACTTCCTCGGCCTCTATTGATCCGGTTGAGCTACCCATTCAAAAAGGTGGCTCCATTGCTATACAAAGGCAACAAGGTGGAATGTCCTGTATGTGAGCGCTCGTTTTCTAAATTCCTTTCTTACGGTTCAGATACGGCGCACCGTGAAAATGTGCTTTGTCCGTATGACCTCACCTTGGAACGTCACCGTTTGATGTGGTTGTACCTTCGGGATCAATCGAACTTCTTCAAAGCAGAAAAGCTAGATGTCTTGCACATTGCACCCGAACAATGTTTTCACTCCCGATTTAAGGAACAAAAAAATCTTCAGTACCTCACCGGTGATTTGGTTTCACCGATCGCGGACATTCATTTTGACTTGCACCACATTCCATTGGAAGATAATCGTTTTGATGTTGTTTTTTGCAACCATGTACTGGAACATGTCGACGATGTAAATCAATGCATTGCTGAATTGTACCGTGTGATGAAGACTGGAGGCTGGGGAATCATGCAAGTTCCTCAGGATTTTGACCGCGAAGTAACCTACGAAAATTCTACGATTACCTCACCAAAAGACCGCGAGATTCATTTCTGGCAAAAGGACCATGTTCGCTTGTTTGGATTGGATTATCCACAATGGCTCGAGCGCGCAGGTTTCACCGTATCGGAATTTGATCCGCAAAAAGAATACGGGGCTGAAAAAGTAGCGCGCTACCGTCTACATGAAAAAGAAATCTTGTACATTGTACACAAAAAATAAGCTATGAAAGGGTTGATTTGCGCATTTTCTTTGACGTTCAGTTGTTTGTCATTCGCACAGAAAAATGTTTTCATTGACATCTTGCCTGTGGTGGGTTCGACGCCACTGCAAATAGGAGTAAACCATTTGGATGCCACTGGAACTGCATTCAAATTGGCACACTTCGATTATTATTTATCGAACTTGCATGTCATTCACGATGGTGGACAAGACTTGGATTTATCGGATACTGTTTTTTTGGTGGAGCCAACAAACTATGTGCTTTACCTCGGATTTTTAAATGTGCAGAACATTGAACAAATCAACTTTGGAATAGGTGTACCAGCTTCGATGAATACGAGCTCAAGTCCAACCGCTGTTGACATTACCACCTGGCCATTGAATCACCCATTGAGTTTTCAAGATCCTTCCATGTATTGGGGATGGTCTTCAGGATACATGCACATGATCATCGGAGGGTGGGCAGACACAGATGGAAACGGTGATGCAGCAAGTACAGAGAGTTATTTTGAATTACATAATCTTGGCGATCACAACTACGCACCAGTGAATTTACCCGTTGTGCAATCCAACAGTTATCCCGATCAAATTGACATCCATGTCAACTGTCATATCGATCAATGGCTTAAAGGGATCAATTTGCTCAC
>CALPWQ020000176.1 GCA_943327315.2 Chitinophaga pinensis
GCATCAACCGAAGTGCCATTGCCCTCAGGAACAACGTCAATCGTTTTTAGATCATTCAATACTGCATCAATAAACTGCTGAACTTCGTTGAAATCATCCTTTTTATTGCGCCGCTTTAAATCCTCTGCCCAAGAAATCAAATCCCGCTTAAGAAAGGACAACTCATGGATATGCGCTGTCATTATTTTCTGTCCTTCTTTGTTTTTTCGAAGGGCCAAAAACCGCTCTTGCGCATCGTTAAATGCCGAGTGATGGGTCTTTCTCCAGCGGTCATTTTGCACCAGTTGCATCGTTGCCAATGCCGCATAAAAGGACGGGACTTGTGAATAATCGTATTCTGGATTGTCGAGAAATCGATTCGCCTTTCGCAACACCATTTTGTAGTGTTTCTGCGCATAGTACATTTCCAGTTGATCAAACTCCTTCACTTGAGCTTGAGCAAAAACCGAGACACTCAGAAATGCAGTTAACAGAAGGATTGATTTCACCATTTTCATCGTACTCGAAATAACACATAAAAGCGAAACACTGTCGACTGGCAAATTGAAAGCTTTACACAGTCCTCTGTTTATTTTTTAATTAACAAAAATTAAAGGTCCCTGTTATTTAACGATTCAATAACGCGTATTTAGTGCTACCTTTAATTTCGTCAAAAAACCAGAACTGTCCATGAAACGCTTTTTTCTCCTATTTGCATTCGCTCCAACTCTTTTAATGGCTCAAGAAGATCCGTCTAAGGTTGGAACTACACAGAAATTTGATGAAGTATTGACTTTTGTCAATCAACTCTATGTCGATCCCGTGAACGATGAAAAATTAACAGACGAAGCGATCATTGCGCTTTTGGAAAAGTTGGATCCCCACTCCACGTATATTTCGAAAGAAGAGGTCAATGAGGCCAACTCCTCCATCAACGGAAGTTTTGTAGGTATTGGAATTCGTTTTCAGATCTTGAAAGACACGTTAATGGTTGTGGCGACGATTCCTGGAGGTCCTTCTGAAAAGTTAGGCATCTTACCTGGTGATAAAATCACGAAAATTTCAGATTTGAACGTTGCTGGTATTGGATTAAAAAACAATCAGGTCCGTGAAAAATTATTGGGTGAATTGGGAACGAAAGTAAAAATCGAAATCCAACGAAAGAACATGCGCAAACCGATGGATTTTGTCATTACCCGGGACAATATTCCGATCAATTCTGTTGATGCGGTGTACATGGTAGCTCCGGAGATTGGCTACATTAAACTCAACAGTTTTTCTCGTTCTTCCATGGAAGAAGTGGAAAAAGGAATTGCCGATCTTAAGCGTCAAGGCATGAAGCACCTCGTATTTGACCTTCAAGGAAACGGAGGTGGATTGTTAGATGCCGCACAGAAATTGGCCGATGAATTCTTATCCGGCGACAAGTTGATTGTCTATTCTGAAGGCCGCGCTCAACCGAGAAGCAATTTAAAAGCTTACCGAACAGGAAAATGGGAAGATGGGCAGCTGATCTTATTGACCGATGAATATTCTGCTTCGGCGAGTGAAATTTTATCGGGTGCCATTCAGGATTGGGACCGCGGATTGATCGTGGGTCGCCGCAGCTTTGGAAAAGGATTGGTTCAACGTCCAATCGATTTAACAGATGGATCGCAAATCCGCTTGACCATTGCGCGTTACTACACTCCTGCGGGCCGCTTTATCCAGAAACCCTATGACGACATGGAGGCCTATGAAAACGACCTCACACAACGTTATTTAAATGGTGAATTCTCGCACGTAGATTCCATTAAACTTCCCGATTCACTGAAGCACCAAACCCTACTGTCAAAGCGCACCGTATACAGTGGCGGTGGAATCATGCCTGACATCTTCGTTCCCATTGACACATCAGAAATAACGGACTACTTCCGCGATTTGGTGCAAGGTGGACATGTCATGAGTTTTTCTTTGGAATATGTAGACAAGAACCGCGACAAGATGTTGGTTTCATACCCTTCCTTCGCTGACTTCAAGTCGAAATTTATCTTGGATGAAAAATTCATGAATGAATTCTTTGACTTTGTAAAGACTGCTGATCCGAAATTGGAGCGCAATGACGCCCAATACGAAACATCAGAGAATCTACTGAAGATGCGCATCAAGGCAAATCTCGCACAAGACATTTGGGGCTACGATGAGTTTTATGAGATTTTTAACCAGTCCAATGAGGCACTTACCCGGGCTGTTCAAGCCATTCAAAATGGTGAAGCAAAAAAAATGGGCATTCGTTTTTGATTCCTAGCCTTTTTTAACTTTGTAAGAAAACACGATGAAACGACTTTTCACTTTTGTAGTTTGCGGCGCACTGCTTGCATCTTGTTCGTCTCCAACGAAAAGCGATAAAAACACCGAGGTAGGATCTGCCATTGAAGCGGACGAAGCCAGCGAATCAGATTTGAAGAAAGAACTTTCAGACATTGACCGCGAAGAACGTGAACTCTTAGAAGCAGAAGCCGCTTCGAAGACGTCAATGTCCTTCGATAAGTTAAAAATTGACTTCGGGAAGATCAAAGAAGATTCAGAAAATGCAGCTACTTTCATCGTAACCAACACAGGTAAAAATCCCTTGATCATTCAGCGAGTTGATGCCAGCTGTGGATGCACGACTGCCAAGAAACCAGAGAAACCAATCCTTCCTGGGAAATCGGATAAAATCGAGGTGGTATTTCACCCGAAAGTTGGTCAACTCGACACACAAGAAAAAACGGTTACCGTCACTGCGAATACGGATCCTGGAATTGTTGTGTTGAAGATCAATGCTTTTGTGCTTAAAAAGTAAGGTTGGCACGAGATGTTCGACCCCGATGGGGTCGTTGAATCATACTTCGGGAGTCTCTAGGTTACAGAGATATGACCCCGATGGGGTCACAAAACAAAACGAGAATGAGAGCGAGAGCGTCATTAATTTTGTTGTAGCTTCGCAGTCTCGTTTTTGTTTTTCTTCATTCTGTTTCTCTTTCTTTTTGATTTATAAAAGGGGAATCTTTCCACTCCAGGATTGCGAAGAAACCTTCAATATTTCAAAGTAAAGAGTGATTTTGAGCGTGGCCCTTCGAGGACCTCAGGGCAGGGAGCGAAGAAATAAAGTGGCGTGAACGGCTCTCGCTTTCATCCCGATACTTCGGAACTTCACTTTTAGCCCTGAGTATA
>CALPWQ020000177.1 GCA_943327315.2 Chitinophaga pinensis
CCAATGACACGATTGAATTGGATAATGCTGCTTTGATATTTGGTGCGCTTCAAGACCAAGTTCGTTTTAAACAGAGTATTTTCAGCGAGAAAAACCCACTCCTTCAGTTGGATTTGGTGAGTCTTTCAAAAGATTTTATGGATACCATTTCATTGGGATTAACCAGCACCGCGGCTGACCTGCTTGGTCCTGTCGGATTTACTTTAAAGATTGATTCAACGAAGAAAAACGAACGCATACTTCCGAACCAAATTTCCGAAAAGCACCTGGTGTACAATGAAAGTGAACAAACGCAGATTGAGTCACTCGAGCTGATTCTCATGGAAGAGAATTACTTGAACCTGCGCAGCCGTTTGGCTGCCAAGCACCTTCCTGTTGGATTGAATGTACTACTTTTCGGCGCTCCGGGTACTGGAAAAACAGAGACAGTTTACCAGCTCGCACGTCAAACGGGACGAGAAATTATTCGCGTGGAGATTGCTGAAACGAAAAGTAAATGGTTTGGCGAAAGTGAAAAGTTGATTAAGGACATTTTCACGAAATATGCCGAAACGGCGAAGGGATGCGCACTGATGCCCATACTTTTATTCAACGAGGCCGATGCGATAATTTCGAACCGTAAGAGCAGTGGACATGGTGACACGCGTCAAACAGAAAATGCAGTTCAGAACATTTTATTGGAAGAATTGGAGAAGTTCAACGGGATTTTCTTTGCGACGACCAACCTAGCCAACAACTTGGACACCGCCTTCGACCGTCGCTTTTTGTACAAGGTAAAGTTCCTCAACCCAGGTTTGAGCCAACGCCAACGAATTCTTGAGCGAAAATTCCCTTTCCTCTGCGCTGAGGAATGTGAGCACTTGGCTTCAGAATTTGACCTTACCGGTGGACAAATGGACAACATTGCGCGCAAGAGTGAGATTCATTTCATTATGAATGGCAACAACCCCAGCTTTGAGAAGGTTACAGCGTATTGCCACGAGGAGTTGGCGATAACCACGAAGATAGAGGTGAATGTTATTGGGTTTCGGTGAGAAACGAATTACTAATGACGAGTTACTAATGACGAATGACGAGTTTGGTGGCCCCACCGCAGCGGGCACGTGAGGTGCGATAGCATACTGGAAGCCACGAATGACGAGTTTGGTGGCTGAGGTGCAATAGCATACTCGAAGCCACGAATGACGAGTTACGAATTACGAGTTGAATTTATCTTCGATAGGTTGAGATCAACGTCCTTGTTCCATGGTCCATTGTGGCTTCGAGACTGCTGCACACCTCACGTGTCCGCTGGGGCGGAGCCACCAGACTTCGAGACTGATGCGCACCTCAGCCACTAGACTTCGAGTTTCCTGCGAACCTGAGCCACCGAAGCATGAACAAAGTCTTGAAGCGAAGCGGTCTTTTGTCTTTAAGTCTGCCTTAGCAGACGGTCTTTATATCTTTCAAGCTCAAAGAGCGAAGAAGGATTGTCCCTTTAAATTCGTACATTTGTAAAACTATTGGGGTCGACATTGGATTTGACAGCGATAGCGATAGTCAAGTGTCAGCATGCAGAGGGTTGTGGTGTACCTCTTAAATCTCATGTCACGAACTATAATTGACAATACGTCATACGCACTTGCTGCTTAATTAACTGAATGTTAATTGGCTTAATCCCGGAGAAGTTTAGTAACCAGGACAAGTACTTCCTCCAGCGCCCTGCTCATTGGCTATGGAATATGGAAGTTCATCCTATTGAGCTGGCGGAAACGATGGTACTACCTTTCCGTAAGAACGAAGTAGCTAAGTCGAAGTAAGGGGTGTTCCTGTCCGTGCTTCGGTCGAAAATCAATCAGGAAATAAGCATGTAGAAAGCTTGAAAATTCGTCGTTTGGACGAGGGTTCGAACCCCTCCGACTCCACTAAAAGCCCTTTTTTAAAGGGCTTTTTTTTCATTTATACCATTGTTATATAGATGATTATGTTTTTTACAGATCTTATCAGTCTCATATTTTATTACGTTAGAACTAAACATAACTTCCTCAGAAACTCAATTCAACCTTTTGTATGGAAGTTTCGAATAGGTATGAAATAAGGCAATATCCTTAAATTAAATTTGTATTATTAAGGTAATAACCTTATTTTTGATTTTAATTTTCAGGTTATATCCGTATGAAAAATAATAAACAATATTTGCTTCTACAGCAAGCAGACAAGAAATTAAACCATTTCAAGCATTTGAAATCAACCGTCATTCCTCCTAAAGGATGGATAAATACATTTCGAATAGCATTAAAAATGTCATTGAGACAATTGGGTAATCGCTTACGCATTTCGCCTCAAAGCGTAAAAGAAATTGAGGTGCGCGAAGCAAATGGAACGATTACACTTAATTCTCTTCGTGATGTCGCGAATGCGATGGATCTGAAATTGGTTTATGGTTTTGTTTCCAAACATGAATCATTAGAACAAATGATTGAAAAAAGGGCAAAAGAACTGGCTACAGAAATTGTTATGCGCACAAATGCAACAATGACATTGGAAGATCAGCAAAATTCAAAGGATCGTATTGAACAGGCAGTCGCACAAAAAACTGCAGAAATCAAATTTGAAATGCCAAAAATCTTATGGGATTAGAGATAAATTATTTTGATGGTCAAACTCCGCTGAGTGAGGAAGAACAGGATGGGTTGAAGATTTTATCGATAACAACACGCGAAGAGTTGGATGAATTTGAGCAACTCAATATCGAGAAGGCCATACAATGGACCATTGGTAAAAAAATCAAATCCGACGAATTGCTTTCCGAACAGTTTATTAAAGATTTACATCGACGGATGTACGGTGAGGTTTGGAAATGGGCAGGTTCTTTCAGAAATTCAGAAAAGAATTTAGGAATCAAGAGTTTTTTAATCCCTATTCAACTCAAGCAACTGTTGGATAATGCGGCATATTGGTATGAGAATAATATCTTTCTTCCTGATGAAATGGCAATTCGCTTCAAACATGAGTTGGTAAGCATTCATTGTTTTCCAAATGGTAACGGAAGACATTCTAGGTTGATGGCAGATTTGATCATGGAAAAAATTTACGGTGAACCAATTCTTACTTGGGGAAGATCGAATTTGGTGAAGTCAAGCGATAAAAGAA
>CALPWQ020000178.1 GCA_943327315.2 Chitinophaga pinensis
AGCTGTCGGGTCTCTTAAGCTCGTTCTGGGATGGCTACCAAGACAAAGCGAATTTCTTCTACGTCAACTTTGCACTTTTAGGCTCCGCCGCCTTGATTCTTTTCGTGATGCTCAAATGGCTGAATAAGATTTTTAAGGAACACGAGGGCTAAGGTGGAGTTACTAATTATGAATTACGAATTACGAAGTTTGGTGGCTGAGGTGCGCTAGCAGACTCGAAGCCACGAATTACGAGTTTGGTGGCTACGCCTCAGCGGACACGTGAGGAGCGCTAGCAGACTCGGCCACGAAATATAAATTACGAGTTACGATTTATTTGGTAGCTACGCCTCAGCGGACACGTGAGGAGCGAAGAATGCACGAAGTCAGAACTTTAAGTCACTAATAATTAGTCATTAGTCATTAGTAACTAGTCATTAGTAACTAGTCATTAGTAACTAGTCATTAGTCTCAACCTTGTAGATCGTCCCCTTGGTCCATGCCCTGCAATTCGACCAAATTGGTGTAGATGCCATTTTGTGAAATCAATTCTTCATGGGTCCCATGCTCAACAATTTGACCTTGTTGAATAACCAAGATTTTGTTCGCATTCCGAATGGTGGATAGGCGGTGTGCAATCACAAAGGATGTGCGTCCTTGCATGAGTTTGTCCAAGGCATCCTGAACCAAGCGTTCTGATTCTGAATCCAAAGCAGATGTTGCTTCGTCAAGGATAAGGATTGCAGGATTTTTAATGATTGCTCGTGCAATGGCGATGCGTTGCTTTTGTCCTCCTGACAATTGAATTCCTCGATCACCTACTTGTGTTTCTAATCTTTCAGGGAATGAACTGATGAATTCCCAGGCATTTGCTTTTTTTGCTGCTTCAATGATCTCTTCTTCGCTGGCATCGGTGTCACCAAAACGAATGTTTTCACGAATAGATCCTGCAAATAAAATGACTTCTTGCGGTACGATGGCCATGTGCTTGCGCAAATGCGTGACATCGATTGTTTTAATGTCATTCCCATCGAATTGAATACTACCCCCATCCGTATCATAATAATGCAGCAGAAGGGAGGAAATGGTTGATTTACCCGACCCTGATGAACCTACGAAGGCAATCGTTTCATTTTGTTGGGCATGAAAACTTATTCCTTGAAGCACCGGAAGGTCCTTGCGCTGTGGATAGGAAAATTCTACATTGTTGAAACGAATTTCTCCAGTCATGTTCGGCGTACTTTTTCCTATTAGGAGTTCTTGTTCACCTGGCTGACCAATCAAGGTCATCAAATTTTCAGTGGCACCGATCGTTTTTTGGATGCTCGCATACAAATCAGGAAGTGAACCAATCGATGCACCCATCATGATGGTGTACATGATGAAGGAGAAAAAATCTTTGGGATTCAATTGAGGATTAGGTCCTTGGGTCATTAGCAATCCTTGCCAAACGATGAAAACAATGGCACCAAACAAGCAGAAGATAATGAACGAGATGAACAAGCCACGCCAAACCCCACTTTTCACATTCATGTTCCGGATTTGCTCAATTTTCTCGTTGTATTTCCCTAGGATAAAAAACTCGTTCGTAAAGGATTTTACATTGCTGATCCCCGTCAGCGATTCCTCAATGATTGAATTGGATTCAGCGGCTTGATCTTGCGCTTGTTTGGATAGTTTGCGAATGAAGCGACCGAAGAATACGGCGATGACAGCCATCACGGGAACAGTCCCAATCATAATCAGTGCAAGTTTCCACGACAGGAAGAACAGAAATACAATTCCACCAATGACGATCACAATCTGCCTGAAAAATTCAGCGATCGTTGTTTTCATGGTTTCTTGCACCTGCGTAATGTCTGAACTCATGCGGCTGGTCAATTCACCCACTTTATTTTGGTTGAAGAAGTCCATCGGCATGTAAATCAACTTGGTAAAAGCCGACCTTCGAATATCGCGCAAGGCATTCTCCGTCACATTGGTGAAAATCACCACACGGAAATAAGAGAAAACGGCCTGTGTTGCGAATAGAATGAACAAGGCAATAGCAACTGAATTGATGTTTTCCAAGGACAGTAGTCCAACGGAATCTTGCATCGTCGCTGGCTTGCTGGAAACCCCTTGTCCGAGCAGCTGTCCCATCAAAAAGGGAAACATCAACCCCGCAGAAGTAGAAAGCAATAAAAAAATCCACCCAACAATGTAGGCGTTTCTGTAGGGTTTCAAGAAGGTAAAGATGCCACGTGCTTTGCGAATGCTATCTTTGGAAATCTTTTGTTTACCGGTTTTCTCTTTTTTTGGACGAAGCATTGTATTTAAGGCAAAATTGTGTGGTACAAAAATACATGTCTGCGGAGCAACAAATTGTTTTTTTTAGTTTTTTCTTTCAATAGTGTTGTTAAAAAGAAAAATCAGTTATCTTTGCAATCCGAATTTTTGAGAAAAAAGTCAATTTATAACGAATCAAAGTCATGAAAAGAACGTTTCAACCCTCTGTCAGAAAAAGAAGAAACAAACACGGTTTCCGTAGCCGTATGGCAACAAAAAATGGCAGAAGAGTCTTGGCCGCACGTCGTCGCAAAGGAAGAAAGAAACTTTCGGTTTCCGATGAGCCTATGCACAAGCGTTAAGCTGTACACATATCATTTTGAAAAGCCAATGCTCTTGCGTTGGCTTTTTTTGTGCTTAAAGATTGCCCCAAATTGGTTTATACGGGATCAAGACCAAAACTTGGGGACTACACACAAACTTGCTTCAATCTAAAATAAAGTATCCGAATCATTGTTGTCCGACTAAAACCAACTTTAATATTTTATGTAATCGGTATTACTCTGGTTTATGGACCCCATCGGGGTCTAACCTTTGTAACCATAAGCTCTCCCGAAAACCAATGACCCCATCGGGGTCAAACAAGGATCAAGACCAAAACCTGGGGACTACACACAAACTTGCTTCAATCTAAAAAGAAAGTATCCGAATCATTGTTGTCCGACTAAAACCAACTTTATATTTTATGTAATCGGTATTACTCTGGTTTATGGACCCC